>JASGFB010000015.1:0-52072 GCA_047605765.1 Rhodocyclaceae bacterium
GCGCCCAGCCACGCCCCCCAGAATGCACCGTCGGTGAGACGGATAGGGCGGCCCAGCCACCCTTCCACCGCGCCGACGATGGCCGCTTTGATGCGGGCCGGCTGCATTTGCTTGGTCGTTATCATGCGTAAATCGGATTCGCCAAAAAGTCGTCCAGAGAGTCTTCGTCTTCACGCGGCACCAGCGCGAGACCCGCGCCCATCACCGCCGCCACCATCAAGTCGATACGGCCGGTGGCCTTGTCCTTGCTGAGCTTGCGGTTCTCTGCGTCATCGCTCACCGTCACCGCGTTTGACGCACACCAGGTCATCACTGGATGCCCCGCGTGCACCACATCGCCGTTTAACAACGCAGTCTCGAACTGTTCAATGGCCGGACTCATGTCCTTATAGCCCTGTCCGAAGGGCTCCATGGCAGGCAGATCTATGCCGCTGTCTTCTGCGAGAGCCTTGAGATCTTCGATACGCCACCGGTCATAACCGCATATGACAAGCTCGAAAAACTCACCGACCTCTACCAGACGGCGCAGCACGGCAAGCTTGCTGACGGCCCTGCCTGGCGTGGTCTCCAGCCACCCACCCGCACGCCATGCAAGGTACGGTACGCGATCGAGTTCCTGCTTTTTCTCCAGGCCTTCCTCTGGCAACCAGCAGAAGGGCACAAGGCGCCAGGGCTCACCTTCTTCTTCGGGCTCGATCCACAGGACCAGTCCAGTCAAGTCGGTGGTCGAACTCAGGTCGAGACCTGCATATGCACGGCGCCCACGGAGTTCGCGCCAGTCATAGTCCCGCTTGGCGCCCAGCCAGATATCCGCCGAGATCCAGGGGTTTTCGGCACCCGTCCATTCGCAGAAGCACAATCGCCGAACCAATGCCTCTTTGCTTGGCATGCCGCGCGCTTCAGCGACCTGCTCGCGCAGGTATTTGTAGCCCGGCAGATTTGCGTGTTGCAGGCTCGGATTGGCCTTGGCCCAGCAGTCTTCATCCGCGAAGGGGTCATCCCCTTCGTCCAGTGCGCAGATGAATGAGAAGAACGAGTCGTTCTCCAGCGTGCCGGCGGCAACCTTGGCGCCGTAATCGTGGTAATGCCAGCAGGGCGAAGTCTTGTTCGACCCGCTGTTCGTGATCATAAAGATCAGCGCCTGGCGCCGGCTCTTCGTGCCCGCACGCATCATTTCCACCACGACATTGGTCTTGTGCTCGTGGATCTCATCGATCAACGCCACGTGCGGACGTGGTCCGCTCTGCCCATCATCGGCCGCGATCGGGCGAAAGAAAGCATTGCCGTCCAGATACGCGAGGTTCCATACGTTCTCGCCGGTACCGCCCGGCTTGAGCCGCTGGAGCAGCTCTGGCGACTGCTGGAACATGGCCACCGCATCGCGAAAAAGGACCATGGCCTGATCCTTCTTCGTCGCTGCGGCGTAGATCTCGGCACGCGGCTCGTCGTCTGCCGTCAGGCCGAACATACCAACGCCGGCGGCCAGCGGGCTCTTGCCAGAACCCTTGCCAGTTTCAACGTAGGCCACCCGAAAGCGCCGGTATCCGTCAGAGCCCTTCCATCCGAACAGACTGCCAACGATGAACTGCTGCCACGGCAGCAGCTCGAACGGCTTGGCTTCGTACTCACCGCCGTTGAGGAACAACACCTCACGGTAAAACGCGATGGCATGCAGCGCGGCGTCTACATCCCAGCGCAGCCCGCGCTTCGGCCCTTCCACCAAGTCGCGCAGGTGGCGCGCACACGCCGCCCGAACATGCGGGCCGGCGATTACCGTGCCGGCAGAGACTTCTTGCGCGAACCAGGTAACCGGATCGCTTTTCTCCGTCGCCTTACTTCGCGAAGAAGCGGCTCGCGCCCTTGGTCTCTTGCTCGCCATACCCGAACAGATCGCCTTGCGGCACGCTACCCGACACCCGCGCGATGGCACTGGGTGTCATGCCGAACTCAGATGCAAATGTCTTCATCTGCTCGGCCGCCCGGTTGCTGATCTGCAACCACACGCCCATCTGCTTGTAGCCGCTGGGCGTGTTTTCTACCAAGCCGCGCTCGCCCAGTTCGGCGAGTTTCCTTTCGGCAGCTACGTATCGACCCCACGCCTGGCAATAGACGGCCAGCGGCGTCATATACATCTCGGCGATCAGGCCCATCGCTGCCAACAGGGGCGTGACGCGATCCCATTCAGCGCGCGCATCGTCCGATAGATGCGCTGGCGCAGCCGGCGTTGCGGTCGGCGGACGCAGCGTGTCGGTAAGGCTTGCCGCGCTACGCTTGGAGGCGTTTCCTTGCAGCACATGGACGTTGGCTGGCAGCGGTTTGCGTCCCGAATTCTGGTTGCCTGCCATGTCCATGCTCCAAATAAAAAAGCCGCCCGGGTTACCGGACGGCTTGTCGTATCACTACCGAAGAGGAATACCCCCCCTCCCATATTTCCCGCCGCTACGGACGGAGGGGAACGGGCGGTCTAGGCCCCCGTTCTTCCCGACTTCTGGCCCACCCCTCCCTCATTCCATGGATGGAACGGATCGACGGGCAGTCCATCCAGTCCGCAGCCGACCACGCGGCCCGACTTCTCCAGCCGCTGCTTGTGCGAGTCGTGGCACCGCTTGCACAACGATTGCCAGTTCTTCCGGTCCCAGAAGAGCTTCGCGTCACCCCGATGCGGAGTGACGTGGTCCACCACCGTAGCTTCCGTCACCTGCCCCAGCCGTGCGCATTCGGCACACAGCGGATGCTGCTGCAACCAAAGCTCACGTGCACGCTGCCACTTTCCGCCGTAGCCGCGCTGGGCGGATGACTTGCGCGTATCACGCATGGAAGGATCACCCCCTTTCGAGGATGCCCGATTCGGGAACCGGAAATGAAAAAGCCCGAGGCGCTTTCGCAACTCGGGCTTCTGAATTTTTTGGGCGCAACTTGGGCGCTACGGAGCGAATTCTAGGCTGGCGCACTCAGATGTCAACCCCCTTGCGCCGCAGTGCGCGTATCAGCGCCTGGTGCGCCTCATCAAGCAGTTGCACATGGTTGTCGCGTGGATAGCGCACCACTGAAGCCATCAAGCCGTAACGCACATGTATGGCGATTCGCTGCGCAGGCGGCAAGTCGTCGATAGCAGCATCCACGAGCTCACACCGACGCCCGACATAGGCCGACTCATTGTCTTCACTACGCTGCGTGTCGCTGCCGCCCGAGACCATGCCGGCCACGCGGCGCCGATAACCAAGGTCTTCTTGAAAGCCCTCACACCACACAGCCCAATCCTCCAACAAGACCTGCAAGCGAACCAAACGCTCCAAGGCCAGCCGCTCCAAGTCAATGCATACAACATCACCAGCAACACGCACCATTGCCCCCATATCCCGCTCCTTACCATGCCAGATGCTTGCACTTCGCATCTCGCTGTTTCCGTTCTTCGACAGAGAGGATCTCGATCTCTGCCAAGCTCACCACCGTACTTCGATCCGGCCCGGGCAACGCGCCCACCGGGGCGACCTTGCATTGAGCCAATCCACGCCGCCCTTCGATCATTCCGAGCGCCACACACTGCGCCACGAACTCCCGCATGTCCGCCGGCATCTGCGCCCAGACCTGTCTTGCCCGCTCGTTCTCGTCCGCTGTCAATTCCACTGCTGCCACCCAGGCGCCTCTGCCTGCTGCTTCACCACCCCACATCACACCCCCTTTAGGGGGGGTGTGTGGGGGTGGTGGCAGGCTACAGCGAGCCCCTTCTTACGATCCAAAAAAACCGAGCGGATACCGCTCGTCGTTTCATCGTTTCGCACCGTTCCGAAACGTTTCACACAGACGTGAAACGACCTCACCTCTCGCAACCGCGACCTGTGATTCCCTGCATCCCGGCTATTCACCTGTAACCGTCCTGTGCCGACGGCGGAGGGGATCGCGTGCACGCAGCGTTGGATTCGGCTGCGGCCCCACCCTCACTACGGCACGCCGGGAGGCTGGGCATTACGCGATGCGCTCACTCAAAGGCCGGGAGCGCTTATTCGATGTTTCCTATTACCTTCGCGATCTCTTGGCTTCGTCATCACCCTTCTGTGTTAGCCGCATGCGCCCGCGATGTTTGACCACCAGGCCATCGTCTTTGAGGCGGTCCATGATTCGCTTCACACGGGATTTGCCGTTGTCACGACCCCAGCCGCACTCGGCTGCGAGATCCGCGTAGCTGGCGCCAGGCGCGTCCGCCATAGCCACCAAAACACGGTTCTCGTGCTCTCTGCGCTCCTTGAAGAGCGCGTCTTCCTGGTCGTCGCTGATGTGCATCGCGACAACGGTCGGTACCTTGATGCCACCAGCGTCCGTGATCGAACCGCCCTGAAAGCGGAAGTACATTGGATCGAAGTCCGGCCCCCGCTTCTTGTGGTGCCAGTGGAGGGTGGCCACGTCGCCATCGCTCCAGACCGTGAGATTGGTATCGATTTCGTTCAGGAACGCGCCGCCCCCGCGGGGGACGAGCGTGTCTTGTGTCGCACCTTTGGACGGATGGCAGTTCACCGCGATCGCGGGCTTGCCAGGCAAGAGGGTGAGGCTGCGGATATCGAGCGCGTGATCGCGCGCCTGAACGTTGTCATCCTCGCTATCGCCAGAGAAGAACGACACGGACGTGTCGATCAGCACCAGTGCGAACTCTCCGACCTTGGTTGCTTCCTCACGCAACCGCCCACGGATCTCTGCCAGCGGCATGGACAGCGGCAGTACGTGTATTTGTCCCGTCAAGGTCGCGCGCTCGATATTGCGGGCTCTGATCGTCGCAAGCATGCGGGTCCGAAAACCCTCCGGGTTCTCACCACACAGGATGAGCACCCGGCCCTGCTTGACGCTTCGGCCGGCGAACTTACCGCCCGATGCCACGGCCAGCGCCATATCGAGCGTGACGGCAGTTTTTCCATGGTTGGTTTGCGCCGTGACGGCATACACCATGCCCTGCTGCAAAAGGCCCTGCACGATCCAATCTGCTGGCGTCGATTCGTCCAGCCAAGACAACGCATCGCGCAGCAATGGCTCTTTTTGCTGCAGTGGCACAACGTTATTGGATGGCCTTCCCTTCGGCGCAAGGAACTGCGCTTGAGCAGCGGCAAAATCATCTGTTTCGTTCATGCACGCGCTCATGACATTAGCATTGCCGATGGACCGAACAGCTGTTCGTGCATGCGAACTCGCAGCGGCGCGAAGGGTTCAGTTCCATAGATGCCGTCGCCAGTGAGGATCATCATGTCGCGGTACGCGCGCAGAACCGACCCGTAAGCCTCTTTTGGGCAGGGCGTACTTGCTTCGATCAACTCACCGGCTCGGCACCACGGCGCGTGCTCTACCCGGCAAATGCCGTCCGCAAGCTCAGCCCATACGCTGGCGGCATTGGCAGACATGACGCCACGGCACGCCATGTACATTGGAGGCCACGAAGTCCCGCAGATCAGAACATCCAGCCCCTGCAAGATGCTGTAGTCGACGCCGGCCGGCGCCATGTCAGGCGGAACCACCACGCGAAACACGTCGCCACGCTCGACAAAGAAGTCTCCGCAGTCCCAGTGATGGACGGAGACGACGGCCAGGCCAACGCGTTCGCCAGCTTCGCGCTTTTCGCGAAGCTGATTCGCGAAGGCCGGCTGACGAAGGCGCGAACTCATCGCGTTGCGCTCCGCAATGTGACGGGAACGGGCGGCTGTTCGATATCATGAACTTGCGTCTCAAGCGTCTTAAGCGCTTCGACGATTGTCGCGATGTGCTTACGTGCCCGAAGATTGATCGCAGCAAATTCGTCCGGTGTGATGACTCCGTCTGCCCGGGCCTCAGTCAACTCCTCGGCCAATACACCAAGCGAACGCATACCGCGCAGGAAAGCCGCGAAAACGTCGTCATCAGCTGCCTCCCCCTTCTCTGGCAGAGCTACGAAGATGCCGCCATGAATAGGGCATTTCGCTTCGATATAAGCGCGCGAACCGGTCTTCTCAAAGACCGCTTTGGCTAGCGCGTCAGCCTCAGCATCCGTGATCGAAT
Source organism: Rhodocyclaceae bacterium (assembly GCA_047605765.1). GTDB lineage: Bacteria > Pseudomonadota > Gammaproteobacteria > Burkholderiales > Rhodocyclaceae > JBGVSA01. Next base: position 6,016 of record JASGFB010000015.1, read on the forward strand.
ATCGATCGTCTGCATCACTGAACTTGTTGTGCAAGACACCTGGGGAACGCCCAATCCGTTCTGCGAGCGCGGCAATGCCGCCTGGATAGGCTTTTGCGTCTAGATGCAGAGCCTGAATGGCGTCCGTTTTACGGGTTTCGTACTGAGTCACGGAGCTATGTCCTTAGTTCACTGGATGGCCAAACGGGCGCACTGTCTGCGTATAGGGCGGGTTCCACACTGAAGCGATAGACGTCAACGAGGTCATTTCTTTTGCGAAAGAAACGCTTCAACCGCGGTCGAGCGAGCCATAGGATGGGACAGGCGAAGGTCGGCTATCCGCTGCTCAACAATGCGTCTGTATTGGTCTACGAGGGCATCGGATATGCGGCCATAGTGACCTCTCTTGACGCCGCCCAGCATTGACCGCACACGCTGGCAAAGGCTCATTTCGCGCACTCCTTATATGCCAAAGACATCAATCCCGCAGGTCTTTCAGCTACCACCTGCACCAGCAGAAATGCTGTGGGCGACCCGGGCGATCGACGGAACAGGCCATAGCCGACCCCTGCACCAAGGTCGACGTAGAACGCGTCGAACCGGGTATGGACGTCGCGAAGGACCAAGCCATGCACGGGATCGAACACAGGCTGGGGTGAGATGGTCTCGGGCCGAGGAGGAGGCGGCGCTTTCGGGGGTATTTGAGTGGAAGTCATGCCGCGTGCTCCTTTGACGTGCCACGGATGTAGGCCCAGTCGACATCCGGTCGCATCGTTTCAACGCGGACAGCGCCTTTGCTTTCTCGGTCGATATTGATAGCCAGCGATTCGCCTGCGGGCTTGAACCCATAGGCGACGTTCCGTAAGTGGCCGACAGTCGTTCGGCAACGCACTGCAAAAGCCTTGCGCTCCTGCAGGCTTAACTTCACGAAGTAGGTTTTGAGGTCCATAGTGCAGCCGAAATTACACCATACGGTGAATAAAAACAACACCGATCAGGGAATACACCAAATGGTGCATGTATGCTGCAATCTCGTGATGGATATCGCAGAACGCCGCCGAGCCCGACTCCGTCAGCTCATCGAGGAACGAAGTCTCACCGCTGTCGCCAATATGCTCGGGAAGCAGCCCAACCAGTTGTCCGATACCGCCGCTGGCCGCAAATCTTTCGGAGAGAAGGTGGCGCGTTCAATGGAAGAGAAGGCCGGTCTGCCTAAAGGCTGGTTTGACGATGAAGACACGTCGTTTGTCATCACAAATACACCACAGTCGGATCACGTCCAAATTCCTGTAATGAACGCGGTCGCATCCATGGGTTTAGGCCGCCCGATGCCTGAGACCGAGTCTGTTGTGGACGTCATCAAACTGACCAAGACTTGGGTGCACGAAAACCTTCGGAGTATTACGAACGCACGCAATCTAGCGGCGCTCTCAGCGTTCGGTGACTCAATGGCCCCTACATTCACCGATGGAGACATCTTGTTGGTTGACAGAGGTGTTACCACGATTGAGCTAGACGCCGTCTACGTCATCGGCCTGAAGGGGAATCTCTTCATCAAACGAGTGCAGCGCCGCATAACTGACGAGGCCATCATCATCAAAAGCGACAATAAAAACTATGACCCGGAGATCCTAACCAACTCAGATCGCGAGAACCTGCACGTCCTTGGACGTGTCGTGTGGGCCTGGAATGGACGAAAGCTATAGCCCCTACCCTGCAACACGGGATTGTTTAGCAACCAATTGGAAGCTCGTTTCCCTGAACGACGCCTCGACAACCTGTGCATAGAGCGTTTCACCAGCCTGCAGCCTGTCAGCGACATCCTCGTTCAAGGACTCTCTGATCGAAAACAAGAGACCCTGCCCGCCAACCGTCCCGCGCATATACGCACGAATCTCTTCTACTCCCGGCTTCGTCCACAGCTTCGCCAAGTCACCGAGCCTCAAACCCATCAAGTTGCTCTTGTCCTTAGTTGCGCGCGAGAAGTTCAACGCACCATCTGACGATTTGAGCCTCCATGACAACTTATCGAGCCACTCGCTTTGCCAGCGAGTAAGTACGCGCGGGGACTGAATCATGCGGGACATGTAAGTCGTGTCACGGTCCGTCTTGCTCGTATGCTGAAACAGTATGAACTCCAGCTCATAACGATTCGCTAGAGCCCCCGTCGCGGAGATCGCAGCCCCCCCAAATAACGCATACAGGGCGCCAAGCTTTAAGTCGGCCGTCCGCCAGCCATCGGTATTAGCGGAGCATATCCAGCATCGCTCTCCGATACCTGGAAATATAGGTTCTAGCATTCTTCGATGAAATGCAGCGTTATGTGCAAGCAGAACATCAGACTGGCGCAACACTCGCGTCGCTTCGTCCAGGTCGAGACTCGCACCCTTCAAGTCATCATTAGATAGGCCATGCGACAATCGCGCCCCTGCAGACACGGCGCCGCGCGGCTCTCGAAAACCAGTGTATTCGCAAACGCCGCGAATCTTTGCGCCAACAGGCATCCCAACTTCGACCACGGAGAGGGAAAGTGACACCAGTTCGTCCCTCTCTTCTAGTCCCGTGCTCGCTGTGGCGAGAATGCCTACATTAATCGTGTCGCGCGTGCGATAGAGCGGATTCGTCCAATGTAAAAGGCCGTGTTTGGCAAATGCAGAGACGTGCGTCAGACCTGTCTGCTTCCTACTAACTGGCTTCGGCGTGGCGAGTGAAAGGTGAGGCACAACCTCAACCTCCTGCCGGGCCTCGACAGTAATTTCTGTATTTTCCGGCGTGGAAATTGGCGTGTGAGCCCCGTTTTCAGACGGAGAAGCACGCTCCTTCTCACCCGATTTTGATGGTTTCAGCACAAGCAAGACCAACCCCACCACGACGATCGCGGCACCTATTACCTCAAGCCACAACATCCCACCCCCTTTTTTTTTACTAAACGGCGGCAGCTCCTCAACCGCTGTCTCACTTCTTACGTCGTCGCTGCTTCCCACGCATACCTGCCCGGATGGGCAAATCCTCAAAACCCACAGCCTATAATTCACCATTTGGTGTTGACGGAAATATCACCGTCTGGTGTAATGCCGCATCGACGCAGCACACAGCGTCCTCCTCTAAGCCAGCGCCTTGGACGTGGAGCCTATTTTGACCAGACGAACCTTTACCGATTGCCCGACCCTTGCCAGCGCCATACAGGCTGCCCGCGAGATCGCGGCAATCGGTGACATCTTTCTGGCCAAGCGCGCCTACGTCTATCCGCGCGGCTCGATGTGGCGCGCTTCGTGGCGCCCCGCCGATCTGGGCCAGCCCTACCTGAACGTCCGTCCGGACGGCACTACCTACGACCCTCTTGGAGTCTTTGCATGATCAAGCAAATGATCCGCCGCGCACGCCTGCGCATGAAAGAGCGCTCCATCGAGCGCCAGATCCGCCGTGCCGATGAACTCGGCCAGCAGTTCGCCGAACACGCCGCGTACTACCACGGCGAGCTGATGCCGGCCCTTTCACTCCAGCTCGTCGGCCTGCGTCGCGAAATGCGCGCCCATGAGCCGCGTCCGGTGCTTGGCCAAGTGCAACGGAGGCCGGCGTAATGAACCAGCACACTCAAGGCCCGTGGCAAGCCACCCATTGGAGATGCCATGCGAATACCACCGTCGTGGTTGGCGATCCGTCGGTCCTGACAGGAAAGCGCGTCATCGCTGACGTTGAAACGACAGAGGCGGATGCACGCCTGGTTGCGGCAGCGCCCGACCTGCCGGCATCGCTGGTGAAACTTCTCGATGCCGTCTGCTCGAACCACGAGGGCGGATCTCCGAAGACGCAAGATGAGATCTTCGCTGAAGCCGGCCACAGCGCAATCCTCGCCATCACCAAGGCCACAGGAGGCGCCGTATGACCTGCCACGCTCACGCCTGCGACGCCCTGCCCCTGGCTCGCCTGGCCGTCCTGGTCTCACGCCTGTGCGACCTCATCGACGACGGCACGATCAGCTTTGATGCAGCCGAAGGTCACCTCGTCGAGGCGTCCGAACTCTTCGACGCCATCGACAAGGCTGCGCACGACGTAAGCGCGCCGACGCGCGATCACGCCGCCCTTTTCCAGCGTCTTGAGGCCTTCGCGCTCTCGTGCGCGACCGAAGGTCATCCTGAACGTGCTGCCGCATGCCATGCACTGGGCATCCCGTGCAGCGAACCGAGCAACTTCCCCACCCCGGCCGGGGCGTAAGGGCCGGGGACCATCAACCTGGAGGCATATCCATGTCTGTTCGTCCCATCACGGACACGCTGCGTCACATCGGCGGCGGTGTGTTCATCGACACCGCCAGCGACAAGCTGGCCGAGCTGGTAGCCGCAGTCGACGTCACCGGTAAGGCCGGCCGCGTCGATCTGACCATCACCGTCAAGAAGGCCACGCGCGGCGGCGCCATGCACATCACCGGCAAGGTGAAGGTCACCAAGCCCGCAGAAGACCCGATGGAGGCCCTGCTGTTCGCGACCCCCGAAGGCAACCTCGTTGCCGACGATCCGCGCCAGCCGAGCCTGAACCTCACCGCTGTGCCGGCAGCGACCGACGCGGCTCCCTCGCAGCTCAAGACCGCCTAGGAGGCTTTGTGGAACCGAACATGATTTCTGGCTCGCTGGAATGCTTGCCCAACCTTGCCGAGACGTTGGCGCGCGAAATGAAGGCGCCCATCGAACTGGCCGGCGCGCCCGAAGGTGCACGCAAGCGCATCGCGCTGCCGCCCGGCTGGAAGATGGAAGAGAAGGACGATTCCAAGCTCGCGCCGGCCCCCTTCCGCAAGCTCGCCGTGGTGCGCCTGCACGATGCCGAGAGCTTCACCGATTACATCCAGCGCCATGGCATCGAGAACCAGACCACGATCTGGTGCGCCGCCAACTACACGGCCGGGAGCGTGCAATTCCTGGCTGTTGTGAATGACCACGGCGCCGCCAGCCATGCAGCAGCGTGGCGTGACCATCGCGCGACGTTCCAGCCCGAGTTTTCCGAAGAGTGGAAGCGCTGGGTGGGCATGAACAAGAAGCCGTTCACCCAGGTCGAGTTCGCCGCCTTCATCGAAGACAACATCAAGGATGTCGCCAGCGTCGAAGGCAGCCCCACCGGCTCGCAGATGCTGGAGATGGCGATTGCCTTTGAAGCGAATCAGGACGTGCGCTTCAAGAGTGCCGTGCGCCTTCAGAACGGCGGCGTGCAGATGGCGTTCATCCAGGACGACGATGCACAGACCCTGCAAAAGATGCAGGTGTTCGACCGCTTCTCCATCGGCCTGCCGGTGTTCTGGAACGGTGATGCGTATCGCATCGACGCCCGCCTGCGGTACCGCGTGCGCGACGGAAAGCTCACGTTCTGGTTCGAGCTGATCCGCCAGGACAAGGTACTGGAAGCGGCCACGCAAACGCTCATCCAGGCCATTCGCGAGAAAACGGCCATGCCGTTCTTCTTCGGCGATCCGTTCGCAGCCTAACCCTATGACGCTCTGCCTCGCCGCCACGCTTTGGCTTCTCGCTGGATTACTGGTGGCGAGGTTTTGCAGCCTGAACAATTTGGAGCAAGACGAATGACCCCGCGTCACGCAATGCTTGATCTCGAAACGCTTGGCAAAGGCCCGCGCGCGGCCATTGTCAGCATCGGCGCCGTTATCTTCGATCCGCACGGTGCAGAACCGACCGCGCTGCATCAACGCTATTACGCGCGCATCAGCCTGGAATCGAGCCGTGCCATCGGTCTGGAGATCGACACCGACACCCTCAACTGGTGGCTCGGCCAGGGCCCTGTGTCGCGCGCCGAGCTGGCGAACGACTATGGCCGCATCGAGATCGCGGAAGCGTTGCGCGGACTCGCGTGGTTCCTGAACGGCCACGACACGACCGACCGCAGCAGCGACGATCTGCGCATCTGGTGCTGCGGCGCGTCATTCGATTTTCCGATTCTGCGCGAGGCGTACCGCTTGTGCGGTATCGAAGCGCCGTGGATGTTCTATCACGAGCGCGACTATCGCACCCTGCGCGAAATGGTCCCGGCCTGCCCGCGCCCGCCCCGCGCCACCACCTCGCACCACGCACTGCACGACGCCTTCGAGCAAGCGCGCCACCTGCAATCGATCCTGCGGCACGTGCCGGTCGAAAGCCTGCAGTAACCACCCGAATATCCAAGAGGAATTGCCATGACCACCACCATCAAACGCAGTGACATCCCCGCCGTCGCCACCGCCACCGCTGGCGGCTTCTATGCAGGGCTGATCAAGAGCGACGACCAGGTGTTCGCCATCATCGCGGCGCCCAAGGCCCAGGGCGACATCCGTGCAGCCTGGGGCAGGTACGGTGAAGAAGTCACGGGCGCCATCAGTTACCACGACGGTATGGCCAACACGGTGGCCATGGCCGAAGCCGGCAGTCCGATTGCCACGCAAGCGCGCGCCGCCCAGATCAATGGCTTCACGGACTGGCACGTCCCGAGCCGCGACGAACTGGAAACGCTCTACCGCGCATTCAAGCCGACGACCGACGAGAACTACTGCTCGTTCCGCGATGGCGACAACGCCAGCAGCGTACCGGTCGGCTATCCCTACACCGCCGGCTGTCCGGCGCAGACGCAAGCCCCCGCTTTTCAGGCGGGCGGAGACGAAGCGTTTGAGCCTGCCTGGTATTGGGCCAGCACGCAGGACTCGGCCGGCGTCGCCTGGTACCAGTACTTCGGTGATGGCTACCAGTTCTACGGCAACCTGGACTACGAGGGCCGTGTCCGCTTCGTCCGCAGATTGTTAGTCATTGAGTAATTCAGCCATTCGGCCGCGCCGCGCGCGGCCTTCACGACATTTTTTTGGAGGCTCATATGAGCAAGAACATCGTGGTGGGCGTACCCATCACTATCGACGCCAACGCCATTGTTGATGCACTGATTGCACGCATTCAGGCGCTGACTCAGGCGGACGACCGCTCGACTTCCCATACCCAACCGCCCGCACTGGGGCAGCCCTGGCCTGAGCAGGGTGGAATCTACGCCGGCATCGTGCGCGGTGACAGCCTCGCAGGTGACTACCACCTCATCGTCGCACCGGTCGACACCGAATTGCGGGACGTGAAGTGGGGCGAACGCGGCATCGAGATCGATGGTGCCAAGAGCTTGCGCGACGGCCTCGCCAATACCCGCGACATGGTGCGTGCCGGCAACGCATTAGCCCAGGCGGCAGTGTCAGCCGTCATCAGTGAACTCGCTGACTGGTACTTGCCCGCGCGCCATGAGCTGCGTCTGACCTATCTGAACGCCCCGGAATCGTTCGCCACCGACGTTCTGTACTGGTCCAGCACGCAGACCTCGGCCTACTACGCCTGGTACCAGGGCTTCGATGGTGGCGGCCAGGACTACGACGACAAGGACTACGAGGGCCGTGTCCGCTTCGTCCGCAGATTGTCAGTGATTCAGTAATTCATCCATTTGCCGCGCGCAGCGCGGCTCACTTTTGAAACGGTTTTGTCAGCATGGCCCTGCACTCCACCCTGCCGATCTACAAGGTTGCGTATGACCTCCTGACGCTCGTCACGCAAGCGACGCGCGACATGCCTCGAGACTACAAGACCTCGATCGGCGGGCGGATCAGGGAGGAGTGTGTGGCGATCATCACGCTGATCTTCCGGGCGAACTGCGCGACGCAGAAAACACCGCATCTGGCCGAGTTGCTCGAGCGGCTTCAGGTGGCGGAGCTGCTGCTGCGCCTGTCCCGTGACCTGCGCCTGATCGGCACCAAGCACTATGCCGCCGCCATCGCGCTTACCGACGCAGTCGGCAAGCAAGCCAACGGCTGGAAGAAGGCCTCCTCTCATGCATAGCCCGCACCGCCGCCTGTTGCCTGGACGTCAAGGCGTCCAGGCCCGTGCGATTTTCAATCTGGTCGTGCCGCTGGCCTTTCGGGCCACCGACATGCGCATCACAGATACCAGTGGCATCTGCCTCGGCTGGTCTGGCGCAGTTCCTCGTGTGAGCCTCTTGAGTGCTCGCGCGAGTGACGTGGAAAGCACGACTGGACGCAGAACTCGGCCAACAACGCCTGGAACCAGAACTTCGATGATGGCAACCAGAACTACAACAACAAGGACTACGAGGGCCGTGTCCGCTTCGTCCGCAGATAGGACCGATGCACTCACCGGCCATGCTGACTTTTCTTTCGAGGCCTTGGTACAGGCCTACTTCGATTGCCGGCGCGCCAAGCGCAATCGTGCGAGCGCGCTGGAGTTCGAGATCGATCTGGAACGGAATCTCACTCGACTGCATGATGAGTTGGTCGGCGGCACTTACCGGCCCGGGCCGAGCGTGTGTTTTGTGGTGACGCGCCCAAAGGCCCGCGAAGTGTGGGCGGCGCAGTTCCGCGATCGCATCGTGCACCACCTGCTCTATAGCCACATCGCCGCGCGCGTGCATGCGCGCTTTATTGCGGACTCATGCGCCTGCATTCCGGAGCGCGGCACGCTCTACGCGGCGCGCCGCCTGGCGGCCAAGGTCCGCAGTGCGACCCAAAATTGGCAAATCCCGGTCTACTACCTCAAGTGCGATGTGGCCAACTTCTTCGTCAGCATCGACAAGAGCGTGCTGGCTACCCTGCTCGCGCAGCACATCAATGAGCCGTGGTGGCAGGCCTTGGCGGAGATGATCCTGTTTCACGACCCGCGCCCCGGCGCCATGGTCCGCAGCGGCCCGGATCTCATGGGCAAGGTGCCGGCACACAAGAGCCTCATAAATCAGCCGGCTCACCTGGGGCTGCCCATCGGCAATCTGTCGTCTCAGTTCTTCGCCAACGTCTACCTGGACGTGCTGGACCAGCACGTTAAACACGTCCTGCACGCCAAGCACTACGTGCGCTATGTCGATGACTTCGTGCTGCTGCACGAATCGACGGACGTACTCAACGCCTGGCTCGCAGATATCCGCGCCTTTCTGCCCCGTGAGCTGCATATCACGTTGAACGATCGCAAGACGGTGCTCCAGCCAGTCGACAGAGGTGTTGATTTCGTAGGGCACCTGATCAAGCCCTGGCACACACGCACGCGCCCTCGCACGGTGCGGGCCGCACTGCGCCGGCTCGAATGCCAGTCAGAGGCAGACCTATTCGAGAGCGGCAACAGCTACTTCGGTCTGCTGCGTCAAGCGCCGCACAGCCACCACGACCGCGCCCGCATCGCCAAGGCAATGCTCAAGCGCGGATACACAGTGAATCTCAGTATGACGAAGGCCTATCGCAAGGCCAAGGAGAGCGCATGAGTACCGAAAACACTTTCGATTGCTGGGCCATCGTGGAACTCTTCGGCCACCAGAGAATCGCCGGCCGCGTCACCGAAGCATCCGTCGGCGGTTGCGCGTTCGTGCGCGTCGACGTGCCGGCTGCCGGCGATGTTCCGGCCTACACGCGTCTCTTCGGCAATGGCGCCATTTACGCCATCAACCCCGTCACCGAGGAACTGGCCCGCGCTGCGGCTGCCCAGTACCGTGCGGCCCCTGTGACTTCGTTTGACCTGCCCGAGCTGCGCGCGTTGCGCAGTCAGTTGGCGCTCGCTCTGAATGCGGATGACAACGACGACGAGGGGCCGTTCTGATGATCCGCCGCTATAACGTGTTTTGCATGTGCGCCGGACTGGGCGGTGGCGCCAAAGGGTTCAAGAAGGCTCTCTCGCGCGTCGGCAATATGGAAGCGCGCTGGGACTGCATCGGCGGCATCGACGTAGATCCGGCGGCGGCGCGTGATTTTCACCGCCTGGTGGGCACGCCCTGCACGGTGATGGACCTTTTTACGCGCGAACAGTACACGGCGCTCCATGGCCATGAGCCGGCGGCAGGCTGGACTGAGGCGACGCCAGCGGACATTCGTCGCGCGGCTGGCAACCAGCACCCGCATTGCATGTTCATCAGCTCGCCTTGTAAAGGCGCGTCCGGTCTCCTGTCGGAGAGCGTGAGCCGCACTCCGAAATATCAGGCGCTCAACGAGCTGACGCTGCGTTGCGTATGGCTCATGTGCGAGGCTTGGCGCGACGACCCGGTCGAGCTGCTGGTGTTTGAGAACGTCCCGCGCCTGGCCACGCGTGGCCGGCATCTGCTCGACCAGATTAAGGGGCTGCTCGAGCACTACGGCTACGCCGTCCAGGAAACCACGCACGACTGCGGCGAGATCGGCCGACTGGCGCAGAGCCGCAAGCGCATGCTGCTGGTGGCGCGCCACATCGCTAAAGTTCCTGCGTTTCTGTACCAGCCCCACCAGCACCGCCTGCAGGGCGTCGGCACCGTCCTCGGTCGCATGCCGCTGCCGGGCGACACCATCGCCGGCGGCCCGATGCACCGCGTGCCGAACCTGTCGTGGAAAACGTGGGTGCGTCTGGCTTTCGTTGAGGCCGGTAGCGACTGGCGCAGCCTGAACCGGCTGGATGTAGTCGACGGACATCTGCGCGACTACCTCATCGTGCCGGAGCACCGTCATGGGTACCTCGGCGTACGGGAATGGGATCAGCCGACAGGGACCGTCGCCGGCGCTTCGGGGCCTGGTAATGGTGCGTTCTCGATCGCAGATCTGCGATTCGCACAGAGCGCGCGGTGGAACGACGGCCACGCCTACGGCGTGCTGCGCATGGACGACCACGCCCGCACGATCGGTGGTCAGCAGATGCCCGGCCAGGGGTATTACTCGGTGGCTGATCCGCGCCACCTGGGTGCAGCTAAACACAACAACGAATTCCGCATTGTGTCGTGGGCCAGCGCCAGCGGTGCCGTCACCAGCGCCCATGGCACCGGCCAATGCGTACAGGATCCGCGTCGATCTGGCCCAACCTTCGGCAAGTACGCCGTCACCCCCTGGGACAACGCCAGCGGCACCGTGATCGCCGGTAGCACGACCGGCCAAGGCGCCTTTGCTGTGGCGGACCCGCGCCCGAACATGAACCGCCAGCGCGGCGACAACTATCTCACCGGCGGGCACTACGGCGTCATCGGCTGGGACGAATCATCTGGCGCCGTCTCGGCCTCTGCGTGCCACGACAACGGGCGTTGGAGCGTGGCAGATCCTCGTAGTTTGCCGAACTTGCCAACTTGCACCGAATCGCAAACTCCGGCCATGCCGACGGCTAACGACAAGCTCGTGGCGGTTATCCGTGCGCTCGATGGCACATGGCACCGGCCCTTCACCACGTTGGAGCTGGCGGCCCTGCAATCGCTGATCGAGCCCGAGGAATACCTCGAGCTGGATGGTCTCAGCGACCAGGCATGGCGCGAGCGCATCGGCAATGCCGTGCCGCCGGATGCCGCCCAGGCCGTGGCGGAGGTGATGGGAACAACGCTACTGCTGGCCGAGAGCGGTGAGACCTTCATGCTCTCGGCCGCGCCAGTATGGGTACGCCCGGTCGCAGTAGCGCTGTCACTCAGTCATGCGGAGGGGTACTGATGACCAAACCCATTCGGCAGCCAGCAGACTGGCGTGTCATTGGAATGGGGCCGCAGGACGACTTCTTCGGTGGCACCACGCTACGGCTGATTCAGCTCTGCGTCGATTTCCTGACGAGCCAACTGCTCGGCCACCCGACGGGCGTCTTGTTCACTTTCAAATCTGCCGGGGACGGGCAAGGCATTCGCGACACCTGTGTGCAGCTCCATGATGGTGATGCCTGCGAAGAATTGCGGGACGAATTTAGCGCCCGCGCGCTGAACTCCGCCACATACGTGCACGCAGATTTCCACGATGTACCCTTGGTATTCAAAAACCTGTCTCAACGCGGCCTCAGACTTTGCAAATGCATGCTTCTGGCCGCCTATGCTGCCGTCCCCCACGCTCAAGGGCAAGCCATGGCGAACCCCAAGAAGCGAATTGCCACAAAAAGACATGTCGTTGGCACCGGGCACATAACAAACCGGCTACTTAGCGAACGCTCAAGGAGGAGGTTTCTTTATAAATTCGACGGCAAATTCTCCCGCCGCACGCCGTGCTGCACGTACGGAGAAGAATTCATTGGGAGCAGGAACGGGGGCGATGATGGTCTCCCCTGTTTCTATATTGATGATACGAACAGACGCCTCATAAACATGGCGTTCTGTCGCGATACCAGTGCCCTGATGGGAACTGGTTTTTGGATACACAAGGGTCTCTATGATGAACCCTTCATAGGAGAAACTGTTGGGCATTCTCATGCACCTGGTTTCACGTATTCCAAGCGTCAAGCTAAAGCAAACGACTGTCGTCAGACCGCCATCGGCACTGGCTCAGCAAAATCTGCGCCTGCCAAGATGACCAACGACCAACTCATCGTGGACCGATGTGATCTCCGTGTTCATTCAAGCGTACCTTTGTTTAGACAAGCTGGCAGCGCCTCCTCTTCTGTAGGCGTCTTTGGCTGGCACGCACGCTCTACCCCCGGGTCGCGTTGCTCGGCATTATCAGCCAAACATGCAGGTTTGCGCCATAGCAAGACCATCCCGCCTGCCGTTGCAGGGGATAACCCCTCGATTTGGTCCTCACGATGCAACGCGTCTCAGACGTGCCGTACCTGCGCACTATTTGATAACAAACTTCGTGCCAACGACGATGCGACCATTGGCATCTGGCGGGATTCCGCACTGAATGGCGCGCGAAGCCGACGCCAGGATATAGGCAGCATAGTGATTGAAGGCGCGGACCCGACTAGCCTCATCAAGCGCACTTTGAGCCACCTCGTCCAACGCGTCATTGGTCACCAAGAAATCAAAATCGCGTTTGCCGGCCACTCCTGTAAAGGCAAGCCCCTCGGCCATAGGTACTGGCCCGTGGATGAGTTCGACAGTTTTGCTATGCATCACGGTGGCACCTTCAAAAGCCCGATGCTGACCACTTACCCCATGGGGCGCAACATCCTATGTCCAAGTGGACAGCGCACGGCGATGGCGTTCGTGAAATAGGTCAATGACCATGGGGGTTCGATACGTCACGATCGCCAAGTTCGCAGCAGAATCCGGCTACTCGGAGGACGCGGTGCGAACCAAGATTCGTGACGGTATCTGGCTTGAACGCCGTGTGTGGAAGTACGCTCCTGACGGACGTGTACTCATTGATACAGAAGGCTATAACGAATGGGTGGAAAACGGGAACGGACTGGCGTCGTCGCCATCTCCAAATCATCAATCCAAATCTCGTTCACGTTCCGTGGCGTCGCGTGCCGGGAGCGGATCAAGCTTGAGCCCACCCCCACTAACCTGAGGCGGGCGGCCAATCATCGGTCGGCCATCCTGGACGCGATCGAGCGCGGCACGTTCGATTACGCGGCAACGTTTCCCGACTCGCCAAAACGTTTTCTCTTCGCCGAACAGAAGGGGGAAGGCGTCCCACTTGAAACCTACCTCGAGCCATGGATCGCGCGTCAAAAGGCGCTCCTCAAGGCCAGCACCTGGACAGGCTATCGGCGCATCGTCGAGAACGTACTGATCCCTACTTGGGGCAAAAAGGCGCTCACCGACATCAGGCGCCCGGACATTCGTCAGTGGTGCGAAGAGCAGACCTGTACCAACAAGCGCCTGGCCAACGTGCAAAGCGTGCTGCGCCAAGCGCTGCAAGATGCGCTCGACGACGAGTTGATAGACGCGAACCCGCTGTATGGATGGAAGTTCGCCCGCAAGGAGGCACCAAAGCCGACGGACGATATCGACCCGTTCTCGGCGGACGAACAGCGAGCGATTGTCGACGCATGCCGTCACGACCAGGTTCGCAACCTGTTCCAGTTTGCGTTCTGGTCCGGACTGCGTACGTCAGAGCTGGTGGCGCTGGAATGGGGCGACGTGGATTGGCGGCGCGGCCTGGTGCGCGTGTCGCGCGCGCAGACCCAAGCGGCAGATGAGGCCGAGGTGACGAAGACGCGCAGAAGCACGCGGGACGTGAAGCTATTGGCGCCAGCGCTCGAAGCACTTCAAGCGCAGAAGGCGCACACATTCATGGCAGGCGGACGGGTGTTCCACGATCCACGATATAACACGCCCTGGGACGGGGACCAGCCCATTCGAGGAATGTGGATCCCTGCGCTTCGGCTAGCGGGCGTGCGGTACAGGAACCCGTATCAAACCCGGCACACCTATGCCAGCATGATGCTGACGGCCGGCGAGAATCCAGTCTGGGTTGCAAACCAGATGGGGCATTCGGATACGACGATGATTTTCAGGAACTACGGACGCTGGATTCCCGATGCAAGCCCGCTTGCTGGAGGCAAGGCCGTGGAGATGTTTGCTGGCGCGAGGGGGGCGTCGGAAACAGCCATCGCGCCAAACGGAAGCGCCATCACTTGACGCCTTCTTGAAAGGCGCGAACAGGATGAACGAACGCCGCTAACAGGGTGTAGATGCGGCCCGAGGGGTGAGATCTTATGCCCCCTGCATTGCCTCTCAACTCATAACAGAGTTCAGCCACCTCATTCTCAAGCGACTCAAAACACGCCTCAAGACTTTGCTGCAACTCCGAACTGAGGGTTCCGATCAGAACGAGGCGCATCGCCAACTCACGGTGCTTCTTCGAAAAGGCCTCCAGGTAATCCGCAGGAGATAGCACGTGACCACCTGATGCCAATGAACCAACATCGCTTGCCACCTCCCGATAAAAAGCAATGATTGGGCTGAGCGTTTCCTCGTAGAAAACCTTCCGCAACCAGAACTCGTCTAACACGGAGCGCCGGCGCGCTCGCGATGAAGAGCGTCCATTGAGGTAGAGCGTAACCACCGAAAGAGCGATGGCCGCCAGCGACATCCAAAAAGCCGCCGTTTCGTAGAAGTGCGGAGGCTCATTCGTTAGGCGAACGCTTATCGGAGCCGAGGTAAGCGGAAACGCGCCCCCATTAGAGCAACCATCACAAGGGCTCCCTGGCACCCCATAACCCAACAATCCGCAGCGAACATTGTCCAAGCGTTGAAGCTCTGTGTCTGCAAAAAATTACATGTGTTGAAAGAAAGAACGGCCCTGAAGCGCGCGCTCCACGTAGTCTGCGAACGCAGCCCGCAGAACAGGGGGCGCCCGAAACTCAAATCTGTTAAAAAAGGTTTCAGGCGTACCCGCCTTAATCACACTAGGTCCAAAGAGTCCCAAAAAGAAGGAACTGGTCACAGAGAATGCACTCTGCGGAACGTCAACAACAAACGTGTTGACCCCATCATCCAACTTGTCGAGCTCAAGCTTTTCTCGGATGGCCTTGCCACGGGGCCTCCCGGTGAACAGGGGGCCTTCGTAGTTACCCAAATCAATTTTCATCACTTCCGCCATTGTTGCGCTCCTCAACCAGTCGGCTTGAGGCCGAGGAAAGGGGGAATCTAATACTAATGATAGTGCCGGGGAACGACAAGCGCCCGAGTGATTGAACGTACTTGGGATCAGGCGGGGCTTCCAAGGTGTTCCCCCGGTTGAACGCAATCACAGAGGTAGTACTCTGCTGCCCCTCCATTTTGTATGTTCCATCAAATTTAACGTATGTACTACCCGAAATGATCGCCATCTCCGCCCCGCAGCCCGTAGCCCCATTGCACTCAGCATGAACTGCCTGAAAAAAGCGGATGAGATCGACCGTTCCTTGACCTCTCGTTGTTTCCTCGACGTCGTTCTTGCTGCTCACTCCTCCTTGCAATGCAATGACCGTGAGCAACTCTTCTTCACGGAAACGCCCGCTGTTGTTTCGCGTCGCAGCATGCCTATCCAGATAAGGGCGAACTTGCTCAATCCAAGTGAAGCCATCACGGGGCACCAAGTTCAGTGTCTGAGCAAAACTCGGGCCAAAGTTAAAGATTGTGATTTCACACGACGCCGGCTTGGCGCTCTCGTCTAGATAGCCCTGAATCGACCAGTCGACGTGCCCATATCTTCCGATGGCGTGGTCTTCAGCGTTCGCGAGGATCTCCGCCACGTAGTTTGAGAGATCGAGTTTGCCAGTCGCGGTTAGCCGCCTATTTGAGCCGCGCACTAGGCAGCGATCCACATGTTCGACAAACTCGCCAGCCTTTTGTTCGTGGTATCGGGCGGCAACACCCTCGGGCTCAATGGAGGCGGCCCTCCGCACATCGAAGACTTCCAGACTCGGCTCTGTAGAAGCTTCCGATTTGACCGTTTCTATGTTTAGGTACTTCGTTATCGCCAGCTCTTCGTACACGCGCCGCACCGACGGATCTGCGGGGTAGCGCCCCCGGAGGCGTAGCCGCCTGCCACCGGCACGCTCCTCCCTAAGGTCGGAGACTATTACAGCGAGCAAACCGTTGGCCGCCAAGTCGTATTCGCGGAGGCGACCATGGTCGATAAAAATGCGCTGGATCTTCCTGGAAGATGAGCGGAGGATCGCCGCGAAACCCGTGATCAAAGTCAGCGAGCCTGTTGGATCATCAATTACAGAAAATCGCTCAGGGATGATGACATCGAGCTTATAGCGCCGAGCTCGCAGCGGCTCGGCCGCCGCCCTAGCCAACATAGAAATCACATCTAAGTGCGCACGGCGGAAAGCTCTGCCTCTGAGCTGCTTGTCTGTGAGCCACAAACGCTTCCGAGCGCGCCTACGGTCTATCCTATGCCGACGCGCCCGTTCTCGCGCTATTCGCCTAAGTTGCTGTCGGAAGTGAATTTCTTGGGAGGTTGTTACCCTTTTCATCGTCGCCACTACGACAAAAACGGCAGATGCTAAAGGCCTTTTGTCGATCTCGACATATTTTGCCTTTTTGGGCCAGTCGAAGGCTGCCAAAAAGCTGCGATAGCAGCCCTAAACAGCCCCGACAAATTGACAGCTATCGTGACACCAACTCAATAAAAACAAATAGTTAGTGGCGGAGAGAGGGGGATTCGAACCCCCGTCAGGGTATTACCCTGAACACGCTTTCCAGGCGTGCGACTTAAACCACTCATCCATCTCTCCGCGGTGGGACGCGGGATTATAGCAAAAACCGCCCGTTCGGCAAGGTTTTTGTACGTCGCCGAAGCTCAACGCTCGGCCGGACTGCGTCGCGAAGGACTGCGGATGTCGGCGACGAGGCGCAGCGAGTCGGCGGTGGGCTCGGGGGTGAACAGGCTGACCACGATCAGGATCACGAAACCGGCCGCGACGCCGAAGACGCCCGCTGAGATGGGTTGCACGCCGAACCATGCCGCCGCTTGCGAGCCGCCGAAGAATGGATGGGTGCGGACGGCGTACCACAAGGTGACCGCCAGGCCGCCGAGCATGCCGGCGACGGCCCCCCACTTGTTGGCGCGGTGCCAGAAGATGCCGCACACCAGGGCCGGGAAAAAAGCAGCCGAAGCCAGCGAGAATGCAAAGCCGACGGTAAACAGAATGCTGTCGGCGCGCTGCGACGCGACCCAGGCGGCCACCAGCGCCACCACCATCAGGGTGGCCTTGGAGACCACCAGCCGCCGCGAAGCCGTGGCCTGTGGGTTGATGAGTCGGTAGTAGACATCGTGCGACAGCGCACTGCAGATGGTCAGCAGCAGGCCGTCGGCCGTCGACAGCGCGGCCGCCAGACCGCCGGCCGCCACCAGTGCGGAGACCACATACGGCAAGCCGGTGATTTCGGGTGTGGCCAGCACGATGACGTCCGGGTTGATCCACAGTTCGCTCAGTTGCAGCACGCCATCGAGGTTGATGTCTTCGACCTTCACCAGCCCCACCCTGCCCCAGGACGCCACCCATGAAGGCAGATGAGAGAGCGACGAGCCGACCAGGTTCTGATAGACCTCCCACTTGGCGAACACCGCGTATGCCGGCGCCGTGATGTAGAGCAGGAGGATGAACAGCAGCGTCCAGAACACCGACTTGCGCGCCGACGACACACCCGGCGTGGTGTACGACCGCATGAGGATGTGCGGCAAGCCCGCCGTGCCGATCATCAGCACGAAAACGAGCGCGATGAAGTTGTTGCGCGCATCGCCCGACGTCTGCGTGGCGTCGCCGGGGAAGGCGTCGGCGTGCCGATGGGGCGGGATCGATTGCGAAACGGCCACGCGATAATCGTGCTCCCACTGCACGCGGGCGCGCTCCGGGTCGGCGGGCAAGGCCCGCAGGCGGCGCTGGATGGGGCCGATGTCGCGAGCCGGCGCGTTGGACTGCTGCAATGCGTGCAGGCGCGCGGTCAGCATGGTGCGCTCGCTGGTCAATGAATCCGGCAGCGCGTCGATGCGCGCACGGATATCCAGCGCACGCTCGCTCAGGGCCTGGCGAACCTGGCTCTCGACCGGGTCGGCCAGCAAGCGGTCTTCGACCTTGCCCAGTTTCTCCAGCACCTGTCCATACATCACCTGCGGCACCGGCACGCCGGTCACCTTGTACGACAGCATCACCACTGGCGCCAGGTAGGCCACCACAATGACGATGTACTGAGCGACCTGAGTCCAGGTGACGGCGCGCATGCCGCCCAGAAACGAACACACCAGCACGCCGGCCAGCCCGACGAAGACGCCGATTTCGAAATTGATGCCGAAGAAACGGCTGGTGATCAGGCCCACGCCATAGATCTGCGCCACCACGTAGACGAAGCTCGCCGCGCACACCGCGCAGACGCCGATCAAGCGGGGGGCTGCGCCCTCGTAGCGGGCACCGAGAAAGTCGGGAATGGTGAACTGGCCGAACTTGCGCAGATACGGGGCGAGCAGCAGCGACACCAGCACGTAGCCACCGGTCCAGCCCATGACGAAGGCCAAGCCGTCGAAGCCGGCCACGTACAGCATGCCGGCCATGCCGAGGAACGAGGCGGCGCTCATCCAGTCGGCGGCGGTGGCCATGCCATTGAAGACCGCAGGCACCCGACGCCCGGCGACGTAGTATTCGTCGACGTCGGTGGTGCGGCTGATGACGCCGATGATGGCGTAGGTGAGGATGGTCGCCAGCAGAAAGGTATAGCCGATCCAGTGCGCCGGCAGCCCCGCTTTTTCGGCGAAGGCCATCGTCGCCACGAAAAAGGCGAAGCCGATCACGAACAGCACATACAGGCGCGCCAGCCGGCGCGAGCGGAGGTTCATGACAAGGTCGATGTGCCCATGATCATGTCATCAGGATCGGTCACACGCGGGCCGATGGCAAGCCTGCAAGAAAAGAGGACCGGTAGCCGCCGCCACCGATCCTCCAAGGCGCGGACGCTCGTTGCGTCATCCGCGCGCTCCCATGCAGACGGTAGGGCCCGCGCCATGCGCGGGCGAGTGGCGCATCACGCCGATTGCTTGAGTTGCTCCAGGATGGCGGGGTTCTCCAGCGTCGACACGTCCTGCGTGATCTCCTCGCCCTTGGCCAGTGCGCGCAGCAGGCGGCGCATGATCTTGCCCGAACGCGTCTTGGGCAGATTGTCGCCAAAGCGGATGTCCTTCGGCTTGGCGATCGGCCCGATCTCCTTGGCCACCCAATCCTGCAGCGCCTTGACCGCCTTGACGGCTTCGGGCCCGCTTGGCCGCGCTTGCTTGAGCACCACGAAGGCCACGATGGCTTCACCGGTCAGATCGTCGGGGCGCCCCACCACGGCAGCCTCGGCCACCATCGGGTTGGACACCAGGGCCGATTCGATTTCCATCGTGCCCATGCGGTGGCCCGACACGTTCAGCACGTCATCGATGCGGCCCATGATGGTGAAGTACCCCGTCTTGGCGTCACGCACCGCGCCGTCGCCGGCCAGATACAGCTTGCCGCCCAGATCGCTCGGGAAATAACTGCGGCGGAAACGATCGGCGTCGCCCCAGATGGTGCGGATCATCGACGGCCAGGGCTTCTTGACGACCAGGAAGCCGCCCTTGCCCCATTCGACGTCGTTGCCGGTTTCGTCCACCACTGCCGCCTGGATGCCCGGGAAAGGCAGCGTGCACGAGCCCGGCACCAAGGGGGTCACACCGGGCAAGGGTGTGATCATGTGGCCGCCGGTTTCGGTCTGCCAGAAGGTATCCAGGATCGGGCAGCGGCTGCCGCCAACCTGTTCGTAGTACCACATCCAGGCTTCCGGATTGATCGGCTCGCCCACCGTTCCCAGTACCCGCAGCGAATCGAGGCGGTAGTTGCGCGGATGGGCGGCGGGGGTCGCTTCGGCCGCCTTGATGAGCGAACGGATCGCCGTCGGCGCCGTGTAGAAGATGTTCACCTTGTGGGTTTCGATCATCTTCCAGAAGCGTCCGGCGTCCGGATAGGTAGGCACGCCTTCGAACACTACCTGCGTGGCGCCGCAGGCCAGCGGACCATAGGCGATGTAGGTGTGGCCGGTGACCCAGCCGATGTCCGCCGTGCACCAGTAGATGTCTTCGGGCTTGAGGTCGAAGGTCCACTTGGTGGTCAGCACAGCATGCAGCAGATAGCCGCCGGAAGAATGCTGCACGCCCTTTGGCTTGCCCGTCGACCCGGAGGTATACAACAGGAACAGCGGGTGTTCGGCATCGACCCATTCAGGCTCACAACTGGCCGCCTGATCGGCGATCAGTTCGTCCAGCCACAGGTCGCGCCCGGCCTGCATGCTGCTGACCTTGCCGGTACGGCGATAGACGATCACCGAATGGATGGCTTCGCAGCCCCCCATGGCGAGCGCTTCGTCGACCACCGATTTGAGCCCCATGCTCTTGCCGCCACGGCATTGTTCGTCGGCCGTGATCACAGCCACCGCGCCGGCGTCGACGATGCGTTCCTGCACGCTCTTGGCCGAGAAGCCGCCGAACACCACCGAATGGGTGGCGCCGATGCGCGCGCAGGCCTGCATGGCGGCCACGCCCTCTACCGACATCGGCATATAGATGATGACGCGGTCGCCCTTCTTGATGCCGCGCGCCTTCAGACCGTTGGCCAGCCGGCACACGAGCGCATGCAACTGGGCATACGAGGTGCGCGTGACGGTGCCGTCGTCGGCTTCGAAGATGATGGCCGTCTTGTCACCCTGGCCGGCTTCGAGATGACGGTCCAGGCAGTTGTACGAGACGTTCAACTGGCCATCGGCGAACCATTTGTAGAAAGGCGCCTGGCTGTCATCGAGCGACTGCGTGAAGGGCGTGCGCCACAGCACGTGTTCGCGTGCCAGGCGTGCCCAGTAGCCGGCGTAATCCTGCTCGGCCTCCTTGCACAGCGCTTCATAGGCAGCCATGCCACGGATCGTGGCGCGGGCCTGGGTTTCGTCGGAGGGATAGAAGACGCGGTTCTCCTGGAGAACCGAATCGATGGTCAACATCGTCTGAGGCTCCTCTGGTGGTTGGCGGAATAAAACGCCCCGCCCTGTTGTTATGTCGTCGTAGCCACCGGTGCGGCGTGGCAAACCCAAACGCTATGAACGCTATTAGATGCACGCCACCTTACAAGCTACTTACGCCGCGCGCATCAGGGCTTCTACGGGGGCTGCGCCGCACGCAAGCTGATACGATGCCGACAGCCCGCCCGCCTTCCATCCACGCCATGGCTTCTGAGCAGGACATCGTCGCCGAAATCCCGCGCCTGCGCCGTTATGCGCGCGCCCTCACCGGCGATGCGGCACGCGCCGACGACCTCGTGCAGGACACGCTCGAACGCGCATTGTCCAAGTGGCGTCTGTGGCGCCCAGGCAATCTGCGCGCCTGGCTGCTGACCATCATGCACAACGTCTTCGTCAATCAGTGGCGCGCCGCGCCACCGTTGGAATACCCCGGCGAAGACGCACTCCCCGATGCCAGCGTACGTGCCGAACAAGAAGACGGCCTGGCCCTGCGCGATCTGGATCGCGCCTTGCTGCGCCTGCCGGGAGAACAACGCGAGGTCTTGCTCCTCATCGGCCTGGAGGCCCTGAGCTACGACGAAGCCGCGCAGGTGCTCGGCATCCCCATCGGCACCGTCATGTCGCGCCTGTTCCGCGCCCGTGAACGCCTGCGTGCCCTGCTCAACGGGCAGGCCACGGCTCACCACCTGAAGGTTGTCAAATGAAGCGCGATGACGATGCTCTGTCACACCGCGAAGAAGCGCTGCTGCGCTACGTGGACGATCGGCTCGATGCCGATGGCCGCGCCACCGTCGAACGCTGGCTGCGCGACAACCCGGACGATCTGCTGCGCGCGCATGAATGGCGCATGCACACCAACGCGCTGCGCCAGCATTACGATCGCTTTGCCGAAGGCCCGCCGCCCGCGCGTCTGCTGCGTACTGTACAGCGGACGCCGCGCCCATGGGCACGTGTGGCGGCGGCGCTCGCGTGCCTGCTGATCGGTGGCGCTGCCGGCTTTGGCCTTGCCCGTTTCGGTCAGGAACCGACGGCCATGGCCAGCCTGCCACGCGAAGCGGCCGTCGCCCACGCGGTGTACGTGCCGGAAGTCCGCCATCCCGTCGAGGTCGGTGCCGACCAGGAGCAACACCTGGTGGCATGGCTGTCCAAACGCCTGGGCACGCCGGTGCGCGCCCCTGCGCTGGGCTCGCTGGGCTTTGCACTCGTCGGTGGCCGGCTGCTGCCATCCGAGACGGGGCCGGTGGCGCAGTTCATGTACCAGGACACCCATGGCCAACGCCTGACCCTATATGTGCGCACGCATCCGACGGGCACGCGCGAAACCTCGTTCCGCTTCGCGCGCGAAGGCAAGGTCGGGGTGTTCTACTGGCTCGACGACAAGCTCGGCTACGCGCTGTCTGGCGAACTCGATCGCCCGACGCTGCTGGAGGTCGCGCGCGTGGTTTATCAGCAACTCAATCCGTCATGAACGATTGAGCCGGATGTTTGCCACAGGCATGTAGGCCTGTCGATTCACACGACACAGCGGGCGACGTGCAAGGCCCGCGCAGGAGAACACCATGCTGATCCGCCGCCCCGCCGACATCCAGCCGTCCGAGATCACCCCGCAGGACGTCTACCGCGCCCGCCGCGACTTCATCCGCGCCAGCGGCCTGATCGCATTGGGCGGCATCGCCGGCTGGAGCCGCGACGCCGACGCCGCCAAGCTCGCCACCACGCCCGCTGCGGCACAGTTTCGCGCCGGCGACAAACCCACGCCGTTCAAGGACATCACCACCTACAACAACTACTACGAATTCGGCGTCAACAAGGATGAACCGGCGGAAAACGCCGGCCGTCTCAAGACGCGGCCGTGGACGGTGAAAGTCGATGGGCTGTGCGCCAAGCCGCGCACCTTCGCCATCGAGGACATTCTCAAGCTGGCGCCCATCGAAGAACGCATCTATCGCATGCGCTGCGTGGAAGGCTGGTCGATGGTCATCCCATGGGACGGCTTCCCGCTGGCAACGCTGCTCAAGCAGGTCGAACCCCTGGGCAGCGCCAAGTTCGTCGAATTCACCACCGCGCTCGATCCCAAGACCATGAACGGCGTGCGCTACGCCATTCTGGACTGGCCCTACCAGGAAGGCCTGCGCCTGGACGAAGCCATGCATCCGCTGACCCTGCTGACGGTCGGCCTCTACGGGCAGGATTTGCTCAACCAGAACGGCGCGCCGGTACGCATCGTGGTGCCATGGAAGTACGGCTTCAAGAGCGCCAAGTCGATCGTGCACATCCGGCTGACCGACAGCATGCCGGGCACGGCCTGGAACAAGGCCGCCGCCAATGAGTATGGCTTCTATTCCAACGTCAATCCGGATGTCGACCATCCACGCTGGAGCCAGGCCACCGAACGGCGCATCGGTGAATTCGCCAAGCGCAAGACCCTGCTGTTCAACGGCTATGCCGACCAGGTGGGCTCGCTGTATGCGGGCATGGATTTGAAAAAGAACTTCTGAAGCACGCTTGAATCCGCGCCGGCCATGCGTGCATCATGACCCGGCCACCAGCCCAGCGATCGACACGCATGCCCGCCTCTTCGCCAGCACGATCGGCCCAGCGCCTCCCCTCACCACGCGCGCTGGCCGTCATCAAAACGCTACTGTTCCTGCTCTGCCTCGTCCCCGTGGTGCGCCTGGCCTACGGCGCCTATACCGACGGCCTGGGTGCCAACCCGATCGAGTTCATCACCCACGCCACCGGCGACTGGACCCTGCGCCTGCTGCTCATCACGCTGGCCGTCACCCCCTTGCGACGCCTGACCGGCTGGCATTGGTTGGTGCGCCTGCGGCGCATGCTGGGGCTGTATGCGTTTTTCTACGGCACGCTGCACTTCATCACCTACATCTGGCTGGATCAGTTCTTCGATGTGCACAGCATCGCCAAGGACATCCTCAAGCGGCCCTTCATCACGGTCGGCTTCGTGGCCTTCGTGCTGATGATCCCGCTGGCCGTCACCTCGGCCAATCGCATGGTGCGATGGCTGGGCGGGCGGCGCTGGCAGCAATTGCATCGCAGCATCTATGTCATCGCCCTCTGTGGCGTGCTGCACTATTGGTGGCTGGTCAAGCGGGATATCCGCGAACCGCTGATGTATGCAGTGATTCTGGCGGTGCTGCTGGGCATGCGCATGTGGTGGCGCGAAAAGGAACGTCGCCAGCAAGTGGCGGGCAAGTACGCCCAGCCGGTGGTGCCGCGCCGCGTGCGCCCCGAACAAGGGCCGCCCGGCGCCTGAGCGCTCAGGCCGCGCCCGTCATACCCAGTCGACGATGGGCTGCCATTGCGCACGATCCTTTTCGACGCGATAAGGCGCCACGTCGAATACCGTCAGGCCATGCGCGGCCAATTGCACATAGGTCTGCGTATCGCGCAGGCAGGTCAGCAGCGGCAGGCCGGTCGACTCGATGAAACGGTGGAACTGGTCGGCCGCCCGCGTGCGTTCGTCGACGCGTACGCCGATGACGACGGTATCGAGCCCGCGTGCCGCCTTGAGGGTGGCGAGTTCATCGAAAAAGGCCCGCGTCGCCAGCAGATCGAACATCGACGGCTGCACCGGCACCACCACTTTGTCGGCCTGCTTGAGCATGTGCTTGAGCTTGTCGCCGTGCAGGCCGGCGGGGGTGTCGAGCACCACGTGAGTGGTGTCGCGCGGCGGTTTCGCTGCCTCGCCGGGCACGATGTCCCAGGTGGCGATGAGGGCCACGTTGGCGGGCCGGCGCGCCAGCCAGTAGCGCGAGGACTGCTGGCGATCGATGTCGCCCAGCATGACGCGCGACGCACCGTCCTGCCAGCCGCGCTGCGCCAGCAGGCCGGCCAGGTTGGTGGCCACCGTGCTCTTGCCGGCGCCCCCTTTGGGATTGGCGACCAGATAGACCTTCAAGATCCACTCCCGTGCGAGAAGCCCGTCGCTCGGCAAAGCATGCGCCGGCCCCGCGGGCCGAACCGGCGCATGTCACGCTATCGGCGTGCGCTCAGGCACGGCGCCAGGTGGTGCCCTGCGGGCTGTCCTCCAGCACGATGCCCTGTTCCTTGAGTTCGTTGCGAATGCGATCGGCTTCGGCGAAATTGCGCGCTTTCTTGGCGTCGATGCGCGCCTGGATCGCCGCTTCGATGCGGGCGGCATCATCGTCGCCGGCCGCCTGCCCATGCACGAAGGCGCGCGGATCCTGCGTCAGCAGGCCCAGCGTGGCACCCAGCGCCCGCAGCAGCCCGGCCAGTTCGTTCGAACGCGTGCGGTTCACTTCGCCGCGCAGTTCATGCAGCACGGCAAAGGCATTCGGCGTGTTGAAGTCATCGTTCATCGCGTCACGGAAGCGGGCCGCGAAGGGGTTGTTCCAATCGATGACGGTTTCGGCCGATGGCGGTACGTCGCGCAAGGCGGTGTACAGGGCCAGCAGCGAGTTGCGGGCGTCGTGCAGGGTGTCCCAGGTGTAGTTGATCTCGGAACGGTAATGGCCGCGCAGCAGGAAAAAGCGCACCACTTCGCCGCCCTGGACGGCATCGAGCTTGGCGAGGATTTCACGCGTGGTGAAGACGTTCCCCAGCGACTTGGACATCTTCTCGTTGTCCATGTTGAGGAAAGCCGCGTGCATCCAGTAATTGACGAAGGGCTTGCCCGAAGCGCCTTCGCTCTGCGCGATCTCGTTCTCGTGGTGGGGGAATTGCAGATCCCAGCCGCCACCATGGATGTCGATGGTCTCGCCCAGCTCGGCACGGCTCATCGCCGAGCACTCGATGTGCCAGCCCGGGCGGCCTTCTCCGTAGTGCGAATGCCAGTGCGGCTCATGCGGTTTGGCCGCCTTCCACAGCACGAAATCGAGCGGGTCGCGTTTATGGCTGTCAACCGCTACACGCTCGCCAGCGCGCAGATCGTCGATGGCCTTGCCGGACAGCTTGCCGTAGCCGGAGAATTCGCGCACCGCGTAGTACACATCGCCGTTGCTCGCCGGGTAGGCCTTGCCGTGCTCGACCAGGCTGCCGATCATCGACAGCATATTGTCGATGTGGCCGGTGGCGCGGGGCTCCACGCTCGGACGCTTGAGCAACAGGCGATCGGTATCGGCATGCATGGCGTCGATCATCCGCGAGGTCAAGGCGTCGATCGATTCACCGTTTTTGTTGGCGCGCTCGATGATTTTGTCGTCAACATCGGTAATGTTTCGTACATATTTGACGTTGAAGCCGATGACCGTCAGCCAGCGATAAACCATGTCGAAGACGGTCAACGTGCGAGCATTACCGACATGGAAATAGTCGTAGACCGTCAGGCCGCACACGTACATGCGCACTTTGCCGGCTTCGATGGGGACGAATTCTTCTTTTTTGCGCGAAAGCGAGTTGTGAATCTTGAGCATTGCTTGTTTTCGGGCGCGGGCCGCAGATATTTATCCGACGCAAGGCATGACAGGCATCGGAATGCGGCAGGAGGCTTCTTCTATAATCGCCTCGCCCGCACCGGCCGGGTCAATATTGAATTTTTCCGACTCTATCACAATGCGTAGCCCGAACATCGGCCCAATCCTGGCACGGCGCGCCGGCCTGGCGCTCGTCGCCTGCCTGCTGCCGATCCTGGCCAGTGGCGCCTCCTTGCAAGACACCCGCAACCTGTTGTCGCAAGGCAAGCCCGATCGCGCATTGCTGGAAGCCGACAAGCTGCTCGCCAGCACCCCTCGCGATCGCGAGCTGCGTCTGCTGCGGGGCGTGATCCTCACCGAGCTGAACCGCCTCGACGAAGCGGCGGAGGTTTTCGTCGGACTGTCGCGCGAGGCGCCCGAGCTACCCCAGCCGTACAACAACCTGGCCGTGGTCTACGCGCGCCAGCAGCAGTACGACAAGGCGGGGGCCGCGCTCGACAAGGCGCTGCGCACCAATACGGCCTACAGCACCGCCTACCACAACCTCAATGAGGTCTACGCCCAGATGGCGCGCCAGGCCTACGACAAGGCCCTGCAAGGCGCCGGTACGCCACGGCCGGCGCTCAAGCTGGCGCTGTTGGCGGAACTGGGCGGCGGCGTGGCCGAAGCCCCATCGCCCAGGCCGGTCGCGGTGGCGGCCAATGCATCCTCGGCGACAGCGTCCCGTAGCGCCAGCTCGGCTGCCGTCGCGTCGTCGATGATCGCCGCCAGCCAGGCGGCCTCCTCCGCCGCGCGCGCCACCAGTTCGGCCGCCGCCTCGTTGACGGTCTCGGCGCCCCCGCCCATGCCAGCGGCAGCATCATCTTCATCGCGCGCAGCGGCTTCCGCAGTGGCCAGCAGCGCCGCGTCGAGCAAGGCGCCGCCGGTGGCCGCGCCGAACGCCGAGAGCGACATCCGCCGCGCCGTGCAGGATTGGGCCGATGCCTGGTCGCGCAAGGACGTAGCGGCCTATCTGGCGGCCTACGGGCGCGATTTTCAGGTGCCCGGCGGCGGCGCCCGCACGGCCTGGGAACAGGAACGGCGCGATCGCATCACCAAGCCGGGCCGCATCCAGGTCCGCCTGAGCAAGATACAGGTCGCCCTCCAGGGCGACTCCGCCACCGTCCGCTTCCGCCAGGCTTACAGCTCGTCGAACTTCGACGCCACCAGCGGCAAAACCCTGATCATGACGCGCCAGGGCGCGCATTGGCTGATTCAACAAGAACGGGTCGGACGCTGAGATGAAGAACAGCCTGCTTGCCCGTGCGCTGCGCATCGCGCTGCTCGCCGCCGTGCTGGTGGCGACCACCGCCGCCGCACCGACCCGCACTCCCGCCACGCTCGCCGATGCCGGGCCCGACGCCGTCCTCACGCAAATCCTCGCCGACATCGACCTTGGCGATGCGGGCGCGGCGCTGGCGCGCACCGACCGTCTGCTGGCGCAGTACCCCAACTTCCGTCTGGCACACCTGATCCGCGGCGATCTGCTGCTGGCCCGCAGTCAGCCGCTACAGGGCTTCGGCGGCGACGCCATGCCGATCGAGCGGCTGAGCGAACTGCGCCAGGAGGCGCAGGCGCGCCTGGCCGGCTATCGCATGCGCCCCATGCGTGACAGCGTGCCGCGCGCCCTGATGCAGTTGAGCCCGTCCCAGCACTACGCGGTGGTGGTCGACACCCAGCATTCGCGGCTCTATCTGTATCGTAACGACAGTGGCACGCCGCGCCTGGCGGCGGACTACTACATCAGCCAGGGCAAGGCGGGTTCGGACAAGCTGCGCACCGGCGACAACAAAACACCGCTGGGCGTATATTTCGTCACCTCGTGGATCCCGGGCGAAAAACTGCCGCCGTACTACGGCGTCGGCGCGTTTCCGCTCAACTACCCCAACGAGCTGGATCGACAGCAAGGGCGCAGCGGCTCAGGCATCTGGCTGCATGGTGTGCCATCCGACACCTTCGCGCGCGCGCCGCTCGCCTCCGAAGGATGCGTGGTACTGTCCAACGCCGATCTGATGGCGCTGTCGCCCTATTTCGAACTCGGCGTCACGCCGGTGGTCATCAGCAACCAGGTGCAGTGGATTTCGCCGCGCCAGCGCGACGACGAGCGCCAGACGCTGGCGGCGCGCCTCGAAGCCTGGCGCCAGGACGCCTCGCGCGGCGACGCGGAGCGCCTGCGCGACTACTATTCCGAGCGCTTCCCGGCAGGTTCGGGCGCTGCATTGACCGTGCGCGACCCCGCCACCACGGACGATGCGGGCATTCAGCCGCTGCGTCTGTCCGGCGTCAGCATGCTGCGCGGCCAGTCGCAGGACGATGTCGTGCTGGTCAGCTTCGAGCAGTCGTCCGGCCCCACGGCCGCGACGGTTCACAAGCGCCAGTACTGGGTCCGCGAAGCGGGCCAATGGAAGATCATTCTTGAAGGGACTGTATGAAGAACACCGCCATCGCGCGCAGCACCGCCCATTCCCCCTCGCTGCGCACCCTGCTGCGCGGCGCCTGCGCCATGCTGGCCATGAGCGCCTGTGCCCTGATCGCACCGGCCGTGCAGGCCGATGCCGCCGCCGCGCCGCGCGTCAAGTTCGAAACCACGCTGGGCGCCTTCACGGTCGAGGTCTACCCTGATCGCGCGCCCAAGACCGTGGCCAATTTCTTGCAGTACGTGCAGGACAAGCATTACGACGGCACGCTCTTCCACCGCGTGGTGCCGGGCTTCGTGGTACAGGGCGGCGGTTATACACGCGACATGGTGCAAAAACCGACCCGCGCACCGGTGGTCAATGAAGCCAAGAATGGCCTGACCAACAAGCGCGGCACCCTCGCCATGGCCCGCCTGCCCGACCCGAATTCGGCCACCTCGCAGTTTTTCGTCAATACCGCCGACAACCGGACGCTGAACTTTCCCAGCCCCGACGGCTACGGCTATGCTGTGTTCGGCAAGGTCACCGACGGCATGGACGTCGTCGACAAGATCGAGGCCGCGCCCACCACCAACGCGGGCGGCATGCAAGGCGTGCCGGCCACGCCGGTCGTGATCGAGCGCGCCTATGTCGTGAAACCCGAGGCGGCGAAGTGACGCGGAGCCGTCTGCGATCGCAGTTCGAAACATCCCTCAACGCGCCTGGCGCCAAACAATAAAGGACCACAACCATGATCAAGATCCACACTTCGAAGGGCGTCATCACCCTTGAACTGAACGACGAAAAAGCGCCCGAGACGGTCAAGAACTTCCTGGCCTACGCCGAGGCCGGCCACTACGATGGCACGGTGTTCCACCGCGTCATCGACGGTTTCATGATCCAGGGTGGCGGCCACCTCGCCGACATGAGCCAGAAGCCGGCCCCGAACACCGTCAAGAACGAAGCCAACAACGGCCTGAAGAACGACCGCGGCACCATCGCCATGGCCCGCACGCAGGATCCGCACTCGGCCAGCGCGCAGTTCTTCATCAACGTGGCGGACAATGAGTTCCTGAACTTCCGCAGCGAATCGGCCCAGGGCTGGGGCTATTGCGTGTTCGGCAAGGTCACCGAAGGCATGGATGTGGTCGACGCCATCAAGTCGGTCAAGACCGGCAAGCGCAGTTTCTACCAGGACGTGCCGAGCGAAGACATCGTCATCGAAAAGGTCGAAGTGCTCTGATCCCCGCACACGCCTCCGGGCACCCGCCAGGGTGCCCGTTTTTCAGTCACCGCCGTATGCAGCCATGATTCGATTCATTTCCGATGTGCACCTGTCGAGCGCCGAACCGGCTACCGCACAGGCCTTTTTGCGCTTTATGGCCGGCCCCGCCCGCGATGGCGAAGCGCTGTGGATCCTGGGTGATCTGTTCGAATACTGGGCCGGTGACGACGACCTCGAACTGCCCTTCAATGCCGAAATGGCCGATGCGATGCGGGCCACCGCCGAAGCCGGCGTGCGCGTGAGCATCATCGTCGGCAACCGCGATTTTCTGCTCGGCCCGGCCTTCGCTGCGCGTACCGGGGCCACGCTGGAGAACGACCCGCATGCGCTGCAACTGGGTGACACGCGCACCCTGCTGATGCACGGTGACAGCCTGTGCACCGACGACATCCCTTACATGCAATTCCGCCAGACCGTGCGCAACCCGGCCTGGCAGGCGCAATTCCTGGCGCAGCCGGTGATCGTGCGCCGCAAGATCGCCGAAGAGCTGCGCGCCAAGAGTGAAATGGCCAAGCAGGACAAGGACATCGGCATCATGGACGTAAACGCCGAAACCGTTGCCCAGGTGTTCCGCGCGCACAACGCCGATCTGATCATCCACGGCCACACGCATCGCCCCGCCCGCCACGACGTGATCGTGGACGGCCGCGCCTGTGTGCGCTGGGTACTGGCCGACTGGCACGGCCAGGCCCACTGGCTGCAGTGGGACGGCCACGCGCTGAGCACGCACCAGGACGCCTGAGGCAACACGCTCCGCGTACGACGGCGGCTGCGGCCGCCGTTTTTTTGTCAGGCGACGCCCAGCCAGCCCTGGCGCAACTTGCGTTCGGCCGCCACATCACGCGGTTTGACGGCCAGGGCACATTCTTCGAGGCGCGGACCGTCGAGCGTCACGCGCCGGGTCTGCAGTTCATCGCGACGGAAGAACACCGCGTCGAAGACATCGCCCGGCTGGTAGCGCGTCAGCAGCACATCGAGGTTGTTGCCCGTCGCGCGCAGACCGTCGAGCGCCACCCACTCATCCCCCGCCGACGCCCCCGCACGTTGCAGGCTGCCGCCGTCGAGCACGCTGGCGAGCTTGAGCGCGCCGTTCTCCGTCTTGGTTTTGATGCCCAGGCCCGAAGCCAGCCCACCCCGCTTGCGCGTCAGCGTCACACCAAAGGGCGCCAGCAGCGCTTCGAGCGGCACGTCGTGCGTGCCCTCCGCCCAGGCGGCGATCTGGCGTTTGAGGTCGACGCCGGTGGCTGCAGCGATGATGGCCGGCATCTCGCCTTCGGCCACGCCTCTCCCGGCCAAGGCGTAGTCACGCCAGAGCAGCCGCATGACGTCGTCGAGCGACTTGCGACCACGCGTCGCCTGGCGAATGCTCAGGTCGAGCCCGGCCGCCACCAGTGAGCCCTTGGTGTAGTAGCTGACGATGGCGTTGGGGCTGTTTTCATCCTGCCGGTAGTACTTGGTCCATGCCTCGAACGACGATTCGGCCACGCTCTGGCGCGTCCGTCCGCTGCCGCGTTCGACACCGCCGACGGTCTTGCTCAGCATCGACAGGTATTCGTCGCGCGTGATCAGCCCGGCGCGCACCAGGGCCAGATCGTCGTAATACGACGTAAAGCCTTCGAACACCCACAGCAGGCGCGTGTAATTTTCTTCGTTGAAGCGGTAGGGCCTGAATGCCGCCGGCTGGATGCGTTTGACATTCCAGGCGTGGAAATACTCGTGGCTGCACAGCCCGAGAAAGGTCCGATACCGCTCGTGCGTGTCGGACAGCCCGGCCACCGGCAGATCGTTGCGCGAGCAGATCAATGCGGTGGAATCGCGATGCTCCAGGCCGCCGTAGCCATCGCCCACGGCCATGACCAGGAACAGATAGCGCCCGAACGGCGCTGGCCGGCCGAAGAAATCGATGTGCGCTTCGCATACCTTGGTCAGATCTCGCGCCAGGCGATCGGCATCGAAACGCACTTTGCCGGTGACGGCGACTTCATGTGGCACGCCGGCCGCCTTGAATTTGATGAGCTGGAAAGTGCCCATCTCGACGGGATGATCGACCAGCTCGTCATAGCTGCCGGCGCGATAAAGACCGAACCCGTAGACCGGCGCGGCACCCGCACCGCGCGCACGCGGCAGCGTGGTGGCCACGCGCCATTCGCGGAACGCCGCCCCCTGCGGGCGCCGGATATCCACCAGATGCGGCAGATCCTCAGCGCCGTCCACACGCAGGAACATCTGCGTGCCATTGAAGAAGCCGTGCGTGTCGTCCAGGTGGGCGCAGCGCACCGACAGGTCCCAGGCGTAGATGTCGTAGCTGACCTCCAGCGGCGTCGCCGGGTCAAGCGCACCGGTCTGCCAAGTGTCCTTGTCGGGCTTGTCGAGGCGAACGGCGCGGCGCCCCTGCACAGCACGCAGCGACACGATGTTGCGTGCGAACTCGCGGATCATGTAGCTGCCGGGAATCCACGCCGGCAACACCATGCGCTCACCCGCCGGCAGCGGGGCGGTAATGGTGAGCGTGACGCGGAACAGATGCGCCGCCGGCTGGTGGGCGTCGACGGTGAAAAGCAGCGTGCGGGCGCTGCGGCTGACCGGTTTGCGGGCCATGTGTGTGTTCTCCCTGCGGCGCGGACGACGTCCGCGCCCTTATGCGACAGGCATCAGTAAGCGGGTGCCAGCGGCGTGGCTTCATCCCACAGACGTTGCCATTCTTCGCTGTAGGCTTTGGCCAGCGCGGGGGCGCCGCGTACGATCAATATGTTTTCGGCATTGCGCGTGGCCGCCGCGGCAGTGTAGTTGAAGCTGCCAGTCTGCACGTCGCGCCCATCGATGACCATGAATTTGTGGTGATGCACGCCATAGCGGCCGTTGAGGCGGACCGGCACGCCGGCATTGGCGAGATAATTGACCGCCGTGAAGCGCTTGCGGCCTTCCTGCGCATCAGCCACCACCCGCACATCGACGCCGCGCGCAGCGGCGTGCGTCAGCGCTGTGGCGACAGGCTTGCTGGTGAACAAATAGGCGGCCACGCGGATCGAACGCTGCGCCGCGCCGATTTCCTTCAGCACGCTGTCGAGCGCCTGGCCGTCGGGCGAAAAGGCCACCTCGGCACGCGCCGTGGAGGGCAGATCGATGTCAGCAGCATAGGCAGGCAGCGTGCAGACCAAGGCGCCGCACAGGCCGGCGCGCCATATCCATGCCCGCACGTTCATGACAGGTGCAGCGCAGCGGGGGCGTCCTCGACGATCTGGCCGGAGCGCATGCGGATCTGGCGCTGGCAGGCCGCCGCCAGTTGATCGTCGTGGGTCACCAGCATCAGCGTGGTGCCCGCCTCGCGGTTCAGTTCAAAGATCAGATCGACGATCTGGCGACCGGTGGCGGCATCGAGGTTGCCGGTCGGTTCATCGGCCAGCAACAGCGCCGGCTGCATGGCGAAGGCGCGCGCCAGCGCCACGCGCTGCTGCTCGCCGCCGGACAGATGTTTGGGATAGTGATGCAGCCGGGCGCCGAGACCAACGCGCTCGAGCCAGCGGGCGGCCAGTACACGCGCGTCGTCGCGGCCGGCCAATTCGAGCGGCATCATGACGTTTTCGAGGGCATTGAGGGCCGGCAACAACTGGAAGGACTGGAACACGAAGCCGATGGTCTCGCCCCGCACGCGTGCGCGCTCGTCTTCATCGAGCGAGAAAATATCGCGGCCGCGCAGGCGCACTGTGCCACCGCTGGGAACATCGAGACCGGCCAGGAGTCCCAGCAAGGTCGATTTGCCGGAGCCGGAGGCGCCGACGATGGCGAGCGTTTCACCCTCGCCCACCGCAAAGCCGATGTCCTGCAGAATCGTCAGTGTGCCACCATCGGCAAGGGGGACTGACTTGTTCAGCCCCACTACTTCCACCACGGGTACGGAGTCTGTTTGAATGGGTCGATCCATCGTTGTGCTTCTCTTGTTGTTGGCCGCGCGGGGCGCGCTGGCGGCGAGCATCCTGGTCATGGGCGACAGCCTGTCGGCCGGCTACGGCATCGATCAGTCCAAAGCCTGGCCCACCTTGCTTGGCCAGAAGCTCAAGACCGAAGGCTACCGGTACGAGGTCGTCAATGCCAGCATCAGCGGGGAAACCTCCGCGGGCGGCCGTTCACGCATCGGCGAAGCGCTTTCGCGCACCAAGCCTGAGATCGTCATCATCGAACTGGGCGCCAACGACGGGCTACGCGGTCTGTCGATGAAAGCCATGCGCGACAACCTCGAAGCCATGATCCAGTCATCGCGCCAGAACGGTGCCAAGGTCATGCTGATCGGCATGCTCATGCCGCCCAACTTCGGCCAGGCCTATACCGAGAAGTTCCGCACCACCTATAGCGATCTGGCGCGCCAGTACAAGACACCGCTGGTGCCGTTCCTGCTGGAAGGCTTCGCGCAGAAGCGCGAACTGTTCCAGCCCGACGGCCTACATCCGGTGGCTGACGCGCAACCGCTGGTGGTCAACAACGTGTGGCCGACCCTCAGGCCGATGCTGCGCAAATAGCAGTGGCTCAGCCGCTGGCGGGCGGCATGTCGGCGGCATGCGGGCGGCCGACGCGGCGGCGCAGCCAGCGCCCGGCCAGCCACAGGGCCGCGATGCCCGCCGCCAGCAGCGCCAGCGTGCCGGCCGAGGGCCGCAGCACCACCGCCGCGACACGATCGACCACCGCCACCGTCAGCACGATGCCGGGCGCCATACCGACCAGGGTCCCCAGCATGAAGTCGCGCAGGCGGATGCCCGACGCGCCGGCCACCAGGTTGATCACGCTGAATGGCGCCACCGGCACGATGCGCACGAACAGCACCGCCGCCAGCCCACGCCGCCGCAGGCGGCGGCGCAGCCTGCGCAACCGGCCACCTCCCAGGCGCGAGAGCCGGGCACGCGCCACGCCGCCCAGGCCAAACCCCGCCAGGGCACTGGCCAGTGCCCCGACAATGGCATAGCAGGCGCCCCATAACGGCCCGAACACGGCCCCCGTGGCGATCACCAGCGCGGTAAACGGAAAGAAAATCAGACTGCCGGCCACGAATGTGCCGATCACGATGAGGGGCGCTGCCGGATGGTCTTTGATGCCCTGCCCCCATCGCAGCAAGGTGTCGGTGTCGAAGCCCGGCTGCGCGGCAAGATAGCGCCAGCCCAGGCACAGCGCCAGCACGCACAGCGCCACCCCGAACAGGGCACCGATGCGCCAGCGCCAGCCCAGGCGGGCATAGCGGGCGGCGACGCGGCGTGCGTGAGGGGTGGCAAGCTCCATGGGCTCTCCGTATCCGCGCGGACGGGTGAGCCTGTCGCAGCGACGGCCTCAGAGTCGGGCCGGCAGACGCTCCCGGCCGCGTTCGATCAGGCGCGAAATGATCACACCAATTTCAAACAGCACAATCATTGGCACAGCCAGCATGATCTGCGAGGTGACATCGGGCGGCGTCACCACGGCAGCCACCACGAAGGCGCCAACGATGACGTAGCGGCGCGCCTCAACCAGCTGGGCCACGCTGACAAGCCCGGTCTTGACCAGCAGGATGACCACGATAGGCACCTCGAAGGTCACGCCAAAGGCCATGAACATGGTCATCACGAACGACAGGTATTGCTCGATGTCCGGCGCCGGCGTGATGCTGTTGGGTGAGAATCCGGCGATGAACTTGAACACCGTGCCAAACACGAAGAAGTAGCAAAACGCCATCCCGAGCAGGAACAGAAAGGTGCCGCCCATCACCAGCGGCAGTGCAAAACGGCGTTCATGGGCATACAGCCCTGGCGCAACGAAGGCCCATGCCTGGTACAGGATAAAAGGAAGGGCCAGCACGAAGGCGGCCATCAGCGTGACCTTCATGGGCACGAAGAAGGGCGTCACCACACCGGTGGCGATCATCTTGGTGCCTTGCGGCAGCGCGGCCATCATCGGGCGCGCCAACAGATCGTAGATGTCGCTGTGCCAGGGCATCAGGCACAGGAACACCAGGATCACCGCGCCCCCCGCACGCATGACGCGGGAACGCAGCTCGACGAGATGGGAAAGGAACGATTCTTCCACGCGCGATCAGCTCCCGCCGGCGGGCGCGCTGCCGCCGAACATATCCAGTTGGTTTTCGTCCACGGCCGAGGGCTCGGACTCGGCCGCTGCCGGCGATACGTCGGCCACCACCACCGGAGCAATCACCAGCGGTGCCGGAGGCGCGAAGGCTGCGGGCGCCGCGACGGCATGGTCGGCTGGCGTCGCGCTGGCCTTGCGAGTGCGCGGCTTACGCACCTTGGGCGCGGCGGCCTCTTCGGCGGCCGGCACGGTCGCCTCGGGCGCCGGGGCAAGCTCGGTCGCGGCGACGCGCTTGCGGCGGCGCTTGGGGGCGTCGGCGGGCGGCTCTGTCGCGGGGACGGCGGGCATGGCCGCGTCGGCAACGGCATCGGCATTGCTGTCCATGCCGGCGATCGCTTCAACCGGGGTGGCTTCCGCCCCGGCCGATGGCGCAATCGCGCGGTGCAGTTCCTGCTCGACCTCTTCGGCCTGACGCGTAAAGGATTCCTTGATTTCCTCGGTCTGACGGGTAAAGGATTCTTGCAGCTCGCGGGCGGATTCCTGCAGGCTTTCCTGCATGCGGCGGAATTCGGCGACCTCCATCTCACGCGAGATGTCAGATTTGACGTCGGACACATAGCGCCGCAGGCGCCCCATCAGGTGACCGGCGGTGCGCGCCACGCGCGGCAGATCCTTGGGCCCGATGACGACCAGGGCAACCATGCCGATGACGATGAATTCGGAAAAACCGATGTCGAACATTGAAAAGTGGGATGCAGAGCGCCACGGCGGGCGGCAAAAATGACAAGGGCGCTCTCATCAGCGCCCTGCCGGATCAATGACGGATCGAGCGGATCAGACTTTGTCTCGCTCGCGGGCTTCGGCGTCGACCGTCTTGCTGTCGATCTGCTGCGACGGCGGCGTATTGGCGGAATTGGCTTCCCCTTCGCGCATGCCTTCCTTGAAACCACGCACCGCACCGCCCAGGTCCTGGCCAATGTTGCGCAGCTTCTTGGTGCCGAACACCAGCATCACGATGACCAGCACGATCAACCAGTGCCAGATGCTCAATGAACCCATTCTTTCTGCTCCTCAGTGCTTCAGCATGGCTGGCAGCGGTTGCGGCCCGCCCAGGACGTGCAGGTGCAGATGATACACCTCCTGCCCGCCTACTCTGCCGGTATTGATGATTGTGCGAAAACCGTCCGTAAGGCCGGCCTGCTCGGCGATACGCGGTGCCACGGCAAGCAGTTTGCCCAGCAACGGGGCGTCGCTTTCGGCCGCATCGGCCAGCGTGGCGATGTGCCGCTTCGGGATGATCAGCAGGTGCACCGGCGCATGCGGACGGATGTCCTTGAACGCCAGCACGTCAGCGTCTTCGTACACCTTGTCGCTGGGGATTTCACCGGCCACGATGCGGCAGAAGATGCAATCGCTCATGAAGCGCTCCGTGCGTTTTTTTCTTCGATGCCCGAGATGCCTTCGCGCCGGCGCAGCTCGGCCAGCACGTCGTCGGCCGACAGACCGAACTTGGCCAGCAGCACGAGCGAATGGAACCACAGGTCGGTCACTTCATACACGATGTGGCGCAGGTCGCCATCCTTGGCGGCCATGATGGTCTCGGCGGCCTCCTCGGCCACCTTCTTGCAGATGGCGTCGGTCCCTTTGGCATACAGGCTCGCCACGTAGGACGATTCCTTGGGAGCATTCTTGCGTTCGGCCAGGGTGGCCGACAGACGTTGCAACACCTCGGCGTCGATCATGCCGGGCCTCCTTCCTTGCGGGCACGGCCCGCTTCATCGCTGGCCGAACCGTAGATGGCGTCCGGCTCTTTGAGCACGGGGTCGACCGCTTCCCATTTGCCGTCGACCAGTTTCTGGAAAAAACAGCTGCGGCGACCGGTGTGGCAGGCAATGCCGCCCGTCTGGTCGATCTTCAGCAGCACCACGTCGCTGTCGCAATCGACACGGATCTCACGCACCTTCTGGATGTGGCCGGATTCCTCACCCTTGTGCCACAGCTTGCGCCGCGAACGCGACCAATAGACGGCCTCGCCCGTTCGGGCGGTCAGTTCGAGCGCTTCGCGGTTCATGAAGGCGAACATCAGCACCTCGCTGCTGTCGGCGTCCTGCGCAATGACCGGCACCAGGCCCTGGTCATCCCATTTCACTTGATTGAGCCAGCGGGTATCGCTCATGACAGGCGGACCTCGATGCCGCGTTCGCGCATGAAGGCCTTGGCTTCGCGCACGGTGTGTTCGCCATAGTGGAAGATGCTTGCCGCCAGGACAGCGTCGGCATGGCCGGTGGACACGCCATCGGCCAGATGGGCCAGCGAGCCCACACCGCCGCTGGCGATGACCGGGATGCCCACGGCATCGGCGACGGCGCGCGTCAGTTCGAGATCGAAGCCGCTCTTGGTGCCGTCGCGATCCATGCTGGTGAGCAGGATTTCGCCGGCGCCGAGCGACTGCACCGTACACGCCCATTCGATGGCGTCCAGGCCGGTGTTGCGGCGTCCGCCATGCGTGAAGACTTCCCACTTGCCGGGCTGCGTCTGTTTGGCGTCGATGGCCACCACGATGCACTGGTTGCCGACCTTGTCGGAAGCTTCACGCACCAGTTGCGGATTGGCCACCGCGGCGCTGTTCATGCTGACCTTGTCGGCACCGGCGTTGAGCAGGCGGCGGACATCCGCCACCGTGCGCACCCCGCCACCGACGGTCAGGGGGATGAACACCTGCTCGGCGACCTGTTCGACGATGTTCAGGATGATGTCGCGCTCGTCCGAACTGGCGGTGATGTCGAGAAAGGTGATTTCGTCGGCACCTTGCTCGTCATAGCGTCGCGCCACCTCGACCGGATCGCCCGCATCGCGCAATTCCAGGAAGTTGACGCCCTTGACGACGCGGCCGGCGTTGACGTCCAGGCAGGGGATGATGCGCTTTGCAAGCATGTCTGTGTGATCCGTGAGCCGGGCGCGCTGCGCCCGGCACTGGCTGCGTCCTTATTTCGACAGGGCGTCCGCGCGATCCTGCGCGGCGCGGAAATCCAGCGTGCCTTCGTAGATGGCGCGGCCCGTGATGGCGCCGACGATGCCTTCGTCCTCGACCTTGCACAGGGCGTCGATGTCATCAAGGTTGGTGATGCCACCGCTGGCGATGACCGGAATGCGCAACGCCTGCGCCAGGCGCACGGTCGCTTCGATGTTCACGCCGCTGAGCATGCCATCGCGCCCGATGTCGGTGTAGATCACCGATTCGACGCCATAGTCTTCGAATTTCTTGGCCAGATCGATGACGTCGTGGCCGGTCAGCTTGGACCAGCCATCGACCGCCACCTTGCCGTCCTTGGCGTCCAGGCCGACGATGATGTGGCCGGGGAAGGCGCTGCAGGCATCACGCAGGAAGCCGGGGTTCTTGACCGCTGCCGTCCCGATGATGACGTAGCTCACGCCGCCGTCGAGGTAGCGTTCGATGGTATCCAGGTCGCGAATGCCGCCCCCCAGTTGAATGGGGATGCGCTCGTCGATTTCATCGACGATGGCCTGGATGGCCGTGGCGTTCTTGGGTTTGCCGGCAAAGGCGCCGTTCAGGTCCACCAGATGCAGACGGCGGGCGCCTTGCTCGAGCCAGTGACGGGCAGCGGCGCCAGGGTCTTCTGAGAACACCGTGGCGTCTTGCATATCACCTTGGCGCAGGCGAACGCACTGGCCGTCTTTGAGGTCGATCGCGGGAATCAGCAGCATGATCGTGCGAAATCAGTTCAGAGAGGGGTCAGGAAAATATTCGGCGCGGGCATCTGAATGCGGATATTCGGATGTCGTTCAGGGATGCCAGTTCATGAAATTGGCGAGCATATGAAGGCCCGCTGTTGCGCTTTTTTCGGGGTGAAACTGGACTGCAACGATATTAGCCCGCGCTACCGCACAGGTAAAGGGCGCCCCATACTGGGTATGAGCTGCCGCATCACCGGTGTCTTGGGGCACACAGTAGTAACTGTGTACGAAATAGAAACGCTCGTCGGCGTCGATGCCGGCCCACAACGGATGCGGCGTGGCCGGCAGCACGTTGTTCCAGCCCATGTGCGGCACCTTCAGGCGCGCACCATCAGGGGCCGTGAGGTCGCTGCGGAAGCGCATGACCTTGCCCGGCAAAATGCCCAGGCCGGCGGTGTCGCCTTCTTCGCTGTGATCGAAGAGCATCTGCATGCCGACACAGATCCCGAGAAACGGCTTGGTTTCGGCCGCGCGCAGGACTTCGTCGTGCAGGCCGCGGGCCAGGAATTCGCGCATGCAATCGTGCATGGCCCCTTGGCCGGGAACGATCACTCGATCGGCCCGAGCCACCTCGGCGGGATCGCCGCTGACGACTATGTGCGCCGCCGGCGCCACATGTTCGACCGCCTTGGCGACCGAACGCAGGTTTCCCATCCCGTAATCAATGACGACGACGCGCATACGGCACTAGTACAAATGAACAGAGAAAATCAGCGTGGCGTTCTCTGGTGGCCCAGCGGGCCATCGGATCAAGCAAGCAACAAGCCAGGCAATGGGTTAGAGCACGCCTTTCGTGGAAGGCATGGCTCCTGCGGCACGATCGTCCGATTCGACGGCGGCACGCAGCGCGCGGCCGAACGCTTTGAAGATCGTTTCGCACTGATGATGGGCATTGATGCCGCGCAGGTTGTCGATATGCAGGGTCACCCACGCATGATTGACAAACCCTTGAAAAAACTCGCGAACCAGGTCGACATCGAAATCGCCGATGCGGGCGCGGGTGAAATCGACCTCGAACACCAGGCCCGGACGGCCGGACAGGTCGACGACCACGCGCGACAGCGCTTCGTCCAGCGGCACGTAGGCATGGCCGTAGCGGCGCACCCCTTTTTTGTCGCCGATGGCCTTGGCAAAAGCCTGGCCCAGCGCGATACCGACGTCTTCCACGGTGTGGTGCGCGTCGATGTGCAGGTCGCCATGCGCGCTCACGTCCAGATCGATCAGCCCGTGGCGGACGATCTGGTCGAGCATGTGATCAAGGAAGGGCACACCCGTTTCGAGTTTGCCGGCCCCCGTGCCATCGAGATTCATGCGCACGGAGATCTGCGTTTCCAGCGTATTGCGGGTAATGTCGGCTTGCCGCATGGCGAGTCTTGGATATTTAAAAGGGGCGGCGGGCAGTGCGCGCCAGCCGTTATAATACCATCCCGGCGCGGGCCGGCAGCTTCTTGGCACTGCGCTGGCGCCCATACGACACATAACGGATTCACATGAGCATTTACTGGAGCGACCTCGTCCATCAGCTCACGCCCTATGTTCCGGGCGAACAGCCGAAGATCACGGGGCTCATCAAGCTCAACACCAACGAGAACCCGTACGGCCCTTCGCCGCGCGCCCTGGCGGCCATGAGTGCGGAAATCGCCGACACGCTGCGCCTGTATCCGGACCCGACGGCCGATCGCCTCAAGCAGGCCGTCGCGCACCATTTCGGGCTCACCGGCACGCAGGTGTTCGTCGGCAACGGTTCCGACGAAGTGCTCGCCCACGTGTTCATGGCGCTGCTGCGGCACGATAAGCCGCTGCTGTTCCCGGACATCACGTACAGCTTCTATCCGGTGTACTGCGGCCTGTACGGCGTCACCGCCCAGATCGTGCCGCTGGACGACGACTACGCCATCCGCATCGACGACTACATCGCGCGCGAAGCGGGCGCCATCATTTTCCCCAATCCCAATGCGCCCACCGGCCGCGCCCTGCCGCTGTCCGACATCGAACGCCTGCTGGTCGCCAAGCCCGAGACCGTCGTGGTCATCGACGAAGCCTATGTCGATTTCGGTGCCGAAAGCGCGGTGTCGCTGGTCCAGCGCCACCCCAACCTGCTGGTGGTGCAGACCCTCTCCAAGAGCCGTTCGCTGGCCGGCCTGCGCGTCGGCTACGCGCTGGGCCACCCGGACCTCATCGAAGCGCTCGAACGCGTCAAGGACAGCTTCAATTCCTACCCGCTCGACCGCGTCGCCATCGTCGGCGCCTCGGTGGCGATGGAAGACCGCGACCACTTCGAAAAAACCCGCCAGGCAGTGATGGCCTCGCGCGAACGCCTGACCGGCGAACTGCACAACCTGGGCTTCGTGGTGCTGCCCTCGTCGGCCAACTTCCTGTTCGCCCGCCATCCGCGTTTCAATGCCGCCGAACTGGCCGCCGCCCTGCGCGAACGGCGCATCATCGTGCGCCACTTCAAGCAGCCGCGCATCGAGCAGTTCCTGCGCATCACGGTGGGCACCGAAGCGCAGTGCAAGGCACTGATCGAAGCGCTCAAGGGCATCGTCGCCGTCACGGCCTGAGCGCTGCCCGCCCCAACGAAAAAGCCCCGGTCTCGGCCGGGGCTTTTTGCTTTGTGCAACGGCGACTTACTGCGCGGTGGCCGGCGGCGTACCGATGATGCGCACTTCGCGCTGCGGAAAGGGGATCTCGATCCCCTCCTGGCGGAAGCGTTGCAACAGGGCCCGCCCGATGTCGGAGCGGATGCCACCGGTGCCGTTGAGGGGGTCGGCCACCCAGAAGCTCAGTTCCAGCGAAATACCACTGTCGTCGAAAGACACCAGCGATGCCGCCGGTGCCGGCGCGGCGATGACGCGCGGCTGCGCGCGCGCCAGTTCTTCCATGATGGCAATGGCGCGCTCGACGTCCGCCGTGTAGCCGACCTGCAGCCTGAGCGTGGCACGGGCACGGGTGTCGACGAAGGTGTCGTTCTGCACAACCGAACTGATCAGGCTTTCGTTGGGCAGGATGTAATGGATGCCGGTCAGGGCGCGCACCACCGTGTAGCGGGTGGTGATCTGGCGAACCTCGCCACGCTGCTCGGCCGCCACCTGGATGATGTCGCCGATGCGGATCGAGCGGTCCAGCAGGATGATGAACCCGGCCACGTAGTTGCTGGCGATGCGCTGCATGCCCAGGCCAAGCCCCACCCCGAGGGCGCCGGAGAACACCGACAGCGTGGTCAGGTCGAGGCCCGCCATGCTGGCGCCGACCAGCACCGCCACGAACACCAGCAGTGCCTTGATGGCGCGCGACAGCACCACCTGCACACTGGTATCGAAAGAAGCTGCCATCAGGCGCGCTTCGAGCAGACCGCCGATCCACAGCGCCATGATCAACGCGCCAAGCACCGTCACCGCGCCATGCATGACGCTCCATAGCGTCAGCCGGCTCTTGCCGACCATCAGCGAATAGCCATCCAGCCAATGGATGATGTCCGGCAGCAGGCCGACAGCGTCCAGAGCCACCACCAACCAGATCAGCGCGGCAATGGAGCGTTCAAAATTGGCCAGCCAGCCCGACGGCGAAAAGGCCCGCCGCAACGCGAACACGACGATGCGCACGATGGCCAGCGCAACCAGCAGGCGCGTGGCGATGCCGGCGAACTTCAGCGACCAGCCCGCGTGCTCGGCGGCAAAGCGCGCTACGCCGAGGAAGAGCACGCCGAACAAGGGAAACGCCAGACGCCGCAGGCCGGCCGAATGCA
Source organism: Rhodocyclaceae bacterium (assembly GCA_047605765.1). Classification (GTDB taxonomy): domain Bacteria; phylum Pseudomonadota; class Gammaproteobacteria; order Burkholderiales; family Rhodocyclaceae; genus JBGVSA01. The sequence continues at coordinate 49,810 of JASGFB010000015.1, forward strand.
ACTCATCCGGCTGATGCCGCACGCGCTGACCGATGTAGCGCGCCACCAGCAAAGCGCTGCCCAACAGCACGACGATCAGCAACAACTCATGCCGCGTCGCCTCTTGCGTCATCAGGGCCACGGTGTCCGTCCACACGTCCTGCATGGCGAGGCTCAGGCCTGACGCGTCAGAACGGCGGCGAAGAACCCGTCGGTACCGTGCTGGGCCGGATCCAGACGCAGGCGGCTGCCGGTATCCAGCGCGATCTTGTTGCTCGCCAGCACGTCGGCGGCCGACGTTTCGACAAACTCGGGGTGCGCGGCCAGGAAGCCGTCGACCACCGCATCGTTTTCTTCATTCAGCAACGAACAGGTGGCGTACACCAGGCGGCCGCCCGGCTTCACCAGGCGCGCGGCCGCCGCCAGGATGCTCGTCTGCTTGGCCTGCAGTTCGGCGACCGAGGCTTCCGACTGGCGCCATTTCAGGTCCGGATTGCGGCGCAGCGTGCCGAAGCCGCTGCACGGCGCGTCAACCAGCACGCGGTCCATCTTGCCGGCCAGGCGCTTGATGCGCACGTCATTTTCGTGGGCGATCACCGAGGGGTGCACGTTGGACAGCCCCGAGCGCGACAGGCGCGGCTTGAAACGCGCCAGGCGCCGTTCGGACACGTCGAAGGCATAGAGGCGGCCGGTCGAGCGCATCAGCGCTCCCAGCAGCAGCGTCTTGCCGCCGGCACCGGCGCAGAAATCCGCCACCATCTCACCGCGCTTGGGCCCGACCAGGAAACCCAGCAACTGGCTGCCTTCGTCCTGCACTTCGAGCGCACCGTCCACAAACAGCGGATAGCGCTGCAAGGCAACGCGGCGATCCAGGCGGATGGCCAGCGGCGAATAGGCGCAGGCACGCGCATCGATACCGTCGGCCTTGAGCCGCGCAATGGCCGCATCGCGCTCGATCTTGGCCGGGTTGACGCGGATATCCAGCGGCGCCGGTTCGTTGAGGGCATCGGCCAGAGCCTGCGCGGCCGCCTGGCCGCGCTGCGCCACCAGACGCTCGGCCAGCCAGTCGGGCATGTCGGCGCGCTCGGCGAAGGTCCAGTCGGGCATCTCGGCCGCCTTCTGCCCGGCCAGCCATTCGCGCTCGCCACCGGACAGCAGCGGTTCGAGCTGGCGCAGCGAATAGCCTTCGAAACGCACCAGCCAGGCCAGGATCAGCTTGCGCGCCCCGACCGCCTGGCCGGCCGCCACGCGCGTGCGGCGCAGGTGGCGCAGCACGCCATAGACGGTTTCGGCGATGACGGCGCGGTCGCGCTGCCCGAGCTTGCGCTCGGCACGGAAGTAATTGCTCAAGGCGCCGTCGGCCGGAGTGTCGAAGCGCAACACGTCGGCCAGGGCGTCGGCGGCGGCTTCCAGTTGGGCGGCAGTGATCTGTACGCTCATAAGAGTGCTCGTTTGTCTTGATTCATAAAGGCCGACGCCTCAATCGGAGTCGTCGGCCGGGTTCCTGGGCGGAGGCGGCGGCTGCTTCATCAGCACGCGGCCATCCAGCGTGGCATCAGTGGCGAGAAAATCGAACACGTCGCCCTTATTGTCGATGCGAAAACGCACCGGCGCATTGCGCAGGCCCCGCGCGATCCACACGTCGATGCGCAGCTCGCCTTCGCGTGCTTCGGCACGGTAACGGCGCGCCTGCACGGTGCCGCCGGGTAGTTTGACCTCGCCCGGCGCCTGCTGCACCACCGTCACCCGGCTCACCATGCCGCGCGAAGCCACCACGAATACATCGAAGGCTTCGCGCGCGTCCGGCTGCAGGGCCATGAACTGCATCAGCGCCAACATGTCCAGCGCCACCCCGCCGGTGGGCAGCTCGCGGGTCTGGCCGTTGCGGTTCTGGCGGATACCGCTGGCGTCCGCTTCGAACAGGGTCTCATAGCTGCGCTGGTCGATGCGCTCGTCGAAACGATCCGACACCGGCAAGCCGCCCACGATGCGGCCCGACGAGTGCTGTTCGAGGCGCAATTCCTTCCACGCCACGGCGGCCAGCCCCTTGAGCTGGGCCGAATACGTGGCGTCGTCATGCTGCCAGCACTGCTCGGCCGAGCCGAAATCGCCGCGCAGCATGCCATAGCTCACGTTCAATACATAACGAATACAGCCTTGCAGCGGCCAATCGTCCTGGATCGCCAGCGTCGCCGCCGACGAAGACGAGGCGCTGGCGCTGGTTCCGCTGCCTTCGGCCACGGCCTCGGACTGCGCCGGCGCGCTGGCAGCGGCCGAGCTTGCG
>JASGFB010000016.1:0-51688 GCA_047605765.1 Rhodocyclaceae bacterium
CGGCGTTTGCCGTAGAGCGCTGAAGCAGCAGAGAGGCGAGATTATGGACACCACTCCACGGGACGTCAACCCCTTTTTAACATCGGCGTCACAATTCACCGCCCCGCAAGGGTTTGACCCGCTTTTATATAGGCACGACGCGCTTCGGCACACGCGCCCTCTTAATACAGTCGGCGTTTATATACACAAAAACCCAATGCGCTCCATATATAGGCAGCCATCACAAGCATGACATCCCTTATATATATGGACGCGCATTCTCCGCGATCGAAGCAAATCGACCCCGGGCGACGACCGGTCCTCTCGGCACCCGCCCGTCCGTCATATGACATTTGACTTAACCCAGCCTCACACCCTCAGCCCGCTGGTAGCGAGCGCTTTTTGCGCTACTATCGGCCGATCATCTCTTCGGCATGAAGCGGCACGATGTTAGGACGAACAAGTCTGGCAGTATTGGCGGGGGTTCTGGCAGGGTGCGCACCCACCGGCGTGGTGCTCGCGCCCGACCAGCACATCTCCGCGCCGCCGCCTGCTGCCGCCACTGGGGACATCCCACCGCCGGTCTCCAGGGGTTACAGCCTGCCGCCCCCGGCGGTGCAGCCCAAGCAGGAAACCTATTCGGTGGTGGTCAACAACATCAAGGTGCAGGATCTGCTGTTCGCGCTGGCGCGTGATGCACGGGTAAACATCGACATTCACCCGGGATTGGCAGGCACGATCACGCTCAACGCCATCGATCAAACGCTGCCACAACTGCTCGCCCGCATCGCCAAACAGGTGGACATGCGTTTCGAGCTGGACGGCCGTAACCTGGTGGTCATGCCGGACACCCCGTTCCTGCGTACTTACCGCGTCGATTACGTCAACATGACACGGGAGACCAGCAGCGCAGTCTCGGTGGCAACTCAGATCGCCACAGCGGGCGCATCGACGGCGCTCAGCGGTTCGAATGCGGTCGGCAGCGCCACGGCGGCCGGAAACAGCTCATATGCCCGCATCGACAACGTGTCGAAGAATCGTTTCTGGGACACGCTGATCCAGAACGTCAAGGATCTGCTCCGCGAAACCGACAAGGTGCTGCCGACCCCCACCGAATTGGCACTCGAAGCCTCCAACACCGGGGCCGCCCAGCCGCTCGCTGTGGGCGCACGCGATGCGGACAGCAGCGCGCCGCGCGCCGACAACCGCCTGCGCACGGGCGACGGAGCCCTGCAGACGGTTCGCTTGGTGAATTACCGCGAGGCCGCTTCGGTCATTGCCAATCCCGAAACCGGCGTCGTCACCGTGCGGGCAACGACGCGTCAACACGAAAAAGTGCAGGAATTCCTCGATCAGGTCATGAACAGCGCCCGCCGGCAGGTGTTGATCGAGGCCACCATCGCCGAGGTCAATCTGTCGCAGAACTACCAGCAGGGCGTGGATTGGAGTCGCATCAACCTGTCGGGTTACGGTTTCCGCGTGGTCCAACGTGCCACAGGCAGCATCACCGCGCCGACTGGCTCGATCTTCGAACTGGGGTATGACTCCAAGGGGGGCAACTTCTCCGGCGCGATCAAGCTGCTGGAATCCTTTGGTGACGTCAAAGTTCTGTCGAGCCCCAAGATCAGTGTCCTCAACAACCAGACGGCCGTGCTCAAGGTGGTCGACAACTCCGTCTACTTCACCATCGAAGCCAATATCAGCCGTGGCAGCCAGGGCACCCAGGATCTCGTCACCTATAACACAACGGTGCACACCGTCCCCATCGGCTTGGTGCTGAACGTCACGCCGCAGATCGCCGAAAGCGATTCGGTGCTGCTGAACCTGCGACCGTCCCTGTCGCGCGTGATCGGTCAGGCGCTCGACCCGAACCCGGCCCTGAAAGAGCTGAACATCCAGAACCAGGTTCCCATCGTGCGTGCGCGCGAGATCGAATCGATGATGCGCGTGTCGAGCGGCAACATCGCCGTCATGGGCGGGCTCATGGAAGACATGCTGGACAAGACCGACGACACCACGCCGATCCTGTCCAACGTCCCGGTGGTGGGGACGCTGTTTCAGAACCGCAACGACACCAAGCGCAAGACAGAGTTGGTCATCTTCCTGCGCCCGACGGTCATTCGCGACGCCAGCCTGACCGGCGACTACGCAAGCTTCCAGGCGCAGGTTCCCGATGGCACTTTCTTTGATCGCAGCATCGGCCCCGCAGCGGTGCCAATGCCTGCGCCGCAAGGGGTTGCACCGTGAGCCTGCTGATCGACGCGCTCAAGCAGGCCGAGGCACGGCGCGAGAGCGCCCCGTCTGCCGATGCCGGCGTGACCGCCGCCGATCCCGAACTGCGCCTTGAACCGCTCGAAACGGGCAAGACGACCGCCACCACCGAATCGGCGGAAACCCGACGCTCGGCGCAAGAACGCGACGCCGCCATGCGTGCGGCGGCGCACGACATGTTCCGCGCCAAGTCCGGCCCCCCGCGCTCGACCACCTTCGTGGCGCTGGTCGCGGCAGCGGTGGTCCTCCTGTGCATGGGGGGCGTTTACGTGTGGTGGATGTTGCAGCCTCACGGCGGTCTCGAACCTGGTCCGGCCTTGGCCGCCACCGCAAACACGCCACGTCCCTTGGTACAGAGCGCCCCCCTCTCGACGCCGGCAGCCGCCCTCGAAGCGGACGCCCCGGCCTCGGCGCCCATCGAATTTGCAGCCCTCGCAACGCAATCCGCGCCCATGCCTGCGACCAGCACGCGTGTGCTGTCCGCCACCCCGCGCCAGGCAACGCTCAACGCGTCACCAACGGGCCGCCGCGTCCAGGTCGCCACGCGCGACGACGAGGCCGGCCCCAGCTTCGAGGTCCGGCGCGGCGCGGCGCGGCCTCTGCCGAGCAATGGCGAGACCCCGATCGTGCGCGCGTACAAGGCATACCAGATCGGCAACTACCCGCAGGCGCGCGCCTTGTACCAAGATGTGCTGCGCACCGATACACACAATGCCGACGCCCTGCTCGCCCTCGGATTGATCGCCCTGCGCGACGGCCAGAATGACATTGCCGCACGCTATCTGCGCGATGCGGCGGCCATCGACCCCAAAAACGCCACGGCCCAATCGCAATTGGCGCTGTTGCAGGCGGACGCCGATCCGGTTGGCGCAGAAAGCCGCCTGCGCACGTTGCTGGCCGGGCAACCCGACAGTGCGTCGGCCCAATTCGCACTGGGCAGCGTGCTCGCTCGCCAGACGCGCTGGAACGAAGCGCAACAGGCTTTTTTCCAGGCCTATACGCTGGACAGCGGCAACCCGGACATCCTCTACAACCTTGCCGTCAGCCTTGATCAATTGCGGCAACCGGCCCTGGCGCGCGACTACTATGAGCGCGCCAACCAGGCGGCGCAGCAGCGCCCCGCCTCATTCGACACCATTCGCGCCATGCAACGTGCCATGGCTCTGTCCGCCACGAGCGCCGCACCAGCGGCCAACCGCTGAAGCACGCCATGCCCCATCGCCAGCCGCTTGGCCAACTGCTCATTACCCAGGGCGTCATCAGTGACGACCAGTTGCGCATCGCCCTGCGCGAGCAGAACAACTCTGACATGCCGCTCGGCAAGTTGTTGGTGGAATTGGGCTTCGTGTCGGAGGCGGCGCTGCGCGAAGCGCTGTCCGAATCGCTCGGCAAGGAAAGCGTCGATCTCGGTCACGCCATTGCCGATACCGAAGCCATCGAGCTGATCCCGGTCGACGTCGCCAAGCGCCATCGACTCGTGCCACTGCGCTGGGAAGCCGAATCACGCCGCCTCACGGTTGCCTGCGCCGACACCGACGATATCGTGGCCTTCGACCGCCTGCGGACGATCCTGCCGGAACAGACTCAACTCGAGACGCTGCTGGCCGGTGAGAGCGAAATCATCCGCGCCATCGATCAGTACTACGGGTTCGAGCTGTCCATCGACGGCATCCTCACCGAGATCGAAACCGGCGAGATCGATTACCGCTCGCTGCAGGCCCAGGACGAATACTCGCAGCCGGTAGTCCGCCTCATCGACGCGCTGCTGGCAGATGCCGTCAAGCGCGAGGCGTCCGACATCCACTTCGAACCCGAAGCGAGCTTCCTGCGCGTGCGCTATCGCATCGACGGCATGCTGCGGCAGATCCGCGTACTCCATAAGTCGTATTGGGCCGCCATGGCGGTACGCATCAAAGTGATGGCGGCGCTCAACATCGCCGAAACGCGGGCGCCGCAGGATGGCCGCATCTCGCTCAACATCCGCGGCCGACCGGTGGATTTTCGCGTCTCGTCGCAACCGACCATCCATGGCGAGAACATCGTCCTGCGGATTCTCGACCGCCATAAAGGGCTGGTCGAACTGGATCGTCTCGGCCTGACCGATGCGCAGCTCGAAATGCTGCGGCTGATGATTGCCCGCCCGGAGGGCATCATCCTGTTCTCGGGCCCGACCGGCAGCGGCAAGACCACCACGCTGTATTCGATTCTCAGCCATATCAACGAAGAGGGCATCAACATCATGACCCTCGAAGATCCGGTCGAATACCCGATGCCGATGATCCGGCAAACCTCGGTGTCAGAGGCCACCAAGCTGGATTTCGCCAACGGCATCCGCTCGATGATGCGCCAGGATCCCGATGTGATTCTGGTCGGTGAAATCCGCGACCAGGAAACGGCCGTCATGGCCTTCCGCGCCGCCATGACAGGCCACCAGGTGTACTCCACCCTGCACACCAATTCGGCCATCGGCGTCATCCCGCGCCTGCTCGATCTCGGCATCCTGCCCGACATCATGGCCGGCAACATCATCGGGGTTGTTGCCCAGCGACTGCTGCGCAAGCTGTGTCCGCACTGCGCCCGCCAGCGCCCGGCCGAAGCGTTCGAACTCAAATTGCTCGGCCTGTCCACCGACAAAACGGTCGTATCGCTGCACGAGGCCGTCGGTTGCGCGCGTTGCGATTTCCAGGGCTATCGCGGACGCATGGCGGTGATGGAACTCATGCGCGTCGATGCCGACATCGACGAACTCATCGCCCGCCGCGCCACCTATCGCGAGGTCCGCAACGCCGCCCGCGCCAAGGGCTTCCGCACGCTGGCCGAAGACGGCATCCGCCGCGTGCTCGAAGGCCAGACGTCGCTTGACGAACTGGCGCGCGTGGTCGACCTCACCGATCGGATGGCGGGAGCCGAGTACTGACATGGCCATGTATGCCTACAAAGCCATGAATCTCGACGGCCGCGTGGTGCGGGGCGAAATGGAGGCGGCCAATCTGGTCGACCTCGAAATGCGCCTCAAGCGCCAGGAACTCGATTTCATCAACGGCCGGACCCTGCGCCACAGTCTCCACTTCGGCGGCCGCGTGCCGCTGCGTGAGCGCATCCACTTCTGCTTTCACCTCGAACAACTGTCGCGCGCCGGCGTGCCCCTGGTCGAGTCGCTCACCGACCTGCGCACGGCAACCGAAAACGGGCGCTTCCGCCAGATCATCGGCCAGGTCATCGAGAGCATCCAGGGCGGGCGGGCCTTGTCGCAGGCATTGGCCGAGCACCCCCGCGTCTTCGATCCGGTGTTCTGCGCCCTGGTGCGCGCCGGCGAGAGCTCCGGCAATCTGCCCGACGTTCTGAAGGAACTGACCGAATCGGCCAAGCGCGACGACGAGCTGTCGGCCTACACGCAAAAACTCGTGGTCTACCCGGCCTTCGTGGCGGGCGCCACCATCATGGCGGTCTTCGTGGCCATGGTGTACGTCGTGCCCGAAGTGTCCAAACTGTTCCGCACCGCCGGCCAGAACCTGCCGCTCGAAACACGGGTCCTGGTGGCCGTGTCCAATGCCCTCACCCATTATTGGTGGCTGTTCCTGATCGGCGGCGGCGCCCTGGTCACGATGGCCACCGCCGCCGTGCGCCTGAACGGCGTGGCAGCGCGCCGCTGGGACGCCATCAAGCTGGCCATCCCCTTGTACGGTCCGGTCTACCGCAAAATCATCCTGGCCCGCTTCGGCAACCTGTTCGCCATGATGTACAGCTCGGGAATCGCCATCATCGACATCATCCGGGTCGCCCAGGACGTGGCCGGCAACCTGGTCATGCGCCAGGCACTCCTGCGGGCGGAGCAATTGATCAGCGAGGGCCAGAACGTCACCTCGGCGTTCTCGCGGGTGGGGCTGTTTCCGCCGCTGGTGGTGCGCATGCTGCGCGTCGGCGAAAACACCGGGTCGCTCGATGTGGCCCTGCGTAACGTCAGCTATTTCTACGACCGCGACGTGCGCGAATCCATCGCCCGCGCCCAGGCCGCCCTCGAACCCATCATGATCCTGCTGCTGGGCGCGATCATGATGTGGGTGGCGCTGGCGATCCTCGGCCCGATCTACGACATCATCACGCGCATGAAGGTATGACGGGCATGCGCTGGCTGCATTACATCGACGACCATGGTTTGCAGAGCTGGCGCGCCACGCAAGGCGGCGTACGGCACGAAAGTGACTTTCCCGCCGGCGAGGGCGGTGCGCACGCCTTTGCACACTGGCTGCGGGCCGGTGGCCGCCATGGCACGCACACCATCCTGGTCGACATTGGCGAAGAAGATTTCAAACAGGAGAGCATTCCGCATGTCGTCGGCGCCGACCGCAAAGCACTGCTGGAACGCAAGATCCAGCAGCATTTCTTCGGCACGCCATATGCCGCTTCGCTGTCGCTGGGCCGCGAAACCGAAGGCCGGCGCGACGAACGGATCCTGCACGCCGCGCTGACGCGACCGCAGCAGATCGAACCCTGGCTGGGCGCCCTGCGCATGCATGAGGTAGCCGTGACCGCGCTCGTCACACCGCCGCTGCTGACAGCGCCGCTGCTGGCCCAGATCCGCCCCACCTCGGCGCGCGGACTGCTCATCACGGTCTCGCCGGCCGGCATCCGCCAGACCTATTTCGAAGACGGCCAACTGCGCTTTTCGCGCCTGTCGCCACATCCAGTCGACGGCGCCGCGCAATGGGGGGCGGGCTGCCTGTACGAAGCGCAAAAGCTGCATCAGTACCTGATCGCGCAACGCTGGCTGCCACGCGGCACGCGGTTGGCGGTATGGGCGCTGCTGCACCGTCGCGATGCCGCCCAGTGGGACGCCATGCTCGACGCCGATCAGTTCGAGTTCCACGCCATCGATATCGAGGAACTGGCGCGCCACACCGGCGTGCGGGAACAACCGGCCGATTCGGACGTACGCCCGATTCTCATGCGCCTGGCCCTGCGCGCCAAGATGCCGCTGCAAATGGCGCCCGCCGCCGACACACGTTATTTCAAGCTGCGCTGCGCACGCAACGCCATCGCCGCCACCGGCTTGCTCAGTTTCGCCCTGTTGGCGGCCGCCGCGCTGACCGCGCGCCTGGATGCCCGCGCGCTCCAGGCCGCCACCGCGCAGGCCCAACTGGTGGCCCGCGACGAAGCCCACCGCTATGACGCCCTGGTCGCCAAGCTGCCGGAACTGCCCGCTTCGCTGGCCACCCTGCGTGATGTCGTGTCCGGATTCGACGCGGCAAGCCGCCAATCGGTCGATGTCATCGGCCCCCTGAATGCGCTGTCGCGCACCCTGGACCGGTTTCCTGACGTGGAACTCGAACGGCTCGACTGGCGCATGGTGCCGGTAAGCGGCGGCTCGGCCGACGCCACCACACCGGCGACGGCCCGCCCCGCATGGCGCCAGTGGACCACCGCCGACGCCCATCTGCCCAGCGGTTCGGCGGCGGACCCTCGCGCCGCCCTGGGACGCGTGCGCGACTTCGCCGCGGCGCTGCGCCAGGACACCGGCGGCGACGTCCTGCTGCCACGCCTGCCTTTCGACGCCGAATCCGACAAAACGCTGCGCAGCGATGCCGCCAGCACGACGGCCAGCACCAACTTCCAGGTGCGCTTCAGCTTGCCGGGGGAGCGTCGATGAACGTCAGCGCAACGCGTTACCTCGCCCCCTGCGTAATCCTGTGCGTCGTGCTGGTCCTTGGCGGCGCCACGCTTTTCGTGCTGGCCGACCGCCTGCTGCAACGGACTCGCGCCGAGCAGTTGCAGGCCACCGCCACCGTCCGCTCCCTGCGCGACAAATACACCCATACCGAGCAGGACGAACCGGCCATCCGGCAAGCCATCGCACGCTTCGACCAACTACGCCAGCGCGGGGTGATCGGGGCAGAGCGCCGGCTCGAATGGGCGGACACCCTTCAGCGCATTCGCACCGTTCGTCGCCTGCCGCTTCTGGAATACGAAATTCTCCCTCAACGGGTGTTGCGTCCGCTGGGTGAACAAGGAGAATACACATTGACCGCCAGTCCCATGCGCTTGCACCTGGGTCTGCTCCACGAAGGCGACCTGCTGCGGGTACTGGGCGACCTGCGCCAGCACTACGAAGGCCAGGTCGTGATCCGTGACTGTACGATGACGCGCGCGCCCACCACGGCCACGGGGGCGGGCGACACGATATCCCTGGTGGCCGACTGCACCCTGGATTGGCTGACGATCCAGAAGACTGCGCCGGCGCCGGCGCTGGTAGGGACTACGCGATGAGAGCAGCACACATCATGCGCTGGGCGGTAACGCCCGTCGCTTTATTCACCCTGGCCGGCACCGCCATCCCGGCGATGGACGCCGACGAGGGGCTGGGCCGGGTCTTCATGACACCACAGAAGCGCGCCGTCCTCGACGACATGCGTGCCCGCAATACCCGCATCGACCCGGCAGCCGCCGCCACGCAACAGGCCAAGAACGATACGCTGCGCCTCGATGGCATCGTGCGGCGCTCGGATGGCAAGAGCGTGGTCTGGATCAACGGCAAGTCGCACTTCGACCGCGCCCCGGTCGCCAGTGTCGGCGAACACTCCGCCCGCATCTTCGCGGGCAATGGCCGCAGCATCGACCTGCGCGTCGGCGAAACCGTCAACCTGGCACCCGCCTCGACGGAGCTGACTCAGTGACATGGCGCCAGGAGCGCGGCTATGCCGCGCTCGCGCTGGTCGCGCTGCTATCGCTGGTCGGCGCCGCCTTCCTCGCCCGTGCCCTGACGCTATCCACCACCCGGCAAGACCTGCGCGAAGCACGCTTTACCCGCATCGCGCTGCGCGAAGCGCGCGAGGCCCTGATCGCCAAGGCGGCACTCGAAGACAACACGCCCGGTGCGCTGCTGTGCCCCGACAGCAGCACGACGACCAACGATACCGGCTACGGCCAGGCTAATTCCTGCGGCGACGCCGGCAACAGTGGCGAAGCCATGGGCTGCGTGCCCTGGAAGACCCTCGGCATCCCGCCCGCTTCCCTCTATGGCCTGACGCCGCTGTGGTATGTCATGTCCGCCGATCTGCGCAGCGCCTCATTCGGCGCCCGCGACCGTATCACCGCCACGCGCCAGATCAATCCCGGCAACCAGGGGCAACTGACGCTCGTGAATATGGATACGGGCATCACCGAGCCCATCATGGCGGCCATCATCGCGCCCGGTCCGGCGCTGGCCACGCAGGCGCGCGCCGATGGCGACTCCTGCTCGCCGTTGCAGGCGGCAACCTACCTGGACACCGCCAGCAGCGGGGCCGCGGGGACGGTATCGAATGCCGAACGGGTGCTCCGTATTGCCCAGGGCGCGCGGTCGGGCACCTTCAATGATGTCGTCATGCCAATCAAGCGCGACGAAATCATGCGGCAGGTGATCCCCAACGTGTTGCAGGCGCTGTCGACCACCCCGCTCGCCACCGGCGGCATCCCCAGCCCGGGGCGGACACTGGCTTTCGTGCGCGGCGATACGCTGGGCGCGCAGGCCCGCTATGACGACGCCCTGTGGTCGATCTGGCCCCGCGGCACCGATCTTGCAAACCCGCCCGAGCCCACCGACTGTAACTCGGGCACACTGGCCGACATCGAATACCGTTGCGTCGGCACGCGCGTAGCCGCCGGGGGCAATACCATCAATGAATATTGCTTTACCCCCGCCAGCCCACGCGCGACTGCCGCATGGTTGTGTTTCAATCGCTGGTATGACTATGTCAGCTACAGTGTGGGGGTCGACGGCGGTGCCACGCTGACGGCCAGTGCCGGTACCACGCGATGTGCGCTGCGCATGAACGGTGTCACGGCCACATTGGCTTGCGATGATTCGGAACAATGAAGAAGCACAACACGCTCGGTTTTACCCTCATCGAAATCGCCATTGCCCTGGTCATCCTCGCGGTGCTCGCGGGTGGCGCCATGATGGCTTTGCGCGTGCAGACCCAGCGCGCCCACATCGTGCAGACGCGGGACACGCTTGAAGAAGCCCGCGAAGCGCTCTACAGCTTTGCCATGACGCAGGGCTATCTGCCTTGCCCGGCGGTCGATGCGCGCGGCGAGGCCGGCACCTGCCCGAGCAATACCGACGGCACCACGGGCACCACCTCGGCCGGCATGCTGCCCTGGAAGGACCTCGGTCTGGGCAACACCGATGCCTGGGGTCAGCCGCTGCGCTATGCCGTCAGCAATGCCCTGTTGGCGCCCGCCATCCCTACGCTGGCAGCCGGCACCAACAGCCAGTTGGTGGTCAAGGATGGCGCCAACCGGCTCAACTCCGAAGGCAGCGTCGCCTTCGTACTGTGGTCACCCGGCGAGGACCCTGCCGAGTCCACGCCGATTCCGCTCGTCAACAGCCAGGTGCAAGCCGGCCAGAACGATGACATGCTGGTGTGGGGATCGCGTTTCATCCTGATGGGCCGCCTGATCCAGGGCGGACGCAACCTGCCGCTGCGATGATCCGGCGCGCCGCCTCCACATCGGGCTTCGTCGACCGCCTGCGCGCAGCCGGCATCCGCGACGGCGACAGCGACGAATTGCGCCAGCAAAAAGCCCTGCTGGTCTTCATCACCGGCCTGGTCAGCCTGGCCGCTTCGCTGTGGCTGGCCATCTATTGGGCGCTGGGGCCACGCCTTTCGGCCACGTTGCCCTTCAGCCTGCAGGTCCTGCTGGCGGCCAACATCGCCATCTATATCCAGTGGGGCCATTTCCAGTTCTTCCGCTTGTCGCAACTGGCCCTGCTGCTGTTCTTTCCGTTCATGGCGCAGTGGGCCATCGGCGACTTCGTATCGGCCTCCGGCCTGATCCTGTGGGGTCTGCTGTCGCCCATCACGGCCCTGCTGTGCATGGGCATCCGCGAATCGCTGCCATGGTTTGCGGCCTATCTGATCCTCACGCTGCTGACCGGGGCAACGGATTATTTCCTGGCCGACATGGCCGTCGCCAGCGGACAGCAGGTGACGCGGCAGATCTCCATGCTGTTCTTCGCGCTCAATTTCGCGACGATTTCGACGCTGGTGTACCTGTCACTCCGCTTCGCCCTGCTCGAACGTGCACGCGCGCAGGAAGCCCTCAGGCTGGCGCATGCGCAGCTGGCGATCGAGCAGGCGCGCTCCGAGCGCCTGCTGCTCAACATCCTGCCCGGCCCCATCGCCGAACGCCTCAAGCATTCGGACGAAACCATCGCCGACGGCTTCGCCGAGGTGACCGTCATGTTCGCCGACATCGTGGATTTCACCGAGATGGCCGCCGGCATGTCCGCCCCTGAAGTGTTCACCATGCTCAATGCGGTGTTCTCGCGCTTCGATGAGTTGGCCGAGAGTCACGGCCTGGAAAAGATCAAGACCATCGGCGACGCCTATATGGTGGCGGGCGGCCTCAACGACGGTCTGGCCGATCCGTGCGGCGCCGTCGCGGCGCTGGCGCTGGCCATGCGCGACTGGCTGGCCTCGCGGGACGACGCCCGCCGTTTGCAGGTACGCGTGGGCATCGGCACCGGACCGGTAGTCGCTGGCGTGGTCGGCAAGAAGAAGTTCATCTATGACTTATGGGGCGACACCGTCAATCTGGCCAATCGCATCACCGGCGAAGGCGCCCCCAGCGGCATCCAGTGCGACGAAAGCACTTACCTGCGGCTGGCCGGCCGCTTCCGCTTTGCCGAGCCGGTGAACATGGCACTCAAGGGCAAGGGGGTGGTACGGGTGTGGCGTCTGCTCGGCCCGGTCGGCGACATGCCGCGTCCAGCCAGCCAGGCGGCCCCGGCCGAACAGCCTGGCCTGCCCCTGGCGCGGCCGGGCACGGCCGATGGCATTTCCTGACCGGGTCGGCAAAGACCGTGAAATACATGACGGATGCTTATATGCTTTGATGCGCCTCACGTAATCAGCGTGACGCTTTATACATACTGCCCCCGAAGGCGATGATATTGTCGTACTTGCTGTAGCGGGCCCAGACGATTCCTGGGCCTATTTTTTGGAGAACGGCGGTCCCGCCCCCTTTTCATACGCCCGTTTCAGGGCCTATGGAGCATAACCATGAAGAACACCCAATCCGGCTTCACTCTGGTCGAAATCGCCATTGTGCTGGTGATCATCGGCCTGCTGCTGGGCGGCGTCCTGAAGGGGCAGGAGCTGATCAACAGCGCCAAGGCGAAGGCCGCGGTCAATGATTTCCGCAATACCATGACCATGATCGCCGCCTACCAGGACCGCTACCGCGCCCTGCCGGGCGACGATCCATCGGCGCAGAGCCACCTGGGCAGCACGGCAACGCAGGCCGCGGGCAACGTCGGCAACGGCCTTATCGATGGCGCCTGGGATTCCACCGCGGCCACCGATGAATCGGTCATCATGTGGCAGCACCTGCGCCTGGCCAACCTGGCCACCGGCGATGCCACCGCGCCGGGCACGGACATCGACAAGTGGGTACCCCGCAATTCGGACGGCGGACGCATCGGCGTCAGCCGTACCCGCCCGTCGGGCCTGCAAAACGCCATCAATGGTCGCCAATTCATCTGCCAGGGCAATATCAACGGGCGCATTGCCCAGCAGATCGACTCGACCATGGACGATGGCAACCCCGCGACCGGTTCGGTCGGGGCATTCATCTCCGACGCGTCGACCAAGTCCTCGACGAGCACGGGCAACTTCGACGAAAGCGCCAGCTATACCGTGTGCTACGGTTTCTGAGCGTCACCGCCTCAGCCGCGAAGGCGCCTTGGTCGCGTCAGGGCATCCTTCGATCGCGTGGCATGGAGCGAACGTCATGCGCGTGCCACCATCCGTGCCCACAATGAGCCTGTCTGCGGGAACTCCGCAATGGGCAATCGTCTTTACATATCAGAGAATCCCGCGACCGCGGGGAGTCCTTCTTGCCTCGCGAAAATCAATTGGAGGTTATCCGTGCTTCTCGAAAAGCGCGTCACTATTTCGCGCGTCGCCGCCGAGGCTGGCGTATCCAAACAAACGGTATCCCGCGTCGTAAACCAGAGTCCGAGCGTATCGGACGCCACCCGGGGCCGTGTGCTGGAGACCATCGCGCGACTGGGATTCCGTCCCAGTGCCCTGGCGCGCAATCTGACCAGCGGGCGTAGCCACACCATCGGCATCGTCAGTTCCGACCTTAGCTACATCAATACCGATCTGTACCTGGGCATGGCGCGCCGCGCCGAATCGCTGGGCTATGCCCTGATGCTCAAGAAGCTGCCCGACGCTACGCCTGAAGGCGTTGAAAACGTCTTGCTCTCGCTCATCGACCAGCACGTGGATGGCATCATCTGGGGCGCGCCCGACCTCGGCCACAGCCAGGAATGGTGGACCTCCGAACGCCTCGCCAAGGTGCCGGTACCGATCGTCTTCATGTCGGCCGAACGTCTGGCCGACCTCAACGTGGTGGGTTTCGACAACGTCGAAGTGGGCGTCATCGCGACGCGCCACCTGGTCAGCCTGGGCCGCAAGAAGATCGGCCACATCTCCGGCCCGCGTTCCTGGTGGGTGGCGCGCCAGCGTGTCGAAGGCTGGCAGGCCACCCTGGCGGAGGCCGGCATGCCGCATGGCGACGACCTGATCGAAGAAGGTGACTGGACCGCACTGTCCGGACAGGCCGCCTCCGAACGTCTGCTCGACCGCCACCCCGATCTGGATGCCATCTTCGTGGCCAACGATCGCATGGCGCTCGGCACTATGCTAACGGCGCACCGCCGCGGCCTGCGCATTCCGCAGGATCTGGCCTTGATCGGCGTCGACAATCTGCCCGAGAGCGCCTGTTATCACCCGCCGCTCACCACCGTGCAGCAGGACAAGCGCTATCACGGCCACGTCGCCATCACGACACTGGTCCGCCAGATCGAAGAACACTTCGGCAGCAAAAAGCGCACGCCGGCGGTCGATCACGCACTCGAACACCAATTGGTGGTCCGCGAAAGCACACCGGCCTGACGCGCGCAGTACCCGGCCCAGAAAAACGCCCACATCACGTGGGCGTTTTTTTGTTCAGCATGATGCCGATGGGCTGAGCACCGGCTTCACGAATCAGCTCAGCAACTGCCAGGTCAGCCATACGTTGGCCACGCTGATCACGCCAAACAGCCCCCAGGCCACAAGCTTCATCACAAGCCCGTTGGCAAAGACACCCATCAAGGCGCGATCGCTGGTAAAGCGCACCAGGGGGTAGAGCGCGAACGGCAGTTGAAAGCTCAGCACCACCTGGCTGGC
Organism: Rhodocyclaceae bacterium; assembly: GCA_047605765.1. Lineage (GTDB taxonomy): Bacteria > Pseudomonadota > Gammaproteobacteria > Burkholderiales > Rhodocyclaceae > JBGVSA01. The sequence continues at coordinate 14,472 of JASGFB010000016.1, forward strand.
CACCAGCAGCTTGCCCACTGCATGCGGCCCCATCAGCCAGATCCCCACAAAAGCCGGCACCAGGGCCAGCGCACGCGTAAGCAGGCGTCGTTGCCAGCAGGGAATCTTGAGCTTCAGAAAACCTTCCATGATGATCTGCCCGGCGATGGTGCCGGTGAAGGTCGAACTCTGCCCGGCCGCCAGCAGGGCCACGCCGAACAGCGCCCCCGCCAGGGCAGTCCCGACGATGGGTTCGAGCAAATGGTAGGCATCTTCGATGTCGGCCACGCTGTCGTGTCCGGTCGAATGAAACGCCGAAGCCGCCAGGATCAGGATCGCCGCATTGATGCACAGCGCCAGCATGAGCGAGACCACCGTATCGAGGCGCGCCAGCGCGATGGCTTCGCGCTTGACGTGTTCGGCTTCGCTGACCACGCGCGTCTGCACGATCGACGAATGCAGATACAGGTTGTGCGGCATCACCGTCGCGCCGAGTATCCCGATGGCGAGGTACAACGGCTCCTGGCTGCTGATGGCCTGCCATGACGGCACCATGCCGCGCGCCACCTCCGGCCACAGTGGCTTGATGAGCAGCAGCTCGACCAGGAAGCACAGCCCGATGGTGGCGATCAAGGCCAGGACAATGGCCTCGACGGTGCGGAAGTTCTTTCCCTTCAGGCCCAGCACGATCATCGTGTCCAGCGCCGTCAGCCCCACGCCGGCCAGCAAGGGGACCCCCAGCAACAAGTGGAAGGCCAACGCACAACCGAGCACTTCGGCCAGATCGCAGGCGATGATGGACAGCTCGGCAAACACCCATAACGTCTTGGCCAGCGCGGGCGGATAACGATCGCGGCACAGTTGTGCCAGGTCGCGGCCGGTGACGATGCCCAGGCGCATCGACAGGCATTGCAGCACCATCGCCGCCAGGCTCGACAGGAGCACGACGAACAACAGACTGTGGCCGTACCTGGCGCCCGCTTCGATATCGGTGGCCCAGTTGCCGGGGTCCATGTAGCCCACCGACACCAACAGGCCCGGTCCGGCAAAGCGCACGAGCTTGTGCCACAGCGTAGCGCCAGGCGGGATCTTGATCGAACCGCGAACTTCGGACGGACAGAACGGGGCCGTGGCCGTCGTGGGCAAACCGAACATCGGCGAGCGCATCTTGAATGGACGAAGTCGCTATTGTGCCGCCAAAGCGTGCCGCGCCCGGATGATCGCGCCGCGCGGCGTGACGAATGTGCAGTCCGTCGCACCCCCTCGTTCAAGCGCGCAGTTCGCGCTGGCGCGCGCTCTTGATGCGCCGGACTTCGTTCAGTTGATAGCGGAAGGCGCCCACGGCATCGCGCGCCTCCTGATCCCAGTCATCGGTCTTCATGTGCGCCAGCACGGCATCCAGGGCGTCGGCCAACTGGCCGATCTGGCGCCCGTAGCTACCGACATCTTCGAGGATGCGTTGTTCGAGGGCGGGGTCGGCGGATTTGCCCACGTTGATGTTGAACAGGCCGATCTGGCCAAAGGCCAGGCGCGTGAACCACGTCCACGGATTGATCGTCTGCGTCACGTCGCCCGAGCCGGGCAGGTACAGGTTGGGCATTGCAGGGCTCCGTTTCCGTCAACAGTTCGGCATCACTGCCCGAAAGGGTGGGTTATGCGGCCGGCCTACGGCGCCGCACAGGCATCGAGGCCGCCGCAAGGCCGCTGCAGCCCCAGATGCAGCATGGCAAAGGGCGGCCGGATGTCCAGCCGATTACCGGTCAGCGCCTGCCTGCAAGAGGCGTCTGCCTGTAAAAATATATGGCCCCCGCTCCGACGGCGCTCAGGTACCCACAGGCTTTGCCGTTGTAGTTCGCATCCAACCTCCCAAGTGAGAAATCCATGACTATTGCCGCGCGCCTGACCGCTCTTGTGTGCGTAGCGCTCGCAACGCTGTTGTGCGTCAGCCTCTATGGCAACTACGTGCAGTATCAGCTTTCGAGTGTCATCGTTAACTTCCGCGATACCGACTACCCCAGCCTCGAACTGATCACCCGCCTGCGCGGCGACTCGTACAAGCTGCGCGTGGCAACGCTGGCATTCCTGCTGGAAAACTCACCCGAAACCCGCGCCCAATACGAGAGCGACCTTCAGGCCACCTACAACGACGCCCAGCAAGCCCTCAAGATCTACGGCGAAAAAATGGTCAACGACGACCAAGACCGTCGCCTGCTCGAACAGGACCGCAAGGCCATCGAGGACTACTACGCCAACACCAAGAAGCTGTTCGAGGCGGTGCGCCAGGACAATGCCGAGATGATCATCACCCAGCGCCAGACGATCACCCCGATAGGGCTCGCCATGATCGCCGCCACCAATGCCCACGTCGAATACAACAAGAAGTGGGTCGCCAAGGAGGTCAAGCGCAGTGAAGAGACCATCTCTCAGTCGCGCACCCTGAGTTGGCTGGCGGTGGTGCTGGGCGTGCTCGTCACGGGCGGCCTGGGCTGGTTCCTCGCCCGCGCCATTGCACGCTCGCTCAACGCGCTGCGCTCTGCCATCGCCACCATCGAAAGCTCGCTCGACTTCACCCAGCGCGCGCCGCAGGCGGGCAAGGACGAAGTAGCCAGCACCGCGCGTGCTTTCAATAGCCTGATCGAACGGATGCAAGAGAGCCTCAAGGCCATCGCTCGCCAGTCCGGCGACGTTTCGGTGGCGGCCAACGAGTTGGCGCAAACGGCCACCCAGGTATCGACCGCGGCCGCCGCACAAAGCGATGCGTCCGCCACGGTGGCCGCCACCGTCGAAGAGATGACCGTCAGCGTCAATCACGTTGGCGACCGCGCCGGCGGGGTGAATCAGGAAACCACCGAAGCCGGCTCGCTGGCCGCCACCGGAGAGGCCGTCATCACCCAGACGGTACAGGCCATCCGCGGCATTGCCGACACCGTACGCGGCACCGCCCAGAACATGAGCGAACTGGAACAGCAAAGCCGCCAGATCGCCGCCTCGGTGTCGATCATCAAGGAAGTGGCAGACCAGACCAACCTGTTGGCGTTGAATGCCGCCATCGAAGCGGCCCGGGCCGGCGAACAGGGTCGCGGCTTCGCGGTGGTGGCCGACGAGGTGCGCAAGCTGGCCGAACGCACGGCAACCATGACCACCGAGATCGATCAGACCATCTCGGCCATGAGCAACAGCGCCGAAAAAACCGCCCGCGCCATGTCGGTGACGGTCGAGCGTGTCGAGGACGGCGTGCGGCAGGCCGACGATGCGCTGTCCGCCATCGGGCAGATCAGCCACAAGACCGGCAACGTCGCGTCCATGATGGGCGACATCACCAGCGCCATCCAGGAACAGGGCATCGCCAGCAACACCATCGCGGCGCAGATCGAACGCATCGCACAGATGGCGGAAGAATCCAGCGCCGCCGCCGGCCAGACCGCCAGCACGGCCGGCCAGCTCAACGATGCCGCCGAACAGATGCGCCAGATCGTCCAACGCTATCGCGTCTGACCCTCGTCGCCCCCCCTCCTCCGCGCGTCGCAGGCGGGCCTTTGATGGCCGGCGTGCGGCGCGCTTTGCTATCCTGCAGGCCGCAACGTGATGCGAATCCGCATACGCTGCCGGCTCTGGGTTTACATACATTGACACGCCTTGCGCGTGTTGCGGACAGTGGCGCTGGTTCAGCTCGACAGCATCATGCGGGGGGTCATCGGTGGAAACGCGATCGCTGCTTTATTTCATCGCCGTAGCAGAAGAAAAGAACATCGGGCGGGCGGCTGCACGTCTGCACATCACGCAACCGGCACTGACGCGCCAGGTACAGTCGCTGGAGCAGGAAATCGGCGTGCCGTTGTTTACTCGCACCACCGCCGGCATGGAGATCACCGCCGCCGGCGTCGCCCTGCTGCAGCATGCACGCGCCATCCGGGCCGAACTGGGCCGCGCCAAGACCAATGTGCTGCAAGCCGGCTCGCAATGCCGCACGCCGGTCAACATCGGCGTGTATGGATCGTCGATCCTGACCATCGTGCCGCAACTACTCAGCGCGTTCGCCGCACGACATCCGTCGGTGGAATTCCGTCTGCATAATGTGCGCAAGGATCAGCAGATCGAATTCCTGCGCGAGGGCCGCACGCTGATGGCCATCGACCGCTATCTGCCGCCCGAAGAAGACATGGCCTACGAAGTGGTGTGCCGCGAATACCTGCAGTTGGTCTTGCACAAGGACCACCCCCTGGCGCGGCTCGACGTGGTTGACGTGTCGATGCTCGAAGACGAGCCACGCATCGGCGCCAACTACGATACCGCCCTCGAAGCGGGGCTGGGCCAGGCCTACGGCACCAAGTCGCACGCCCGCCATCGCGCCGATGACGTGCTCACCTCGCTGGCGCTGGTCAGCGCCGGCCTGGCGGTAGCCTTCGCACCGCCCTCCATGGCGGAGGTACACCTGCCCAACATCGTGTTTCGCCCCTACACCGGCCTGCCCCGCGTGCCGATGGACGTGCAATGCATGTATCGGCGCAACGACCCCTCGCCCGTGTTGCAGGCGTTTCTCGACGTGGTGCGCACGTACCGCACCCACCAGTTCGAAGAGGCCGCCTAACCGAGCCAGCGCATGGCGCAGGCATTGACGGCAAGGCCACCCAGCACCAGCCACAACGCAAGCACGGCACCCAGCAACAAGGGTTTGAGCCCGGCGCTGCGCAGCGCTTGCCAGTGGGTGGTCAGCCCCAGCGCGCCCATCGCCATGGCCAGCAGCGCCGTGTCCAGATCGAGCAGCAGCGCCACCAGGGTCGGCGGCAACGGCATCCATGAATTGAGCACCGCCACCGCGACGAAGCCGAAGGCGAACCAGGGCACCACGATCGGCACCGGGCGCCCGGCACCGACCGGCGAACGCGAGCGCCGCGCGACATGCGCAGACACCGCGACGAGAAACGGCGCCAGCAGCATCACCCGCACCATCTTGGCGATCACGGCGACATCGCCCGCCTGGTCGACGGCGCGACCGGCGGCCACCACCTGCGCTACTTCGTGCACCGTCGAACCGACGAACAGGCCATAGCCCCGCGGCGTCAACGGCAGCCAGCCATGCACGGCATTCAGCCCATACAGCAGCGGGTAGGTGAACATCGCCAAGGTGCCGAACACCACCACCGTCGATACGGCAATCGTCACCTGCTCGGCACGCCCTCGCACGACAGGCTCGGTCGCCATGACCGCCGCCGCACCGCAGATGGCGCTGCCCGCGCCGATCAAGGCGCAAGTCTTGCCATCGAGTCCGAACACCCGGCGTCCGCACCACAGTGCCAGGCCGAAGGTAGTGAGCAGCATCACCACGTCGATCAGCGCGCCGGTGATGCCCACATCAGCGATGTCCCGCAAGGTAAGGCGCAGGCCGTAGAGGACGATTCCCGCCCGCAACAGCCATTGTTTGGCGACACCGACCCCTGGCGCGCAACGGCCGGCGATGCGGGGATACGCCGTATTGCCCACCAGCATGCCCAGCACGATCGACAGGGTCAGCGCGCTGATGCCATGTGCCTGCAGTGACGGCCATCGCCCCAGCCACAGGGACAGCAGCGCCAGCACGAGCGCCAGCGCCAGACCGGGCGCGAAGCGCGCAGAGGCTGCGCGCAATGAAGACATCCCGGCACTCGATACACACATCATGATGCAGGCCGCGTCGCCCAAGGCACGCGTTGGAGAGTCAGCGAAGCCGGCAGTGTGAAACGCTTGAATCAACTTGAAAAACGGGTAATCTCAATAACTATCAACAGGAAAATCCGTTATAAACGATGCACCTCAACCTCCGTCAGTTGGAGATCTTCGTCGCCGTCGCCGATAGCGGCAGCACGGCCGCGGCTGGCCGGCGCATCGGCCTGTCACAGTCGGCAGCGAGCGACGCCCTGCTCGAACTGGAAACCACGCTCGATGCCGCACTGTTCGACCGCATCGGCAAGCGCCTGGTCATCAACGAAGCCGGCCGTACCCTGCTGGCCCGAGCGCGCATGCTGCTCGACCAAGCACACGATATCGAACGCCAGTTCGGCATCGGCCCCGTCGGTGCGCACGGCCAGCGACTGGCACCACGCATCCGCCTCGGCGCCAGCACCACCGTCGGCAACTATCTGGTGCCGGACATGATCGCCAACCTGCTGCGCGTATCACCCGAAGCCAACGTGGATGTGTACATCGCCAACACGCGCGATGTCGCCATGGCGGCCAGCCGCCTCGATATCGACGTCGGATTGGTGGAAGGCCCATGCCATGACGACGCCTTGCACGTCGAGCCCTGGCGCAGCGACGAACTGGTGATCGTATGCGCGCCCTCGCATCCGCTGGCGCAATCCACGCGCCGCAAGCCGGTGTCGATCGACGCGCTGAAGACCGCTCGCTGGCTGTTGCGCGAGCCCGGATCCGGCACGCGCAGCGCAGTCGAACACGCACTACTGCCCCACCTGCATCATTTCGAGCATTCGATGCAACTGGGTGGCTCAGAAGCGATCAAGCGCAGCGTCGCCGCCGGCGTGGGCATTGCCTGCCTGTCGCGTTGCGTGGTGCAGAACCTGATACTGCTCGGACATCTGCGCATCCTGGACACCGAACTGCCCGCGCTCACACGACACTTCTATCTCGTGCGCCATCGCGCCAAACAGCTGTCGCCGCATATCCAGCGGCTCATCGGGTTGGCCTGAGCCGAGAGACCGCATTCAATCCAAATTCCTACGCACACACTTCGACGATCCGCTACGTGTCGGAAGATGGATCGACGCAACATCCACAAATCCTTCGCATCAATTCATGCGTCATTTCCTGCTTTGAAAAGATCTGGTTAATTTCGGCGCTTACGCTGCGCACTAGCCCTCCAGATCAAGAACCGCCCGTGCCATTGATGACAGGCTGCGTCCTCACGCCCGCCATCGTCAGGACCAAGGATGCCCGTACTCGAGTCTCGCGGTTTTTGCCCAGTTTGTGAGGAAGACAGCAATTTTTTATCGGAACATGCCTGGCTGCGCGATCATTTCATCTGCACTCGGTGTTGGAGCATTCCCCGCGAAAGAGCGCTTGCTGATGTCATAAGAAGAATCTTCCCGCACTACAAGGAACTGTCGATACACGAGTCCTCGCCCGCCAACAGGGGGCTCAGCGAGCACCTGCGCCAAACCTGCCCCGGCTATACGTCGTCGCACTACCACCCCGATATTCCGCACGGCGACATTCACCCTGCATATGGGCATCGCTGCGAAGACATCGAAGATCTGACTTTTGCCGACGGCAGCTTCGATCTGTTCATCACGCAGGACGTCCTGGAACACATATTCGACCCGTCGGCCGCCTTCCGCGAAATCGGCCGCACCCTCCGGCCCGGCGGCGCACATATCTTCACAGTGCCCATCATGTGCGGACGCAACCCTTCGCACACGCGGGCCGTCATCGACGAACACGGACAAGTCCAACACCTGGCCCCGCCGGAATACCACGAAAACCCGTCGTCATCGGACAACAAGTCGCTCGTCACCACGTATTGGGGCTACGACATCGTCCATCACATCTACAGAGCGTCGGCATTGATCACGACCGTGTACCAGATAGACGACCTCAGCAAAGGCATTCGCGCCGAATTCAACGACGTATTCGCGAGCGTCAAGGCCTGACAGATAAACCAAAGGGAGACATCTGGCTCACCAGATCGCCGCCCTCACTTGTAAGACCTGGAGACTAGGAGAAATATCAATGGATACAACAAGGTTATTGGTCGCTCTGGCGATCGGCATGATTTTCCTGGTGGTGCTGATCATGAGGACCAAAATCCACCCGGCATTGGCACTCATCATCGCAGCAGCCACCGTCGGCCTCGTCGGCGGTGTCGACATCACGAAGATCCCGGGCCTGATCACCAGCGGCTTCGGCAATACGCTGGCCGGTATCGGTCTGGTCATCGCGTTCGGCTGCATGATGGGCCAGATCATGGAAGAGACCCATGCCGCCAAGAGAATGGCGTACACCTTTCTCAAGGCGCTACGAGGCAAACATGAAGAGGTCGCCCTTGGCGTCACCGGCTTCCTGGTGTCGATTCCGATCTTCGCCGATTCGGCGCTGATCATCCTGGCGCCGCTGATCAAATCGATTTCCCAGGCCAAGAAGAAGTCACTGACTGGTCTGGCATTGATCACGGCGTGCTGCCTGAACATCACCCATACATCGGTGCCGCCGACCCCCGGGCCCTTGGCGGTGATCGCGCAGTTTGGCGACAAAATCGACCTGGGCGCCTACATCCTGTTCGGCTTCTGCATGGGCATACCGCTGATGATGATCATCATCATCATGGGACGCATCGTGGGCCATTGCTGGTACAAGGTCGTCGATGAGCGCGGTGAGATCGTGGACGTGTCGCCCGAGCAGAAGAAGATCTATATCGAGGAATCTTCCAAGGCGGTGGCCCCAACCCTGGACCCTGACGTTCAATATCCGTCGGCCCTGGTGTCCTTCGCACCGATCATCGCACCTGTCGTGTTGATCCTGATTGGTACGGTCACCAAGATGCTCTACAAAGGTGAGCCCAACATTGCGACGCAATTGATCGCCTTCCTGGGCCACCCGGTGATCGCCATCGGCATCGCGCTTCTGCTGGCGACCTATGGCCTGGCCAGAACACGCGAACGCAAGGACGTCCTCGACATACTCGAACGCGGCATTCAAAGCTGCGGAACCGTCATCCTGATCACGGGCGCTGGCGGTGCGTTCGGCAACATCATCAGATCCAGCGGCATCGGCGATGTCGTGGCACACGGTCTGGCGGACATGAATCTGCCCATCCTGCTGTTGCCCTTCCTGACGGCCGGGATCCTGAAGCTGGTGCTGGGCAGCGGGACGGTCTCAATGGCAACCACGGCCACCATCTGCGCCCCCATCCTGATGGCGATGCCCAACGCCAATCTGCTTCTGTGCGCCTATGCCACCTGTATTGGGGCGCAGATGTTCTCGCTGCACAACGACAGTTTCTTCTGGGTGCTCACTCGAACCTTCAAGTTCGACGATCTGAAACTGCAGGTATTCGGCTATGAGGGCATGCAGTTCGTATGGTCCTGGGCTGGCTTCGGCATCCTCTGCATATTGAACCTCGTGATGTAGTCCCATTGACCAACCTCCGCCGATCTCATCGGCGGAGGCTTTGTTCCTTTCTTGCGGACGTCCTCGCGGGCGTCCGCCCATCGAGAAAACACACCATGAAATTTGGATGTTGCGGCAACCTCGTCGCCCGAGGCGACGACAGGACGGGGATCGAGATCGTGGAAGCCGTCGCTAGCAGCGGCTACGACTACATTGAACTCCCCATTGCGGAAATGTGCGCACTTTCCGATGAGCAATTTGGCGCTTTGCGGATGAGGGTTGAAGCCGCTGGCATTCCATGCGAGGTCTGCAATAACTTCTTTCCGCCCTATATGCCCATCACCGGGCCGGACGCCAAACTGGCCGAGCTGCTGGAATATGTCGAATTCGCCCTGACGCGCGCCGCCTCACTGGGCGCCAGGGTTGTCGTCCTCGGCAGCGGCGCGTCCCGCAATGTGCCGGCGGGGTTTTCGTTTCTCAAAGCCTACGAACAGTTGTTCGAACTGTGTCGCGCCATTGCACCCATCGCCGATCGACACGGCATCACCATCGCCATAGAGCCGCTGCGCAAGCCCGAGTGCAACATCATCAACACCTTCGAAGACGGTGTGCTGCTGGCCAAGCAGGTGAGCCACCCGCGCATCAGGGTGTTGGTCGATTATTTCCATCTGGCCTGGGAAGAAGAGCCGGTCGCCCATATTGCAAAGTACGGCAAAGAGTTCCTGGCGCACGTACACCTGGCCAATCCAAACCTGCTCAGCGAGGTCGGCCGCATCTACCCCGCCAGCATGGATGAATGGGATTACGCGCCGTTCATCGAAGCCCTGCGCGCAGCCGACTACGAGGGTCGCGTGAGTATCGAAGCGGGCAGTTCCAATGTGGCACACGACATCCGGCAAGCGATTGCCTTTCTCAGATCCAGCTTCGATGTCCGACCTCACGGCCACGCAATGGCGTAAACATGGAAAACAAAGCCCTCACCAGTCTGCGAATCTACAGGGCAGCCTTGTTGCTGTGCTATGCGTCGGTCATCATTGCCTACGCCGTGTCCGTGTACGCATTGTTCAAGGCACCTGGGGTGGCAGTCATTCTGATCAACGCCGTCACGCTCATCTACATCTTTCCGGTACGCCTGCTGGACCGGCAATACAACAGAGCATTCGCCCAGGCCAACATCCTGGCCAGCCATCGGGTCCTGTTGAGCGACCTGGCGTTCGCATTCAGAGGGGATATCACCTGGCGCACCCTCGGGGCGCATCATTTGTTTGTCCATGATGAATCCCGCAGCCATATGGGCTGCGGGATCACCTTCAGAGGCCAGCACCAGGACTTCACGGTCGAAACCGCCGATGTCACCTTCAGCCATCCGCTCAACACACACGACGCCAAGCGGAAGATGGGCTTCTTAAGCGGTGTGCTCATCAGAATCGGACTACCACATCCGGCTGACGGCGATCTGCTGTTCTTCCGCGGGGACAGGTTCGCCAACGCCATCGATTTCGCCCATAACGCTGCACTGGTGGAGGTGTCCGGCCACCCGGAGGATGAATGGTCTCAAGCACTCACGGCTTTCCTGCCAGCCGGAATGGCGCCGGCTGAACGCCAGTCTCTCTTGCAGATGTTCCAGCCTCTGATCGAACGGTCCGGCCGAAGCGAAACCCCCTTGGCCGCCAAGATCGATCGCCAGCACTTGCTGGTCTTCCTGCAGGGCCGATCCTTGACGCCCAAGGCGCCCTTGCTCATGCGCCTGGATCGTCAGCTACTCGAACACAGCCAGCTTCCCGAACTGGCACTGTCGCTCGATATCGCCAAACGCATCTGCGCCCGGCCTCCACACACCTCCATCACCGAGTAAACGACAACGCCCCGGCACCTTGCGATGCCGGGGCGTCGTCTGTGGCGGGCGCGTCGCTTAGAAGCTCTCGGCGCGCTTGCTCAGGTTCTGGATACGCAGGTTGCCGCTCGGCTCCGTATCCGCCACCGCGTAAGGCGCGGTGCGCGGATAGCGCGACTGCAGGAACCACGCGAATGCCGCCTGCTCACCGCCCACGGTGGTGAAGCTCATCGTAGCGCCGCTGGGCACCAGGTCGACCTGGTTGAACAACGTGGCGTCGGCCACCTTGAAAGCCGGGAACGGGTAGCTGTCACCGCCCACCGTGCCGCCGGTCGTGGTGGCGTTGGCCAGGTAGTTGAGCGTCACCATGCGGTAGGCCTTGGTGCTCGCCACCTGGAAAGCGCCGTTGCGGTAGACCGTTTCCGCCGCCGTGATCGGACCCGTGCCGTCCGGATCGTCGACCACGATGGTTTTCACGCGGCTCCCCGCCGGCTGGGTCGGATCGAAGCTGAAGCGCACGCCGCCCACTTGCGGGAACTTGCCCTGGGTGGAGTTCTCGACCCAGTCGGACACACCGTGCTCAAGCACTTGCTTGAGCTGGTCCGCCGTTACCGTCACCAGCGACAGGCCGTTGTTGAATTTCAGCGCGAACTCGACGTCCAGTTGCGAAATGTCGCCGGCTTGCTTGCCGATGGAGGGGTTAGCTGCGGTGCGCGTCTTGGTACCGCCGCTGGTCGATCCCGGCGGCGCATCGATGTAGCCGATCGACGAACGGATGCCACCGCCGTTCTTGAGCGAAATCGCCACGCTGCCATCGGTCTGCTGCGCATAGGCCAGATTGGCATCGGCCGACATGTTGCCGAGGTTCGATTCACGATTGCGCACGTAGACGCGATCGCCCTCCAGGTACACGTTGGCGGCGCCCTGGATGTTGCCATCCTTGGCGGCGATCACCGCGCCCACCTTGTCGGCGATGGCCGTCACGGCAGGCATGGCGTCAGCCATGCTTACACCGGCACGCGCCAGGCCGGCGGTGTCGGTGGCCCAGGCGCCGTTGGCGGCGGCGTCCAGTTGCGCCGTGATGATCTTGCCGTTCTTGTCGAACGGCAGCACCAGGCGACCCAGGTACTTGTAGTCGGCATCGACGTTGACCACCAGGATCGGGTCGTTGGCCGCCGAGGTGAAGCTCAGCGGGTAAGCACCGCCCTTGGTGTCGCCAACGCGGATGATGTCATCGGCATCGTACAGGCCGGTATTGGAACCGCCCGCCACGATCACGTCCACATCGCGCAGGAGCGGCGCGAGGGATTTTTCAACCGAGATCTGCTGCATGTGCGCCAGCACGACCACCTTGTTGATGCCCTTGGCGGTCAGCGCATCGACCGAGGTCTGGATCTCGGCCGCCAGCTTGGCGGTATCGTTGTCCGCCGGACGCACGGCGACGCCGCCCATGGTCGTGATCGACGGCAGCGTCGGCGTCGATGCACCCACCACGCCGATCTTCTCGGTGCCGACCGTCACCACCACGTACTTGGCGATCTTGTTGGCGAGCGTCGAGGCTTCGGCGCCATCGTTGGCGGCGACGGCCAGGCTGGCAAGATTGCTGTCACCCGAAAAATCGAGGTTCGTCGCCACGTAGGGGAACTGCGTGCCGGCCCAGGTGTTGCTGCCGGAGGTGGCCTTCTTGAGCAGATCCGACACGGTGCGCGTGCCGTTGTCGAACTCATGGTTGCCGAAGGCCGAGACCTGCACGCCCATGGCGTTGAGGATGCCGATGTCGGCGCGGCCGGCCGAGGGCACGCCCAGCTCGGCGGTCAGCGAGGTGTCATCGCCAGCGTTGAAGAACGGGCCCGGAATGTAGTTGTCGCCGGACGACACGAACAACGTGTTGTTCGGCATCTGGTTGCGGAACTTGCTCACCAGGGCCGAAATGCCCTTGGAGTTGGTGACCAGGTCGCCACCGCTGTCCATGTCGGACACATGCAGCAGTTGCAGGGTGTACGCCACCGACGCGGCACTCGAACTGGAACCGGCGCTGGAGCCGGTGCTCGAACTCGCGCTCGAGCTGACGCTCGAACTGGCGTTGCCGCCCGTGTTGGGGGCATCGTCATCGTCGCCACCGCAGGCGACCAACAGGGCGCTGAGCAGGGCTGCTTGGATCAGGGGATGTAGTTTCATCACGCAGGCTCGGGCTAATAAATCTGGCGCACGGAATGTGCAGACAAATGCATTGTCTGCACCCTGCATGACACAACGATGAAAGCGGCCCGTCGGCCGCCAGCGCCTAATCGTGCGCGGCCAGCGCCTCGCCGATGGCGTAGAAGTGCCCGCCGGCGACGTGGTGGATGCTGCGCCAGGCCGGCGCAGCCTGTTCGAAATGCCAATGGCCGTCCCTGAACACACGCGTGTCGGCCCAGGCGCCGACGACCTCGCCGATGAACAGATCGTAGGCCTGCTGGTTGTGCGGCTCCGCCATCAGGCGACAGGCCAGCCACGCCGAGCAGCCGGCCACCAACGGCACGTCGAAGCCTTCGATGTCGAACAGGGCGGCACCGGTGCGCGCCAGCTTGTCGGGCACGCTGGCACGGCTGGCATGACCCAGCTCATGCACCATCTGCAATTGCGCCACGGTCGGCACCTGCACGACGAACAGGCCACTCGCCTCGATCAGCGTGCGCGTGAAGGTGGTCTTGTCCAGTACGACGGTCAGCTTGGGTGGCGCGAAATCCAGCGCGCACGCCCAGGCCGCCGCCATGACGTTGTCCACGCCCTGGTGGCGGGCGGACACCAGGACGGTGGGGCCGTGATTGATGAGGCGGTACGCCTTGGCCAGTTCAACGGGGGCGATGTGGTGATCCATGCGAATGTCCTGTGCGAATGAGGGCAGCCCGGCGATACCGGCCACCCTGCCACACTACGCGTGCCGGGTCTGGCGCGAAACCCTCCGCCCTGCTAATGGCTGGCGCTGCGCGAGAACAGGTTGATCACCAGCACGCCTGCCACGATCAGCGCCATGCCGAGCAGCGCGGCGCCGTCCAGTTTCTGGCCGAACAACACCCAGCCGACGACGCTGATGATAACGATCCCGATGCCCGACCACAGTGCGTACGCAATGCCCACCGGCATGGTCCGCAGCGTCAGCGACAGCGCGTAGAACGCCACGCCATAGCCGAGCACCGTGAGCACCGACGGCCACGGGCGGCTGAAGCCTTGCGAGGCTTTCAACGCACTGGTGGCGATGACCTCCGCCACGATGGCGATCAGCAGAATCAGATAGCTGTTCATGGCGCCCCCCGCGCATCGTCCCCACCGCCCATGGCCTTGTACAGTGCGATACGACTGTTCTGCAGCGCCGACCAGGTGTCGAGCATCGCCAGACGGTTGGCAAAATCCTGCCGCTGCGCATCGAGGTAACGCAGGTTGCTGTCCACGCCGTTCAGGTAACGCATCTGCGCCAGTTGGAGACTTTCCGCGCCATTGGTCACGAGGCGCGCCTGCGCCTCCATCTGTTCGCCCAGCGTGGCACGCGCCGTCAGCGCATCGGCCACTTCGGTGAAGGCCGTCTGGATGGCCTGCTCGTAGGCCAGGATGGATGCGTCGCGGCGCACTTCGGCCAGATCGAGGGCGGCCTGCGTGCGGCCGCCGGTGAAGATCGGCAGCGTGAGTTGCGGCATGAACTGCCACGCTCGCGCCCCGGCCGAGAACAGATCGGAGAGTTCCGGACTGGCGCCACCATAGGCGCCGGTCAGCGTCACGCGCGGAAAGAACGCCGCACGGGCAGCGCCGATATCAGCCTGGCGGGCACGGATGCGATGCTCGGCGGCGAGGATGTCGGGCCGCAGTGTCAGCAAGGCGGACGGCAAGCCAGGCTGGACGTCCTCGAACAGCACGTCGTCCGGGCTGGCCGCTGCCAGCGTGGCATTGAGCCCGTTGCGGCCGACCAGCAGTTGCAGGGCGTTGACCGCCTGCGTGCGCTCGCGCTGCGTGCGGAACAACTCGGTGCGGGCCTGTTCGACAAGCCCGACGGCATCGCGCACATCCACCTCGCTCGCCGCACCGACGCTGCGCCGCATGCGGACCAGGTCCAACGATTCCTGGCGCGCCTCGAAGGTCTTGCGCGTCAACGCAATGCGCGCATCGGCTACCGAATAGCGCACATAGGCCTCGCTGACGCTGGCGACCAGACTGATGCGCACGCTGCGCGCCGCCTGCTCGGTGGCGAGGAATTCCTGCAGCGCCGACTGCGACAGGTTATGCGTGCGGCCGAACAGATCGAGTTCGAACGCCGCCAAGCCCAGCTCGGCACGATAGGTCGACCCGACGCTGGCCTGCCCCGTGGTGCTCAGCCCTTCCGGCGTGCGTTGGCGATCCACCGAGGCCCCGGCGCTGACCGTCGGCAGTTGGTCGGCACGCTGGATGCCGTACTGCGCACGCGCCGCCTCGATGTCCAGCAAAGCCTGGCGCAGGTCGCGATTGGACGTCAGCGCCGCCTGTACCAGCGTGCGCAGGCGCGCTTCCTGGATGAAGTGCTCCCACGTCGGCATGGCAGCATCCGACACCGACGTCGCATCGGCATATCGGGCGGGCACAGGTGCGGCCGGGCGTTCGTAGGTCGGCGCCAGCGAGCAGCCCGCCAATGCCAGGGCAGCGGCCAGCCAAGCCACGTATGTCGTTGTCTTACGCATTTTCTTGAACCTCCACGCGCGCGTTCGCACGGTCACGGCGACGGCGCATGACCGACATCACCCACACGAAGAACACCGGTACGAACAACACACCGAGCACGGTCGCACTGAGCATGCCGCCGATCACCCCGGTGCCGATGGCACGCTGGCTTTCAGCGCCCGCACCAGTGGCCAAGGCCAGCGGCAGCACGCCAAGAATGAAGGCCAGCGAGGTCATGACGATGGGGCGAAAACGCAGGCGCGCCGCCTCCATGGCCGCATCGAGGAGCGGCCGGCCTTGCGCGTGCAGATCCTTGGCGAACTCGATGATGAGAATGGCGTTCTTGGCGGCCAGCCCGATGATGGTGACCAGACCGACCTTGAAATACACATCGTTCGGCAAGCCCGCCACCATGGCGGCCGTCACGGCGCCAAGGGCGCCGATGGGCACGATCAGCAGCACCGAGAAGGGGATCTTCCAGCTCTCGTACAGCGCCACCAGCACCAGGAACACCACCAGCAGCGACAAGGCCAGCAGTTGCGGTGCCTGCGATCCGGCGGCCTGTTCCTGATACGACAGACCGGTCCACTCGTAGCCGATGCCCTGGGGCAGTTCGGCGATGATGCGTTCGATCTCCCGCATGCCTTCACCGCTGCTGCGGCCCGGCACCACGTCACCCGAGAACTTGATGCTCGGGTAACCGTTGTAGCGCACGATCTGCACCGGGCCGGTTTTCCAGCGGATGTCGGTAAACGCTTCGAGCGCCACCAGCTTGCCGGCACGATTGGGCACGTACAGCTTGCCGAGCGACTCGGGCGTGGCGCGGCTGCCGGGCTCGGCTTGCACGATGACGCGCTGCATGCGGCCATAGTTGGGGAATTCATTGATCAGGGCCGAACCGAAGGCGGTGGACAGCGAGGCATTGATGGTGCTGAACGACACGCCGAGCGCTTCGGCCTTGTCGCGATCGATGTGCAGATCGATCTGCGGCGCATCCTTGAGCCCTTCGATCATGATGTAGGCGAACACCGGCGAGGCAAACACCTTGCCCATCAGTTGCTCGCCGGCGGCGAACAGTGCTTCGCGCCCCAGGCCGGCGCGATCCTGCAGGCGCAGCGCGAAACCGGACGAATTGCCCAGCCCCTCGATCGGTGGTGGCACCACCGAGAACAAAGCGCCATCTTCGATGAGACCGCCGTATGCGCCATTGGCGCGATTGGCCTCGGCCATGGCCGATTCCTGCGGACCGCGCTCGGACCAGTCCTTGAACATGGTGAACGCCAGCGCCGCATTCTGCCCGGTACCCGAAAAGCTGAAGCCCTGCACCGACATGATGTCCGACACCGCCGGGCGCGAGCGCTGGTACTGCTCCATCCGATCGGTGGTGGCGAGCGTGCGCGGCAAGGTGGCGCCAGGCGCCAGTTGCACATCGGTGATCATGTAGCCCTGGTCCTCCGTCGGCAGAAAGGCCGAGGGCAGGCGCAGGTAGGCGAAACCCAGCCCACCGAGGATGGCGAGGTACACCAGCATCAAGCGGCCGGAACGGCCGATCAGGCGCGCGGCCGTCGCCGAATAGCCGTGGGTGAGGCGCGCGAAGAGCCGGTTGAACCAGCCGAAGAAACCCTTCTTGTCGTCATGATGCCCCTTCGGCACCGGGCGGATCAGCGTGGCGCACAACGCGGGCGTGAGCGTCAGCGCAAGGAAGCCGGAGAACAGGATCGAGATCGCCAGCGACATCGAGAACTGGCGATAGATCACGCCCACCGAACCGCTCATGAATGCCAGCGGCATGAACACCGCCGCCAGCACCAGCGTGATGCCGACGATGGCACCGCTGATCTGCCGCATGGCCTTGATGGTCGCATCGCGCGGCGACAGGCCTTCTTCGGACATGATGCGCTCGACGTTCTCGACCACCACGATGGCATCGTCCACCAGAATACCGATGGCCAGCACCATGCCGAACATGGTCATCATGTTCACCGAAAAGCCCAGCGGCAGCATGATGGCCAGCGTACCCAGCAGGGACACCGGCACGACGATCGCCGGAATCAGCGTGTAGCGGATGTTCTGCAGGAACAGCAGCATCACCAGGAACACCAGCACCAGCGCCTCGGCGAAAGTGTGCAAGACCTTTTCGATGGCGACGCCAACGAAGCGCGAGGTGTCGTACGGTACCGCGTAGGCGATGTCGGCGGGGAAGTTGGCGGACAGTTCGGCCAGGCGCGCCTTGACGCCCTCGGCAGTCTGCAGCGCATTGGCGCCGGGTGACAGTTGCACGGCCACGGCGGCGGCCGGACGACCGTTGAGGCGTGATGAAAAACGATAGTCCTGGCTGCCCACCTCGATACGCGCCACATCCCCCAGGCGCACGGTCGAACCGTCCGCGTTGGCACGCAGCACGATGCCCGCGAACGCCTCGGTCGAGGCCAACTGGCCCTGCACCAGAATGGTCGCGGCGATCTCCTGCTCCGCCGGCCCCGGCTGCTCGCCGATGGCCCCACCCGGCACCTGGGCATTCTGCGCGGTGATGGCGTTGTTCACGTCGGCCACCGACAGGCCATAGCCCACCAGCTTGGCCGGATCGATCCACACGCGCATGGCGCGCTCGGCGGCAAACATCTGCACGCGCCCGACACCGGGCACACGGCGGATTTCGTTGTTCACGTAGCGTGCGGCGTAGTCGGCCAGCCCAACCGGTTCCTTGTCACCGCTCTTGTAGGTCAGCGCGTAGATCATCAGAAAGTTGGCGCTGGCCTGCTCCACCTGCAGACCCTGCTGGATGACCGATTGCGGCAGGCGTGACTCGACCCGCTTGATGCGGTTCTGCACGTCGACCTGCGCCAGATCGGGATCAGTGCCGGGCTGGAAGGTGGCGGTGATTTCCGCCATGCCCGAACCGCTGCTCTGCGATTCGTAATACAGCAAGCCCTTGGCGCCGTTGAGCTCTTCTTCGATGAGGCCGGTGACGCTGTCGTTGATGACCTCGGCCGAGGCACCCGGATAGGTCGCCGAGATCATGATCTGCGGCGGCGCGACGCTGGGATATTGGGCAACGGGCAGGGACGGCAGCGTAAGCAGCCCCGCCAGCGCGATGAAAATGGCAATGACCCACGCAAAGTTGGGCCGCTGAATAAAGAAATTAGGCATTGATACGTCCGTCGGATCAGCGCATGTCAGGCGAATGGGCCGCGCCCTGGCGCGGCCAGCGTGGAGGTCAGCGAGCCGGCGCGGACGGCGCCTTGATCGTCACCGGGCTACCCGGCGCGATCTTGTCGGCGCCACTCACGATGAGCGTGTCGCCGGCGGCCAGACCGTCGGTGATCTGCCATTCGGCGCCCTGCATGACGCCGGTATGGACCACGCGCTCTTGCGCCGTGCCCTCGGCGGACACCGTCAGCACCCGTGCGCCGCCCTCCGGCCCACGCAGGATGGCGCGCTGCGGCACGAAGATGGCCTGCTGGTCGATGGCTTCTTCGGTATTGACGCGCACATACATGCCGGGCAACAGCGCGCCCTGCGGGTTGGGGAACACGCCACGCAGCATCACCTGTCCCGTGTCCTGGTCGACCGTCACGTCCGCGAACGTCATACGGCCTTCGGCCTTGTAGCGCGTGCCCTCGACGCTGATGCTGACCTTCGGCTGGCCCTTGCCGTCCGCCAGCAGCTTGCCGTCGGCGATGGCTTCGCGCAGGCGCAGCACGTCGCTGGCCGGCCGCGTGAAATCGGCATAGATGGGGTCCATCTGCTGGATCACCGCCATCGGCGTGGTCTCGCCCTGCCCCACCAGACTGCCTTCGCTGACCAGGCTGCGCCCGATGCGGCCGCCGATCGGCGCGCGCACGGTGGCATAGCCCACATCGAGACGCGCCGTCTTCACATCGGCCAGGGCCGACACCTGGTTGGCCTGGGCCGAATGCAGGGCGGCCAGCGCATCGTCATAGTCCTGCTCGCTTACGGCCCGCGCCTTGACGAGTTGTTCATAGCGGTGCGCCACCGATTCGGTCTGCTTCAATTGGGCCTCGGCGCGTGCCAGTGCCGCCTGGGCACGGGCCAGCGCGGCCTCGAAAGGAGCCGGCTCGATGGTGAACAACAGGTCGCCGGCCTTGACGGTGGCGCCTTCGACGAAATGACGTTTCTGCACGATGCCGGCCACACGCGCACGGACTTCCGCCATGCGCATGGGGGCGATGCGCCCCGGCAAATCGCGGCTGACCGGCCGCGCCTGTGGCGTGATCGTCAGCACCTCGACCGGCGTCGGTTGCGCGTTGGCCTGGGGCGGCGCATCGCCCTTGCCGCCGCAGGCGGACAGCGACACGGCACCGGCCAGGGCCAGCGTGATCAGGGCGAGGGATTTCATTGGGTAAGACAGCGGGGGATTCACATTCCACCTGTAGGGAGAGGTAAAGCAGATCGACATGATGCCACCAAGTCTTTTTTGAATCAACTTCGATTCAAATAGATCATTAGTGTTCTAACCGATCCTGGACGGATGTGATTCCCTCATGCCAGAATGGGCAATGTGAAGCGATTCAGATTCAACTGAATCGTCTATAGATTCAGTGCCACTGTATAGCGAGCATCGACATGGACGAGAAACTGGCCCGCGCCCTGGCGCTTGCAATGTTCCAGCACCCGCGTGCCAATCTTCAGCAACTGGCGCAGGCCGCCGGTACCAGCAAAGCCACGCTGTACCGCATTTCGCCCACGCGCGACGGCATCATCGATCTGATGATGGAACGCGCGGTCCGCCACATCCAGGACGCACTCGACGAGGCGCGCCTGCACGAGCCGCCCTTTGCCGAGGCCTTGCAGCGCCTGACCGACAATGTCATGCGCGGGCAGGAGTTCTACATGTTCTGGTCGTGTGCGCTGTGGATCGATTTGAAGGAAGACGCCCGCGCCACCGAGCCGCAGGGCTACGTGTCGTCGTTCTTCAGCGATGCGCTGGAAGCGTTCTTCTTGCGCGGCCAGCGGGCCGGCGTATTCCGCATCGATATGCCGGCGCGCTGGCTGGCCAAGTCATACGACTTTCTGTTGTTCGCCGCCATCGAATCGGCGCAACGCGGCGAAGTCGCCACCGTAGGGCGCGCGGCCCTGGTTCAGAAGTTGTTCCTGGATGGCGCCCTCACGGCGCCGGAGGCCGGCCTCGCGGCCCCATGAACACGCCCGGCCGCCGCCGGACTCCGCCCGCTCAGGGGCGCCCCGCCAGATAGCGATCGAAAGCGCCGGGCAGTGTGGCAAGCGTGAGGACGTCGGCCTCGGAGGGCAACGGCTCGGCGGTGGCTTCACTTCATTACTGGCGCATCGCGCACAACAAAAAAAACGCCCCCGCAGGGGCGCTTTCATCGGTTCATGCCAAGGGCTCAGTTCGGTGCGTTGAAGCTGGCCGGGATGGGCGTGACCTTGCCCGCGCCCGCGCTGTTCTGCACGCGGGTGCGTACCGCCTCCGGCGTCGAATCGGGCGCATAGGCATAGCTGGGCGACCACGTCACCGCACCGAGGAACGAGTTCGGCGTCTTGGCGTTGACCACCGTGGCTGCCGCCGTGTTGAGATCGACGCTTGCCCCGTTGAGCCACGACCCCACGTCGGTGAAGTACTGGCCGGTCTTGTCGAAGTTGGCGTTCACCAGATCGGTAGCCTGCGCGTTGGCGATATCGAAGACATTGCGCTCGGAGTAGATCTGCGAATTGAAGCCGATGCCCATGGCGTAGATGAAGTAATACTCCTGCGTGTAATCGGCCTTCTTCGGGCCTTCGTAGAAGTTATTGAGCACGTGCACCTGGCCGTTGCGCACGCGCGGCATGCGCTGCGCCACCCACTTGATGTAGTTGTGGTGGAAGGTGATGCGGTACGAGCCGTCATTGCTGTCGGTGGCGCCGATGAGCATCGCCTTGTTGTGGTTGTAGAACTTGTTGTACGACAGGGTGATGTAGTCGGCACCGCTCTTGATGTCGAGCAGGCCGTCGTAATACTTGTACACGGTCTTGTCGGTCTGCGCGCCTTGCAGATCGGGGCCGTCGGTGAAGTCGCAATGGTCGACCCAGATACGGCTGCCGCCCACAAAGGTCAGGCCATCCGGTTCCGCATTCCAGGCGCAGTAGTCGCGATCGCTCACGTTCGTGTCGCAGCTCTCGAAGCTGGGCCAGAAATCCTGCGCCGGCACGAACCGGATGTTGCGCACAATGACGTTGTCCTGACCGTTGAAGAGCAGCCAGCCATTGGTTAACGTGGGCAACGAACCGTCGTCACCAGGGATGCCGATCACCGACACGTTGCCGCGCTCGACCTTGGCCTGCGTCACCAATTGCTGGCACGGCTGCTTGGTCTTGCCGCTGCACAGCGGATCGGTGCCGGCTTCATAGGCGGTCTTGTCGAGGATTACGTTGGAGTCATTCAAGTTGGCGTTGATGTTGCCCTTGATGTAGATGACCACCGGGTAGTTCTTCCAACCGCCGGTAACACCGTTGTGCACTTCCCACGAACCCCAACTGGGTGCGCCGGTGCGCGTATCCGTGTTGTTTTTGTCGGACTTCTTCGAGCGATACAGGCAATCGCGCAGCGTGCGCATGTCGGTCGCCGTGCAACTGACCGGTTGATTGCTGCCGATGGCGACGAAGCCGCCCGTGGGCGAACCCGACGCATGCAGGGTCGACCAGCCGATCAAACCATCGTCGCTGGCCGAGCCACTCACGGTGCTGGACGAACTCGAACTGGCAGCGCTCGAACTGGTACTGGAATTTGCCGCGCTCGAACTGGCAGCGCTCGAGTTGCTGCTGGCGGCCGAACTGGCAGCGCTGGAGCTGCTCGACGCAGCCGCCGAACTGGCCTGGCTGCTGGCGCTCGAAGCGGCCGTGCTGGACGTCTGCGAACTGGCGGCGCTGGAACTGGACGCCCCGCTCGGATTGGACGGGCCCGTGCCCGAGTCGCCGGACGAGCCGCCACCACAGGCCGCGAGCAACAGGAACAGGGACGATGCGGCCAGCACGTGCGTGCGGCGCGATGATTGAAACATGTGACTTCTCCTCCTGAATGTGCAAGGGCGTCCATGGACGCCTCCATCGCCCCGGCACATTCCGCCCCGCGCAACACGCGCAAATGCGGGCAATGACCCGGCCACCTGCGCCGACGTTATGGGATCGGTCACAAGATGAAACGCAATGCGCGCCGGATATTGTTTTTGTAGAAAAGGAGGGGGGACGTCGGTCGTCGCACGCGAAGACGGGCCGAGTCTAAACCAAGCGTGAAAGATGTATGACAAGAATGTGCAAGTCTCGCCAGATCTTTACACAACCCTTACAAAACATGTCATTGGCATGACATGCGCAACAGGGTGTGCACGCGCCGGCGCTCGCGGCAGGGCGGACAACGGTGGCGCGTCCGCCCGCGTGACGGCCCGCCTGGGCCGTCGACCCCGCTCAGGCGGCCAGGAGCGAGGAGTTCTGCCCGAGGCGGAGCTGCAGCGCATGGCGGCGACGCAGCGAGGGTTGGGACAGCAATTCGAGCGCCCGCACGTTGAGATCGTCGTCGGCCAGGGTGAGATCGAGCGCGCGCGCGGCATCGCGCAGGCGCGGCGCATGGGCCAGCACACCATCCAGCGTCAGGCCGTGTGCCAGTGACGGCACGACCGCCGTCGCTGCGCGATTGCCTTCGACGAACACCATGTCGAGCGGAGCGGCCAGATCGCTGCGGATGGCCTCGTCGCCTTCGACATACACGCGCACATAGGCTTCGAGTTCGGCATCGACGATGGAGCGGCGCACCAGGTCGGCGCGCGATTCGGCCGACGAGGACACCACCAGGAGGCCGCCGCCGTTGTCCTTGAGCGCCATGGCCACGTACACCGCCAACATCCCCATCGAACGGGTCAGGCTGAACACGCGCTGCGGCCGCGCCGCCCGGCAGATGGTGTAGAGCAGATCACCGATGGCGGCCGGGGTACACGCGTCCGGTTTGGAAAACACCTGGACACCCGCCGCCCCGGGGGCACACGGCGGCAAACCGTACTCTTCATGAAGCCGATCGAGAACCTTCATCGGGCGGGAGTGATGATCGTGGCAGAGGATCATGGTGCAGCATCCTTGTGAAGAGAAGAATCGGGGCTGTCGCCCACAAGCTAGTGCGTAGCCAGGGCAAAAGGTTCCCGCTAAATCGACGAACGGATCATCAGGCCGGTTGCCTGACGCCCCGGACGTGCGAAATCTCACGCCAGTGCGACGGCTGGGAAACCAGCAGGGCAAGTATGTGCGGAGCAACATGAACGGGACATGAACGTCCGCTGCGGCGGGCGGCGATGCGGGCGCCGGCCAGGGTGCTCGCCTTGGCGTGCGCGAGTATTCATACTGCGCGGCGACGCCCGCGCACCGCCCGACCAGGCCCATCACCGCGCGGGGCTTTGCTGAGGGAATCCGTCGTCGTGATCCGTTCTGCTCTCGCCACCGCGCTGGCGCTTATGTCACTGGCCGCACCGGCCCATGCCCAATGCCCGGACGCCTCCGCGCCGACGGCCACCGCCCTGGATGCGGCCCTGGCGCGGCCACCTGCCCCCGCACCGCAGGCGATGCCGCGGCTGCACACCGAGGGCACCTTGCCGCACCAGGGCATCTACGATCAGTCGGCGGCGGCGCGCCGCGATTTCGGCTACATGCGCGACCTGGCGCTCACCTGGCGCGTGCTGCATCGGCAGGCGGCCCTCGATCGGCTGGCGGCGTATTTCGACGCCTGGATGGCCGTGTACCGCCCAAGCTTCAACCCCATCGATGAAACCGGCCTGGACGACCTGATCGACGCCTACCGTATCGCCCAGCCCGACCTGCCGACCGACAGCGCCGAGCGCGTTCAAGGCTTCTTGCGCGACATGGCCGAGGGCTATCTACGCCAGATGGCGGACAACGCCCACAGAACGCGCGGCTCATGGACCAACAATTGGCAGAGCCATCGCGTCAAGCTGGCGACCATGAGCGCCGCCGCGCTCGGCGACGAGGCGCTGTGGCGCCAGGCACGGCAGGCCTTCGTCCGTCAGTTGGAAGCCAATATCGGCGCCGATGGCGAAGTCATCGACTTCCGCGAGCGCGACGCGCTGCATTACGTGACCTACGATCTCGAACCGCTGCTGCGGGCGATCCTGTCGGCGCGCGCCCAGGGCGAAGACTGGCTGGATATGAAGGGGCGCGACGGGCAGAGCGTGCGCGCCGCGCTGGACTGGCTGCTGCCTTATGCGCAAGGCAGCAAAACACATGAAGAATTCGCCCGCACGACGGTCAAGTTCGACATCACGCGGCGCGACGCCGGCATCGCCGGCTTTGGCGGTCAATGGAATCCGCAGAAGGCCGCCGGCCTGCTGTGGGCGGCCAGCGTCCTCGACGCGCGTTACCTGCCAACGGCAAAAGCACTGGCGGCGACACCGCCGCGCTGGGTATGGGCCGTCGACACCTGCACGCTCGGCGCGGCCGCCCGATAGTGGCGGGCCGCCCCGGCGCGGGGCTCAGTGACCGCGGGCCGCCTGACCCAGCTTGGCGTCGCTGTGCCGGATGTGATTGCGCAGCCAGTCGCTCAGAAAGTTGAACACGCTGATCGACAGTGTGGTCGAGCCCGCCTTGAACTTGGCTTGCAGGTCTTGCACCGAAGCGACGAGCTTGGCGTGTTCCGACTTGTGCTCTTCGTAGTGCGGGTAGCCAATCTTGCGCATCATCGCTTCTTCGCGCGCGAAATGGCTGGCGGTGTAGGTGATCAGTTCGTCCAGGATCTTGCCCAGCACATCGTTGCCCTTCCCGGTCTTCATGGCCTGGTACAGGGTGTTCACAAGTTCGACCAGGTGCTTGTGGTCGCTGTCGATTCCGGCGTGACCGGTCGTCAGTTCTTCCGTCCAATCAAAAAAAGACATGTTCGTTCCAGGGTGGACGACCCGCGGCAGAATGCCGTCAGCGCTGTCGGACGGCAGGCAGTTCGTCGTGATTGAGGGAATAGCGCGGCTGGACATGCCCGGCGCATGAACAGCGCGCACCAATTGGACGCAGTCTTGCTGCGCGTGCCGATCAGTCTGATGCGCGACGAAGTCGCCGAGATGGGGGAGCCGAACACGTCAACGCTCATTCGCCCCCAGAGTTGAACCCCCACGCAACATCATTTGTGGCAGATCAATTAAGCGGGGATCACCTCACCGCCAATGCATCTGTTCTTGCGCACAACTCGGACCAAGTCCAATTCTGTGCATGACGTTTTCATGACAGTTGTGCCACCGCACAACGTGCGATGCAAAGCGCATGAGGCATGGCGAGCGCCCCGGCGTCAGCGTCGGGCGCGGGCTGTATTCAAGTCGACAGCCGCGCGGATGAGTGCCTTCAGTGCCGCTTCATCCACCTCGTCGCCTTCATGAAAATCGATCGCACGACGGGTATTGCCTTCGAGGCTGGCATTGAAGAGCCCGGCCGGATCGGGCAGAGAGGCGCCTTTGGCGAAGGTCATCTTGACCACGCTCTTGTACGTCTCGCCCGTGCAGATCAGTCCCTTGTGCGACCACACCGGCGTGCCGCGCCATTTCCATTCTTCGACGGCCTGCGGATCGGCCTCGAGGATGAGGGCGCGCAGCCGGGCCAGCAGTGGGCCGCGCCAGTCGGCGAGCGCCGCGATCTTGGCGTCGATTGCTGCCGACGCCGATGGGCTGGGGTCCGAAGGGGTGTCGCGCATGCCGGTCGCTCCAAAGTGGTGCGGGCCGCTCAACGCAGACGGCCACCGCCTCGGAAGATACGCGGGTAAAACGGTTTTTTGAAATATCCGTCACCCCGCTGCCGACCGGCGACCCACTGTCTCCCCACCCCTGAGGCGACTCGGTCGCCGGCCTCGCCACACCGAAAGTCTTGTGCGGGCGGCCGCCCCCTGCCGACTCAGTCGAGCGCGACGACGATCTCGCGCTGAAGCCCAACGACCTTGTCGCTCAGCACACGCCCCGCCACCACATCGACCGGCCGGATCTCCTGCGCGGGCAGGCGCACCGTCACCGTGCGGGCGGACGGTGCCCGTTCGCCGGTGGCGTCGACGCCGACGCGCAGACGCACAGCATCGGCGTTGACGGTAACGTTCCAGAAACCGTACTGACCGGTGCGGTAGGCCTGGCTTTCGCCGTCGTCCTCGAAGAACGACTCGCTGGCCTCGCCCACGCCGCGTGGCGGGAAGATGGCAAAGGCGCGCGCATCGGCAGGCTGCGCAAAGTGCTGTTCAGCGATGTTCAGCGGCAGGATGGCCCCCTCGCGCACCAGCAGAGGCGGATGATCCCAGGGTGCCGGCAAGGTCACGGTCTGGCCACCGGCGTAATGGTCGCCGCTCCAGAAGTCGTACCAGGCGCTGCCTTGAGGCAGATACACGGCGCGATCACGCTTGCCCGGCTCCACCACAGAGGCGACGAGCAACTGCCGGCCAAGCATCATGTCGTCGTTCTCCTCGTAGCAGGCGCTGTCGTCGGGGAAATCATAGAAGGTCGGACGGATCATCGGCTCATAGCGGCTGTGCGAGCGCCACAGCAGGTCGTACAGATACGGGATGAGCCGATAGCGGAACTTGATCAGTTCGCGGATGTGCGGCGTGATGTCCGAATACATCCACGGCTCGTTGGCCGTCTGATCGTCATTCCAGGAATGGATGGAGAAGCGCGGCAAGAAGACGCCGTGCTGCACCCAGCGCAGGAACAGTTCCGGATCGGGCTTGGGGCCATTGAAGCCGCCGATGTCGTGGCCGGTGTTGGAGACGCCGGAAAGCGCCAGACTGACCCCCATCTTGATGTTGAAGCGCAGGGTCTCCCACGACGTGTAGTTATCGCCCGACCAGGTCTGCACATAGCGCTGCATGCCGGCCACGCCCGCACGCGAAATCAAATACGGCCGTTTGTCCGGCGCATAGCTTTGCTGGGCCTCGCGCGATGCCTTGATCATCAGCAGCGTCTGCAGCGGCTTGGCCTCGATGGCGCGGCGCGGCGTGCCGAAACCGTTGATACGGGGCTCTTCGCTGATGAATTCGAATTCGTTGTTGTCGTTCCAGGTGGCGACGATGCCGTATTCAAGCAGCGCGTCGATGACGCGCGCCTTCCACCATGCATAGGCCTGGGGATTGGTGAAATCGATGTACGAACCGGTTTCGTCCCAGAACTGGACACGGCTTGGCGCACCGTCGGTGTCCTGTACGAACATGCCGCCGTCGGCGACTTCATCGAAGCGCGGGTGGTCGTGCAACAGGCAAGGCTTGATGTTCGGGCAGAGCTTCACGCCATGGGCAAGATAGTGCTGCACGAAGCCTTTCGGATCGGGGAACTTGTCGGTATTCCAGTTGAATACGTAGCGCTTGCCATCGATGGACGTGTAACCCGATGACAGGTGGAACGAGTCGCACAGGATGTCGTGCTTTTCGCAACCGGCAAGGAACTCATTCATGCGCGCCTGCGCATCGGGCGCGTCGGTATAGCTCATCGTCGAACCCGAATACCCCAGCCCCCATTTGGGCGTGAAGGCCGGGCGGCCCGTCAGCCAGGTGTAACGGCGCGACACGTCGGCAAGGCTGTGGCCAGCGATGAAGTAGTAATCGAGGTCGCCGTAGTCGGCCACGAAATATCGGTAATGCCCGTGGTAGTTGTCCAGTTCGCGCCCCATGTCGAAGGTGCAGTCGGACAGGGTGTCGTAGAACAGGCCGAAGCCGACCTGCGAATCTTTCTTCCAGGTCAGATAAAACGGTATGTGCTTGTAGAGCGGATCGGTCGTGCGTGCGCTGTAGCCCATCGCATCGACATTGCACATGCGGTAGCTCTTGCCCAGGCGGTTGGCCTCGCCCGCCCGCTCGCCCAGGCCGAAATACATTTCGTCCGGCTTGCGCTCGAGGTAGTGATAGACGCGCTCGTCCCACCAGCCGAAGTTGTAGCTCTGCGTCGCCCGGTCGCGCGCCGCCACGTGCCATTGGCCGTCGCGACGGACTTCCCACTGGCAGAACAGGCCACGCAGCGCGATGGTCAAGCGGATATCTTCGGTCGTGACGCACAGCGTGCCATCGCTCTCCGACATGGTGTATGCCGGCAGGCTGAAACCGGACAATTCGAAACGGTCGCGCCCTTCCTTGGGGATGTCGTCCAGGCCCGGTGCGATGGCCCAGGTGTTGGGGAATCTGACGACACCCTGCGGCAGGAGAAAAACGCGGACGACGTCCTTCTCAAGCACGAAGATATGGGCAACATGACCGTTGCTACTCTTGAGCGTGAGGTGATTGCGCTCATTGCCGTCGAGATGAAACAGCGGGACGTCCGCCAAAGAATATTTGTTCAACATCGTCACCCTTGTCTTTTGTCTGGTCACGAGGCGCTGATCCGCCAAAGGATCGAACCGGCTCGGCCATGGTCAAGTAGCCCGAAAACCTAACAAGGGGTGGATGGAGCATCAATCATCTTGTATGCAATCTATTGCATGAATGATCTATTCACACGTCACAAGCACACCATTCATTTGATTTTTATAAACAATCTTGATATGCAATTTTTTGCAGATCAATCCAGCCGTTGCCTTCGTCCCCCGCCCATCGCGCGCACGCTTGTCTTCACACCTACGGCCGACCCCCAATACGCCGACCAGCCGGCCTCGCGCGCCCCACGCTGAGCGCAAAGCGCTCAATCACCACCCTGCAAGTGTTTGCAGACGCGGATTGCTCAGTCGAATCAAGCCACTGGAGATGAAACGGCGGGCCTGGCAAACAGCACCTGGCAGTTCTTGCAAGGTAAGTTATTGATTTGCATGGTAGCTGCCGATACCTTGCGCCTGCCGTCGATAACACGCCCGGCGCACACATGGAGGGCATGGCAAGCGGCCCGGGCATCAGGAGACACCGCTGTTGGACAACCGATCTTTCTTCACGCAGAAGAGCGTGGTAGTCATCCTGGCCACGCTATGTTGTGTTCTGTGGGGCAGCGCCTTTCCAGCCATCAAGAACGGCTATGCGCTGTTCGGTATCGTGCCCACCGATGTGGCGTCGAAGATGGTGTTCGCAGGTTATCGCTTTCTGCTGGCGGGGCTGCTGGTGCTCATCTACGCCGTGGTGAGCGGCCGCCACATTTTTCGGCTCGATCGATCGGAATGGCGCGACGCGGCGTTGCTGGGCATCCTGCAAACGTCGATCCAATACGTGTTCTTCTATGTCGGCCTGGCCTACACGACAGGCGTCAAAGGCTCGATCATGAACGCCACGACCGCTTTCTTCAGCGTGCTGCTGGCCCACTTCGTCTATCACAACGATCGCATGAGCCTGGCGCGCATCGTCGGATGCCTGGTGGGTTTTGCGGGTGTGCTGGTGGTCAACTTCGGCCATGGCCTGATCGACTTTCACTTCAGCCTGCTCGGCGAGGGCTGCGTGGTGGTGTCGGCGCTGCTGCTGTCGATCGGCGGCATCTTCAGCAAACGTGTCACGCAGCGCATGGATTCCGTCGTCCTGACCGGCCATCAACTGAGCATGGGCGGCTTCATCCTGGTCGCCGTCGGCTATGCCAGCGGCGGATATCTGCCGTTCCCCACCTACCAGGCAGCCGCGCTCATGCTGTATATGGTCGTCATCTCAGCCGCTGCCTTCGTGCTGTGGACGATTCTGCTCAAGTACAACCGGGTCGGCGTCGTCTCGGTCTACAACTTTCTCATCCCGATCTTTGGCGCGCTGCTGTCGGCGCTGTTCCTCGACGAGCACATTCTCGAACCCAAGTACGCCTTGGCCCTCGTCCTGGTGTGCGCGGGCATCTGGCTCGTCAATCGCGAACCGGGCCGCCGCGCCGGGCCGGCCTCTTCCTGAAGCCCCGCCCGGAGCCCTGCGCCATCGTCCGGTGACTGTTCCAGGGCGGCCGTAAAGTGCCGCTCGCCGGCTCGCCGGAGCCTTCGGCATCATTTCCACTACAATCCTCGTCCGACGCGCGGCCCCGCCTCTCCGCGCGCCGCGATCGCCCCGGGCAATCGCGGATCACCCTCCGTCAGTCCCGCATGAGCCTCCGTGAGGAGGTAAACGTTTGACTTATGTCTATGCCCGCCTCATACACTGCCACATCATCTAGGTTATTCCCCCTGACGCCGGTATCCGGGTCCGGACAGGACTGACGCACATGCGGCAGTCCGCCCTGGAACCGAGCGCTCCGCATCTGCAAGCAAAGCTGACAATGACAAATGAGAGCGGTGAAATGATTACCTGGACGGTCTATGAACGGCCGTCGGATTTTCCATACAACTATGTCGCGCGCAAATTCGTGGTCATGCCCTCCGGCCCGGTCTCCACGGGCGAAATGAGGGTCGCGACCGATCTGGCGCAGATCCACGCCGACATGCAAGGCATGGGGCTGGCACGCCTGAACCGCGTGTATGGCGATGAACCCCACGTGGTGGAGTGCTGGCTGTGAGCCTGACGCTGTGCCACGGGGATATCTGGCTTGATGGTGCCGACGCCGTCGTCGTTCCGGTGCCGGCGTGGGACGACGAGAGCAGCCCGTCGGCCATGGAAATGGTCGGCCCCTATACCGGCGCCTATGCCCAATACCGCATGACGGCCCAGGCCGGCCTGATCGTCCCCGGTCGTTTGCTGTGGACCAGCACCGGCCGCCTGCACCCGTCGATGGTGGCCTTCATGCCGGTCGACCGCCCGAAGGACGGCGCCGAAGACGCCGGCTCGATTCGCGATGCGCTGCGCCTGCTGGTTCGCGACGCCACCGAAATGGGGTTGCGCTCGGTGGCCCTGCCCCCGCCCGGCTGCGGCGACGGGGCGCTGTCATGGATGAAAGTGACGGCCATGGTCACCGACGCCGTGCGTGACGCCCCCGAGGTGGATTGGCGGCTGTATACGCCGCGCTACGCGCTGCGCTAGCACCGCCGCAGGCACGCCCGAGGTTCAATGCTCCGACGGGGCGGCCACGCCGAGCGCGTGCCCATAGCGCTCGATCAGATGCTGCATGCGCCGATCGACATCGCGCCGCCATTCCAGCGCCTGGCAGTAGGCCTCGACATCCTGTTCGTCGATGGCTTCGGGCGCCGGCCCAAGTGCCGTGCGAATCCCCGCACTGACACGTTCCTGTGCTTCCATCACCGTGCGCTGAGCACTGCGCAGTTCATTGCACAGATCAGCCCATTCCTTCGCGACTCTCGTGGCTGGCATGATTGAACGCTCGCCCTTCGTGGCGGCGCCTTCCGATACGACATCCATGCGCGATCCGCATGGCCTGTGTCGATATAACGGATCGTTCGGCGAATAACTTCACTGCCCGAAAGGGATACAGGCCCCTCCGCCAAGCGATTGCCGCCGCGATCGTGGAACCGCGTCGGCGCAGGGGTTTCCACCTACCGCCGAATTTGACGTGCATCAATACCGCAGGCACACCACAAAGCCCGTAGTCCTCTCCCCCACCGCCTGCCCGGAATCGCGTTGCCCGCATGGCGCAACCCAGGCGCCGTGCGGCTTCCGCGTCCGGATTCCATCACGCAGCCTGTGCGTTCATCACCGCGCAGTGCTGCGTTTTTCACTTGCATATTCGCAATAAATCGTTCTGCCGATGAGGGGGCCGATGCTGCAATGCATCCACCCCAGGCCCGCTTGCCGTGGCCGCTCAATCCATCGAAGGAACATGACATGCGCATTTTCAAACGACTCGCCGTCTTGCTCGCTGCCGGCATCGCGCTCGGCCTGGGCGCACAAGGCGCGCTGGCCGCCGACAAGACCATCGTCTTCGGCATCGCCCCCGGCCCCTATGGCGATCTGATCAAGCAGGCCATCCAGCCCGGGCTCGAAAAGAAGGGCTACAAAGTCGAGATCAAGGAATTCAGCGACTACGTGCAGCCCAATCTCGCGCTTGCCAACGGCGCGCTCGACGCCAATCTCTTCCAGCACCGCCCGTATCTGGAAAAGTTCTCGGCGGACAAGGGGCTCAAGCTCTCGCCGCTCATCAACGTGCCGACGGCGGGCCTGGGCTTTTACTCGCGCAAGGTCACTTCGCTTGATCAACTCAAGAAAGGTGACGTGGTCACGCTGGCCAACGATCCGACCAACCTGGCGCGCGCCCTGCGCTTTCTCGCCAAGCTCAATCTGCTGACCTTCAAGAAAGACATCGATCCGGCCACGGTGTCGGAAAAAGACATCGAGCAGAATCCGCGCGGTCTGGTTTTCCGCCCACTCGAAGCGGCGCAGTTGCCGCGCACGCTCGACTCAGCGGCGGCCTCGGTGGTCAACGGCAATTTCGCCATCGCCGCCGGCCTCAAGCTGTCGGACGCGCTCAAGCTCGAAGAACTGGACGAGCCGCTCAAAAACCTCATCGCCATCCGTACCGAAGACCTGAACAAGCCCTTCGCCAAGGACATCAAGGCGGTGGTCGAGTCGGACGCCTTCCTGACCGTGATCGACAACCCCAAGTACATCTTCAAGTCGTTCCAGCGCCCCGAATGGGTCCAGGCCCGTCTGGCCGAGCGCGTCGCCACCACCAAATAATCCGGCCGGCGCCGGCGTCACCGGCGCCCCTTTTTTCTGCCCGACACACGCCATGACCCAACCCGTACTGTTTGAAGAACTCACGCTCGATGCGGCCGTCGACAGCGCCAGGACACGCGGCATCATCATCGTGCCGGTGGCCACCACCGAAGCGCACGGCGACCACCTGCCCCTGTCGACCGACACCATCACGGCCGAATGGATCGGTCTCGAACTGAGCCGCCGCACCGGTCTGCCCGTGCTGGCCCCCACGCCGATCCGCGCCGGCACTTCGCCGACCTTCCACTACGACCGCAACGCCGACCCGATTCCGGGCACGCTGGCGATCTCCCACCAGACGATGTTTCTGCTCATCAAGGACATCCTGCGCGGGCTGTGGACCACGGGCTTTCGCAAAATCATCATCATCCAGGGGCACGGCCAGGAGCCGAACTTCCAGGTCATCGCGCACGAGACGGCCACTGAACTGCGCCGCGAAGGCAAGAACCTGTTCATCGCCGCAGCCACCTATTGGGAGCTGGCCGCCGAAACACTACGGCGCGAGGTGAGCACGCCCTTCTATCATTCGGGCGAAGAAGAAACGAGCAACATCCTGTTCACGCGGCCCGACCTGGTCAAACTCGACAAGGTCACCGGCAAGCCCTTTAACCCGCTGATCGACAAGTCGCTGCTCAAGCGTTCGATCACGCAGGACGAGACCGAAACCTTCCAGGTCTTCGATATCGCGCAGGTGATCCCCATCCCCGAGCCGGGCCATCTGTCGCATGGCGGCATCGGGCGCACCGAGGACATCCTCACCGCCAGCGCCGACAAGGGCCGCAAGGTGCTCGAACGGGCCGTGGAGCGCTACCTTGATCTGATCCGCGACCTCGAAACACACTACGCGCCGCACGAAGTGCCCGGCGTGGATGTGCGCAGCCGTCCCGAAGCGCCACGTTTCGACGTGGCGTACTGAAGGCGCGCCATGATCGAACTCGAGAATATCTCGGTGCACTATCGCGGCCGTGGCCGCGCGGTGCACGCCGTGCGCGACGTATCGCTCCGCGTGCCGGCCGGCAGCGTGTTCGGCATCGTCGGCACCAGCGGCGCCGGCAAGAGCTCACTGCTGCGCACCATCAACCTGCTCGAACGCCCGCAGGCCGGGCAGGTGCGCATCAACGGACGCGACATCACGCCCCTGCGCGGCGCGGCGTTGCGGCGCGAACGCCAGCGCATCGGCATGGTGTTCCAGCACTTCAACCTGATGCACACCGCTACCGTCTACGAGAATGCTGCCTTCGCCCTGCGCGCAGCGGGCGTGCCTGCGGCCGAAGAAGCGCGCCGCGTGCCGGAGATCCTCGAGCTGGTCGGTCTCACCGACAAAGCCGGTGCCTATCCCGCCCAACTATCCGGTGGACAGAAACAGCGCGTGGGCATTGCGCGTGCCATCGCCAACCACCCCAGTGTGCTGCTGTGCGACGAACCGACCTCCGCACTCGACCTGGAAACCGCCGACGCCATCCTGCAGTTGTTGCATGAGGTGAATCAGCGCCTGGGCATCACCATCGTGCTGATCTCGCACGAGATGTCGGTCATCAAGCGCATCTGCTCACAGGTGGCGGTGATGGATGCCGGGCAGATCGTCGAAGCAGGCAACGTCTACGACATCTTCGCCACGCCCCGGCACCCCTTTACGCGCCAACTCGTGGAGCGTACCCAGCACGTCGACCTGCCACCGCACCTGCTCAATACCCTGCGCGGCACACTGATCAAGGTGTTGTTCCTCGGCGAACGCGCCGAAAGCGCCCTGCTCTCGGAGGTGACGCGCCGCTTCGGCCTGTCGGTGAACATCCTGCACGGCAGGATCGAATACATAGACGCGCGTGCGCTGGGTGTGCTGGTCACGCTGCTCGAACATGGACCGGGCGACGACAACGCGCGCGTGGTGGCCGCCGTCGAATTCCTGCGCGAACGCACAGCGCGGGTGGATGTCCTCAACGTGCTCGTCGACGAGGTGGCCTATGCCGCATGAATGGATCGTGCTGTTCGAAGACCTGAGCCGCGCCAGCGGCGAAACCGCCGCCATGGTGGCGATATCGAGCCTGTTCGCTGTCGCCGTCGGGTTGCCGGCGGGTTATCTGTTGTACATCGGCGAGCGCCGCCTGTTCTGGGATAACGCCCTCTTCCACCGCGTGGCAGGCGTGTGGGTGAATGTCGTGCGCTCGGTGCCCTTCGTGATCCTGCTGGTACTGCTGCTGCCGCTGACGCAGTTCCTGCTCGGCACCACCATCGGCCCGATTGCCGCCGCCGTGCCGTTGTCGGTAGCCGCCATTGCGTTCTATGCGCGGCTGGTGGAAGGCGCCCTGTGCGAAGTC
Organism: Rhodocyclaceae bacterium; assembly: GCA_047605765.1. GTDB lineage: Bacteria > Pseudomonadota > Gammaproteobacteria > Burkholderiales > Rhodocyclaceae > JBGVSA01. The sequence goes on from JASGFB010000016.1 coordinate 49,873, forward strand.
GACAGCGGCGTCATCGAGGCGGCCCAGGCCTTCGGCGCCAGCCCGGCCCGCATTCTGGGCGTGGTGCTGCTGCGCGAAGCGCTGCCCGGCTTCGTGCGCGGCTTCACCATCACGCTGATCAGCCTGGTCGGCTATTCGGCCATGGCCGGCATCGTTGGCGGGGGCGGCGTGGGCGATCTGGCGATCCGCTTCGGCTATTACCGCTATCAGACCGATGTCATGCTCGTCACCGTGGTTCTGCTCATCGTGCTGGTGCAAGTGATCCAGACGGTGGGCGATCGGGTGGCCGCACGTTCAGACCGAAAGGGGGCCTGACATGGGCGCCATCGAAACCGTTACTCACGCTGCCCACGGCACCACGCGCCGTTATTGGAACGAGGCCATCGAAACCCTGCCCCGTGCGGCGCTCGAAGCACTGCAACTGACGCGCCTGCGCACGCACCTGGATTTCGCTTATCGCCAGTCGCCTTACTACAAGGCGGCGTTCGATTCGGCTGGCGTGCGGCCGCAGGATCTCGAAACGCTGGCCGACCTGCGCCGTTTTCCGTTCGTGAGCAAATCGATCGAACGCCAGCGCCAACTGGCCGCCCCCCTGTTGGGCGATATGCGCGCAGTGCCGGAAGACGACATCGTGTTCGTATCGGCCTCCTCCGGTTCGACCGGGGTCCCCACGCTGAGCCCCTTTACCGCGCAGGATTTCGACACCTTTCAGGACGCCCAGGCGCGCCTGTTCTGGGCCGCCGGCATGCGCCCCGCCGACCGCTACGTCCACGCGCTCAACTTCACGCTGTTCGTCGGCGGACCGGATGTCATCGGGGCGCAGAAACTGGGCGCGCTGTGCTTCTGGGCCGGAACGGTGCCATCCGACCGGCTGCTGTTCATCCTGCGTGAATTTCAGCCGACGGTGACGTGGACCACGCCGTCCTACGCCTGGCATCTGGGCGAGGCGGCGCGCGCGCAAGGCATCGATCCGGCGCGCGATCTGGCCATCCGCCGCATCATCGTGGCCGGTGAGCCGGGCGGCTCGATCCCGGCCACGCGCCAAGCCATCGAACGCGTGTGGAATGCGCAGCTGTTCGATTTCTATGGCATCTCGGATATCTATGGTGCCTGCGCCGGCATGTGCGAAGTGCGCGACGGCCTGCACCTGGTGGAAGACGACATCCTGCTCGAAGTGCTCGATCCGGCCAGCGGCGCGCCGGTGGCCGACGGCACGCCGGGCGAAATGGTGCTGACCACGCTGACCAAGGCGGCCCGGCCGATGATCCGCTTCCGCACCGGCGATGTGATCACCGCCGACCATTCGCCGTGCGCGTGCGGGCGCACGCACGTGCGCATCAAGGTGATCGGACGCATCGATGACATGTTCATCGTCAACGGCGTGAATGTGTTCCCCAGCGACGTGGAATTCGTCATCCGCAGCGTTGAAGGGTTGAGTGGGGAATTCCGCATCACCCTCAGCGAAGACAAGCACCTGACGCGCTACAGCCTGGAGGTCGAACGGGGCGACAGCGTGCAGAGCGATGCCGCACTGATCGAGCGCATTCTGCACGACGCCAAGACGCGCCTGGGCGTGCGCCCCACCCGCGTGACCATCGTGCCCGCGCAGACCCTGCCGCGCAGCACGCACAAGGCACGGCGCGTGGTCGATCTGCGTAGTACCGCACGATGAGCGCGATACGTCACGATACGGTCTGGCTCGGCCGCGGCGGCCAGGGCGCGTTCACCGCGGCGCGCCTGCTCGGGGTGGCCGCCGCGCGCTTCACCGGACGCGAAGCGCTGGCGGTCCCCGCCTTTGGGCCGGAGCGTCGCGGCG
>JASGFB010000017.1:0-49451 GCA_047605765.1 Rhodocyclaceae bacterium
AAGTAGGTCATCGTCAGACTACCCTACACACAAAGCCCCGACAGCTACACGCTGGCCGGGGCTTTGTCATTTGGTAGTCGGCCCCGCGGGGGCTGTGTTCCTCGACCAGCCCTCAACTTACTGCGCGCTACAAATCAGATAAATGCGCGGCCGCTGCGGCCGCGCATTTCGTACTTATTCGCCGTCCTTCAGTTGCTGGCGTCGATAAGTGCCCAACCGTTCCAGCATCCAGCCCGGATACTCCGCTGGCAACGCGCTCACTTCGTTCAGTTGCGCGAGCTCGTCGGCGCTCAGACGGACTTGCGTGGCCGCGATATTGTCATTGAGTTGGTCGACGCGCTTGGCGCCAATGATCACGCTGCTCACGACCGGTTGGTGCAACAGCCACGCCAGTGCAATCTGTGCGACCGACACGCCCTTGGCATCGGCGATGATGCGCATCGCATCGATGCAGTCGTAGGCCCGCTCGCGGTCTACCGGCGGGAAATCGAAAGTCGTGCGGCGGCTGCCTGCTTCGCCTTGCTGCGCGCGGCCATATTTGCCGCTCAGCAAGCCGCCGGCCAGCGGACTCCATACCATCAGCCCAATCTTCTCGTTGAGCAGCATCGGTGCCAATTCGCGTTCCAGATCGCGGCCGGCAATCGTGTAGTAAGCCTGCAGCGATTCGAAGCGTGCCAGCCCGAGGCGCTCGGAAATGCCCAGGGCCTTCATGATTTGCCAGGCCGCCCAGTTTGATACACCGATGTAACGCACATGCCCCTGGCGGACCAGGTTGTCGAGGGCACGCAGTGCTTCTTCCATTGGGGTAGCAGGGTCGAAGCCGTGGATCTGATACAGGTCGAGGTGATCCAATTGCAGACGCTGGAGGCTGGCCTTGACCCCATCCATGATGTGGTAGCGTGACATGCCTCGGGAGTTCGGCCCCTTCGAGCCTGTCTCGCCGAATACCTTGGTGGCGACGACGACGCTGTCACGCGGGACATTGAGATCCTTCAATGCCTGGCCAGTCATTATTTCGGAGCGCCCCTCCGAGTAGATGTCGGCGGTGTCGATGAAGTTGATGCCGGCTTCGAGCGAACGCTCCACCAGTTTGTTCACCTCGCCTTGCTCGAGTTGGCCGATCTGCGCCCACATGCCGCCTTCGCCGCCGAAGGTCATCGTCCCCAGGCACAGTTCGGAGACGAACAGACCGGTATTGCCGAATTTTCTATAACGCATACACCACTCCATCAGGGTCAGCGCGCAGGGCGCATATCGAAGGGGACGTGCACGGCACGCGCACCCGCCGCAGTAAACGAACAATGAGTATGGTACGGTCGGCGCAAGCCTGGGCAGGCTGGATCCTGCCGATTTCTTGCCTGATCCTGCAAAGCCCGTCTCGCCGAGCCGTGCCCGTGTAAGCTAATCAATCCTAGACAATCGCCTGCCCGATGCCATGATGGACGCATTGTCCCGCCACGGTCTGCTTGCCGAGCCCGCGCTGGAGGAGTCGATCCTCGCTCCGGCCCGCCAGAGCCTCGCCAGCCTCGTCGATCGCCTGACCGCCGGGATCGAAGGGCCGCTGATGACCGACGTGGCGGGCCTGACCTTGTACCGCATCATGCATCCCTCCGGGCCGCATCATTCGGTTCAGACGCCGGCGCTGTGCCTCATTGCGCAAGGGGCCAAGTCGGTGCTGGTCGGCGACGATGTCTACGAATACGATCCGCTGCACTACTTGGTGTCCTCGGTGGATCTCCCCGTGGTGGGGCGTGTCAGGGTGGCCAGCGACGGCCTTCCTTACCTTGGTTTGCGGCTCGACCTGGACGTCGAACTCATCGCGTCGCTCATCAGCGACGACCATCTGCCGTCTGCACCGTTTCCGGAGCCCTCGCGCGGGGTGTACGTGCATCGCCTCGGTACACCCTTGCTCGATGCGCTCCTGCGCCTGCTCCGCTTGCTCGATACTCCGGCGGATATCCCCATCCTGGCGCCGATGATCAAACGCGAGATCGTCTATCGGCTGCTGACCCATGGGCCGGGCGCGCATCTGCGTCAGATCGCCTTGCACGACAGCCAGGCCAACCGGATCGCCAAGGCCATCCGGTTGCTGCATGAGCACTTCGCCCAGCCGCTGCGGATGGAAAGTGTCGCGCGCGACGTTCATATGAGCGTTTCTTCGCTACACCATCATTTCAAGGCCGTCACCGCGATGAGTCCATTGCAGTACCAGAAGCACCTGCGCTTGCAAGAGGCCCGGCGCCTCATCTTTACTGCTGACATCGATGTGGCAACGGCGGCGGCGCGTGTCGGATACGAGAGCCCATCGCAGTTCAGCCGTGAGTACAGTCGATTGTTCGGTGCGCCGCCCCTGCGCGACAAGCGTCGCTGGCAGGACGACGCGGCCTGAACGCCGGCTGCGCGCCACGGCGCCCCTTGCCGCACAATGACGGCTTCGCCTTTCCGCCGTATGCCGATGTACGTAGGTCGCTTTGCCCCTTCTCCCACCGGGCCGCTGCATTTTGGTTCACTCGTCGCCGCTTTGGGCTCGTGCCTGGAAGCGCGCGTCCAGTCAGGCAGATGGCTGTTGAGAATCGAGGATGTCGATGCGCCGAGGACCGTGGCGGGCGCCACCGACACCATCCTGCGTCAACTCGAGGCCTGCGGTTTCGAATGGGACGGCGGCATCGTCTACCAGAGCGAGCGCCTGGCGCGTTATCGCCAGGTACTCGACGAACTGATTGCACAAGGCAAGGCATTCGGTTGTGCCTGCACACGGCGCGAAATGGTCGATTCCAGCCTGGCGCGAGATGGTTCGCGTCGCTATCCGGGCACGTGCAGAGAAGGACTGGCGGCGGGGCGAACTGCCCGGGCCTGGCGTATGCGCACGGCGCCCGGCCAGATTGTGTTCGATGACGCGATCCAAGGGCGCTGCCACGAAGACGTGTGGGCAGACGTTGGCGATTTCGTCCTGCTGCGGGCTGACGCCCAGTACGCCTATCAATTGGCGGTAGTGGTGGACGATGCCGAACAGGGGGTGACGCACATCGTGCGGGGCGCCGATCTGCTCGACTCCACGGCGCGTCAGATCTACCTGCAAAGACAGCTCGGCGTGCTTACACCGCACTATGCGCATCTGCCCGTGGTGGTGAATGCGGCGGGCGAAAAGCTCTCCAAACAGACCCTGGCGCCAGCCGTCGCAGCGCAGGATGCCGTCATGGCATTGCATGGAGCGCTGCGCTTTCTCGGTCAGCAACCGCCGGCCAATCTGGCCCGCTCAACGCTCGGCGATCTATGGGCATGGGCGCGTGCGCACTGGGACATGGCGCGCGTGCCACACGTGCGCGCTGCAAGGGCGCCTAGGCCCGCCGACTAGCGTCGGCCCACACGCGCTTCCATACGGCAACGCGTCAGTTGCTGGCCGTCGATGTCCACCGTTTCGGTGCTGATTTCACCGAACCCATGTTTGAGGAAAAACGGTTGGGCGATACGGCTGGCGTCAACGGTGACGCTGCGTGCGCCCATCGCCTCGGCCAGCATCACCAGGTCATCCAGCAATGCACCGGCAACCCCCTGACGCCCGGCATGCGGCGCGACGAAAAGCATGCTGATGTGACCCGGCAGATCGATCTGGCCAAATCCCACGATGCCGTTTTCGTCGATGGCGATGCGTACCCAGCCCTGTTCGCGCCGCTCGGCGAATTGCTGCGCATCGTCGCAGGCGTGGGCGGCCCACGCCAGCAATTGCGCCTCGGTGTAGGCGCTGGCGCCGGTTTCGACGATGGCCTCGCGGCACAGCGCACGCAGGGCTTCCGCGTCCTGGGCGCGATAGTCACGCGTGGTGAAGGGCGGGGCCACGTCGTCGTCGGTTTGATCAGGCTGCGTCGTCATCGAGGAAAATCTCAATCAGGTCATTCAGAAAGCGCCGCCCCAGTTCGGTCGGCTGCAAACGGCCCTCATCCAGGCTGAGCAGGCCACGCTGACGTGCCTCGATCAGGCGGGGCTCGATCATCGCCAGGGGCAGGCCGGTGGTGGCTTCGAATTGCGGCAGCGTTACGCCATCGAGCAGTCGCAGCGCATTCATCATGAATTCAAAGGGCAATTCGCGCGTCGTCACCACGCGGCGTTCCTGTACGAACTCACCACGCGCGGCCGCATCCATGTAAGCGTTCGGATGTTTGTGGCGCATCTCGCGCAGGATGCCGTCATGGTGGCTGAGCTTGCCATGCGCACCTGCGCCCAGGCCCAGATAGTCGCCGAAGGTCCAGTAATTCAGGTTGTGGCGCGCGCGATGGCCCGGCCGTGCAAAGGCCGAGGTCTCGTAGTGCTGATAGCCGGCGTGTGCAAGCTGCGCCTCGATCATGTCCTGCATGTCGGCCGAGGTGTCTTCATCCGGCACCGGCGGCGGCGCGCGATGGAACAGCGTATTGGGCTCCAGCGTCAGGTGGTAGCACGACAGGTGTGGCGGGGCGAACGACAGTGCCGTGTCGACATCGCGCTGGGCGGCTGCCACGGTCTGCTCGGGCAGTGCGTACATCAGATCGATGTTCCAGGTATCGAAATGGCGGGCTGCCAATTCGATGGCCTGGCGTGCTTCATGGCTGTCGTGGATGCGTCCCAGGCGAGTCAGCTGGGTGTCGTCGAAACTCTGGATGCCTAGCGACACGCGTGTGACCCCGGCGGCGCGGAAGTCCGCGAACTTGGCGGCCTCGACTGTGCCAGGGTTGGCCTCGAGGGTGATCTCGGCGTCCGCCGCCAGCGGCAGTAGCAGGCGGATGTTGTCCAACAGGCGTTCCAGGCCACTTGCAGAAATCAGGCTTGGCGTGCCGCCGCCGATAAACACGCTGAGAACGCGTCGCCCCCATACGCTTGGCAAGGCTGCCTGAAGATCGGCCACGAGGGCATCGAGATAGGCCGCTTCGGGAATGCCACCGTCGCGGACTGCGTGCGAATTGAAATCACAGTAGGGGCATTTGCGCACGCACCACGGAAAGTGCACGTACAGCGACAGCGGGGGCGGGGCGGCTGGTGCGACCGCCGCGTCCGGCGGGCTGAGCACCCCTTGCGGGCGGATCGGAATGATGCGGGATGTGGTCATGGCGGACGATGCACGCGTCAGCGTGTCGTGATGGCTGTGGCGCCCGCGCCCGAACGGCAATCGGGCAGCGCTCGCGCTGCCCGGGCGTAGTGCGGATTATCGGCCGGTGCCGCCCAACAGAAAAGCCAGTGGCGCGTTGCGTCGGCCGCCGCGGACCGAGTTGGACGCCGCTGCAGCCGCCAGGGAGACGGTGCGTGGCGCTTTGTCCGAGGCTGCATACGGGCGGTCGAAATCGAAACCGTCGGCCGCCACGTTGCGTGCGGCCGGGCGGTTGACCGGTGTGCTGTCGCGGCTTTCGCGGTTTTCGCGCGGCTCGCGCGTCGGGCGCCGGTTGCGCCGCAAGGTGTCGGGCGAAGCGTCCGCCCCGAAGCCCGCCACGATTTCTTGCGGGATCTTCAGCTTGATCATCTTCTCGATGGCGGACAGGCGCGGTTGTTCTTCCGGCGCCACCAGCGAGATCGCGTTGCCTTGTTTGCCTGCCCGGCCCGTGCGGCCGATACGGTGCACGTAGTCTTCGGGGTTGGGCGGCAACTCGAAATTCACCACGTACGGCAGGTCGTCGATGTCGAGGCCACGCGCCGCCACGTCGGTGGCAACCAGGACCCGGACTTCGCCGTTCTTGAATTTTTCCAGCGCTTCGGTGCGCTGCTGCTGGTTCTTGTCGCCATGGATGGCGTCGGCGGCGATGCCTTCACGTTCCAGGTGGCGGGCCAGCCGTGAGCAACCGAATTTGGTGCTGACGAACACCAGAACCTGGTGCAGGCTGTCATTGCCCAACAGATGTGCCAGCAACTCGCGCTTGACGCTGGTGGGCACTGGGTGGACCAAGTGGTTGATGGTCTCCGACACCGTATTGCGGCGGGCGACTTCGATCAGTTGCGGCGCACGCAGCATGTTGTCGGCGAGCTTCTTGATTTCTTCCGAGAAGGTCGCCGAGAACAGCAGGCTCTGGCGCTGCGCCGGCAGCAGCGAGAGGATGCGGCGGATGTCGGGGATGAAGCCCATGTCGAGCATGCGATCGGCTTCGTCCAGCACCAGCACTTCGACCTGGTTCAGGACGATGGTGCGTTGCTGCACGTGATCGAGCAGGCGGCCGGGCGTGGCGACCACGATCTCGACGCCGCGCCGCAGCTCGGCGATCTGCGGGTTCATGTCCACCCCGCCATAGATGCAGGTGGCGCGCAGCGGCACGTACTTGCCGTAGGTGCACACCGATTCGTACACCTGCATCGCCAGTTCGCGGGTGGGTGTGAGGATCAGGGCGCGCACCGGGTGGCGGGCCGGAGAGGTGCTCGTGCTGGCCCAGCGAGACAACTTGTGCAACAGCGGCAGCGTGAAGCTGGCGGTCTTGCCGGTCCCCGTCTGAGCGCCCCCCATGACGTCCTGTCCTGCCAGCACCACGGGAATGGCCTGTTGCTGAATGGGGGTCGGTTCGGTGTAGCCGGATTCATCGACTGCGCGCAGCAGTTCGGGGATCAGGCCTAGATCGGCAAAACGCATAGTTCTTGATGACGCGCCAATGCGCGCGAGGGTCTGGTCACTTTCGAGTCCGCGAGTATACCCGCCTGTTTGGTTCGAAAGCGTTGCAAACGGGCTGGATCGCGACAAAGCGTCACAGATTGCGCCCAAACCGCCCCGTTTGTCGACGTTTTCACCACAAGCGGGGCGCCAACGGCCGGCATCACGCCCGCGCCAGGTAGGCGGTGATCTCTTCGCGGTCGTGATAGAGATGCTTCATGCGCAGCACATACTTGTCGTCGTGCAGGCGCATGCGGTGGTCGATGATCTTGCGGCAGCGCTCGATTTCGTCCCAGCGCTTCTTCATCGGCAGCTTGAGATTGAAGATGCTGCGCTGGCAGCGGCCGGTCGCCACCCAGTCGGCGGCCAGTGCGGCCACGCGGGAGGGCTGTTCGACCATATCACACACCATCCAGTCGAGTTTGCGCTGCGGGCGCCAGGCGAAACCGTCGGCGCGCACGTGCTCCACCATGCCGGTGGCCAGCACCGAATCCGCGATGGGGCCGTTGTCGACCGCCGTGACGTGCATGCCGCGTTCGGCGAATTGAAGCGTCCAGCCGCCGGGGGCTGCGCCCAAATCGACCGCGCGCAGGCCGGCACGCAGGCTGGCAGCCTGCTCGTCGGGCGTCATCAACGCCTGCAAAGCCTCGGCCAGCTTGAGCGTCGACCGGCTCGGCGCGGCGCGCGGCATGCGCAGGCGGGCAATGCCCATCGGCCACGGCGACGCGTCGCGGGGCGCAGTCAGCCCGATATCGACGCGGCCGGCATCATGAAAGAACAAATGCAGCGTCGGTGCCGCGTCCAGTTTCGGGCGCAGGCTGCCTTGTTTGATGAGTGCTTTCTCAAGGTGCGGGGCGAATCGGCGGATGAAGCCCGACAGCTCCTTGGCGTCGTTGGTGTCGGCGGTCTCGCCCCATACGCGGCCGACGCGCAGATCCAGCTCGCCGACGGCATCGGCGATCGGCGTGACGCGGTCGCGCTCGGGCAGGTCGTCGACCCTGCCGACGCCGAACACGCGCTGGCGCGGGAACACCCAGTCCGTGAAGGGCAAGGCCTCGGCCAGATCGCTCCAGGCGGCACCCTCATGCAAGATGAAGTGCACGTAGCCGGATTGGGGCGTCGTGCGCGCATAGCCGGACACGCCACGCCGGCCGCACAGGGCGGACGCTTCGGCGGCGCATTCGTTTTCGAAGCCGGGGCGGCAGTACAGGATCAGGCTATAGGCGAGCGGCGCGGACATGGGGCGGACTGGCTGGTGGAGCAACGAGCGCGGATGGTACCAGACCTCCGCGCTCGGGCCCCGTCAGTGGTGAGTGCCGTGGGGCTGGTCGCCGGCCGTAGCCGCCTCGACATTGACCGTGACGGTCACTTCACCGGCCTTCTCGAAGCGCAGCGTCAGCGGAAAATGGTCTCCCGCCTTGAGTGGTGCTTTCAGGCCAAACAGCATGATGTGATAGCTGCCCGGCTCGAAAACCACCTTTTGCCCGGTCGGTAGCGCCACGCCACCTTCCACCTTGCGCATGCGCATGACGTTGCCTTCCATGCGCATGGTGTGGACCTCGGCCGACTCGGCCGCCGGTGTGCTGGCGGCCACCAGGCGATCGGGCACGCCCTTGTTGTCGAGACTGAAATAGGCGCCGCCGGTGGGCTGCCCGTCAGCCGTGGCGCGCGCCCAGGGGTGCCCGATCTGGATGTCGCCGAGGGCAAAACTATGGGCCGATACGGCCAAGGTGGTGCAGGCCGTCAGCAGGGCGGCCAGTGTGCGGAAGGTTCTCATGATCGATCTCATTCTTGTCGTCAAACGACAGCGTCACGCTGCAAGGCGCGCGCCCGTTGGGGCCGGTTGTCATCCGGCGTTCTGCGTTGGCGATAGCTAAGGGGGCGCCGGCGGCGCGCGCGCCAGCGCGGTGCGTGGCGTGATCGATATGCCGGGCGTTGCGCGCGCGATGAAAACGCCCGTCGACGCCGGCGGCAGCGGTTGGGAAACCTCATGCGTCGTGGGCAGGCTTGGCGCATGGGCCAGGCCTGAACACAGCGGGCAATTGGGTGTTTCGGCGTTGGCCGGCGTGCCGTGGTGAGCCCCTTCACCGCATAGGGCTGCCTGCATCGGCCGTACCGGCATGGCGGCGTGGGCGACCGGTAGCCAGAGCTGGATCAGCAGCGCAAACCAGGCGATCCAGTGACAGCGTGGATGCGGACGTAGCCTCATGGCGTACCGGCGGCGGGGGAAAGTGTGCCGATTATGCCCGCATCGACGGGCGGCGCGTGGCGTCGCCCGCCAGAAAATACTGCTCTATACCTGCTCGATGGCGGTGATCCAGCGTGAAGCACCCGCCTCGATGCGGTAACGCACCTGTTGGCCGGCGTGGAGTGGGCCGATCAGTGCCACATCGGCGATGCGCAGGGTGTTGAGCGTGCCTTCGGCGTCGCGCATCACCAGCCGTTGGGCTTCGCGATCGATCTGGCGGATTTCACCCTCGAGCCATTCGGACGGCTCGCTGTCACGGCCTTCACGGACGTCACGCACGGCGGATTCGGCGGCTGCGGCAATGGCCCAGTCGGTGGCGGTGGTGGCAAGAATCGACGCAAAGGCGAGCAGTACAGCGTTTTTTTTCATCTACAGTCTCCGGACTCGCTGGACAGGCAACGATGCACGTTGTGTATCGGCACGGTAGCGCGACATGCCCGGTCAAGGTGTAACCGCCTTGTTTCCAGTTGTAAGACCTTGCCTTTTGAGGTGTCAGATAGGTCGCATGTCGAGGCAGGTTTTTGTCGTCATAATCGGCCACGACATCCGCATGCATGCTGTGACCCATGACACTCGGTTCCCTTTCGCTGCCGCTCGAAATCATTGTGGGCGGCGTGCTGGCCATCTCTTTCGCCATGCGCATGGTTGCCAATGCGCTGGGCCAGCCGCACGTCATCGGTGAAATTCTCGCCGGCCTGCTCATTGGCCTGGTGCTGATGGCCGGTGCCGGCGACGTCGCCCGTGGCCTGGCCGGGCAACTCTCGGTGCTCGGCAGTTTCGGCCTGATCTTCCTGGTACTGGGGGCCTTGCTGCACGAACCCGATACCCTGGGCGCGCAGCGGCAATGGCGCACCGATCTGTTCTTTACCGCCTGCAACGTCTTGCCGGCCTTCGTGTGTGGCGGAGCGTGGGCCATCGCCTATGCCAGGGCACATACCCTGGCGGCCCCTGGCGCCTTCGTGCTGCTGGTGGCCACGGCCGCCGCCATCAGCGCCGTGCCCGTTCTGGCGCGCATTCTGGCCGAGCTGCGTCTGGCCGACACGCGGGTGGGGGCCTTGTCGTTCCGCGTCGCCTGCCTCACCGATGTGGCCGGCTGGCTGCTGGTGGGCGTGTCGTTGGCGATCCATACGCAGGGTGAGCCGTGGGCGTTCGCACTGGGCCGCCTGGCACTGATCCTGATGCTCTTCGCGGTGCTGGCCGGTATCCGCCGGATGCTGCGGCCCTGGCTGGGCACGACGCCAGCCACCACGGCGGTGGTCATCGTGCTGCTGCTGGCGGCCTGTGGGCTGACGCACATGGCCGGGCTGCACGTGGTGTTCGGCGCTTTCATCGTCGGCACCGTCTTCGGTGGTGAAGCCAGTGTGGTGCGTCATTGGCGGCGCGACATGGGCTGGGTGACGGAACGCTTCTTCTGTCCGCTGTATTTCGTCGTGGCCGGCATGAGCATTCTGTCCGGCGGCACGCTGACGGCCGGCGATTGGGGCTGGGGCGTGGTGTTCCTGGCGCTGTCCATGGGCAGCAAGATCCTGCCGTTGTACTGGGCGGCACGGCGACGCGGCTGGGCACCCGACGAAGCGCGCCTGCTCGGGCTACTGCTCAACGCGCGCGGCCTGATGGAACTTGTCATTCTCGGCATCGGTCTTCAGGCAGGCATCTTTACGGCCACGCAGTACGCCTTGTTCGTGGCCGTAGCGGTGGTCACCACGGTGGTGTGCACGCCCCTGTGCCGTGTCGTACTCAAGCGCATGCATGCCGCCAGCGATGCGGCTGTCATGCCACGCGGGGCGGAATAGACACGCCACCCGACTGTTTACCCGGAGGCAGGCGGCAAGCTGCCTGCCGAATTCATAGCCATCAGAGAAGAGAGAAAGCCATGAAGAAGCTGTTGATTGCCTTGTCCCTGGCCGGCGCCTGCGGCGTTGCGCTGGCTGAGACGCCCGCGCAGATCCAGTCGGCGCTCGAAGCGCAGGCCAAGAAAGAAAACCCCGCTTTTGCCGGTTTTTCGGCCGAACGCGGCAAGGTTTTCTATAACGCCAAACATGGCAAGGAATGGGCGTGTGCGAGCTGCCACACGGCCGACCCTACGCAGACGGGCAAGCATGCTTCTTCGGGCCGCGCGATCAAGCCGATCGCCCCGTCGGCCAATGCCGACCGCTTTACCGATCCTGAAAAGGTCGAGCGCCTCTACAAGCGCATGTGCGGTGAAGTACTCGGCCGCGAGTGCACGACGCAGGAAAAAGGCGATTTCCTGGTCTACCTGCTGAGCGCCAAGTAAGGCGTATTGTTGAAGCGCCCAACCGGGCGCTTGGCTTTTCGACGGTGTTTTCCGATGAATGACAAAGTCCTGGTGTGGGACTGGCCCACGCGCGCCTTCCATTGGCTGCTCGCCCTCTGTTTTGCGGTCGCCTGGATCACCTCCGGCAGCGAGCGCTACATCATGATCCACGCCACCTGTGGCTACACCGTGTTCGCCTTGATGGTGTTCCGCGTGCTGTGGGGATTTCTGGGCTCGCGCCACGCCCGCTTCGGTGCCTTCGTGCGTGGGCCGTCGGCTGCCCATGCTTATGTGCGCGCCTTGTGGCGCAGGCCGGCACAGCACTTCACGGGGCATAACCCGGCCGGTGCCGTCGCCATCGTGGTGATGATCCTGCTCGGGCTGGCGACGCCGGTGTTCGGATGGATCACGTTCAATGAATGGGCGGGTGATTGGGTGGCGCGCACGCACATCACGCTGGCCTGGGTCTTCCTGGCCGTCGTGGGTCTGCACTTGCTCGGAGTCGTCGTCGGCAGCTTCGCCCATCGCGAGAATCTTGCCGCAGCGATGCTCTCCGGTGCCAAGCGCGGCGCGCCCGACGAAGCCATCCCACACGCCTACGGCTGGTTGGCCGTGGTCATGTTGCTGGCCGTGGCCGGCCTGTGGCTCTGGTCATTGAGCTGACCCCGCGCTAGCGCGGGCGAAGTGGCCGCCAGTCGCCCAGGATGGATGCCGGGTCACGCACCGCCTGTTCAGTGGGGCCCGATTGGCGCCGTCGCGCATGCTGCCGCGCGCCCGGGCCCGCGCTGTGGTACTCAAAAAAGCGCGCGTCCTCGGGCTGGAAGTACATCCGGCCGCCATCGGGCGCTGTGCCATGCATGCGGTCCCAGCCCTGGGCGGCGATATGCGCGTCCATCCAGCAATCCACGAATATCGCCTGCCCGATGGCGTGCGGGTCGGCATAGCGGCCGTCGGCGAACTGGGTGGTCGGATGCCATGGACGTCCCAGGGCGAAGGCGCCGTCCGGCACCGTCGCCTCGCGCAACAGGCGGCATTGCACGAACAGCAGGCCGTGAGCCTGCCCTGTGTCGGTACTCGGCGCCGTGATCCAGCCCATCGGCATGCAGTCAGGACGGGCGCGGCAGACGATGTCGCACTGGCGGAACATCGCCGTGCCGGCGCCGAAAATGAAATCGATGTGACCGCTGATTTCCACCTGGTCGAAACAACTGCGACCCGCATTGACGAACAGCGTGTCCTGGTAGCCGCGCAGGCTGACCTGACGCAGCAGCGTGCGGTCGGCACCGGTGTCGATCATCAGGGCGACGGCCTGCGGGTCTGCCAGACGCGAGGGGTCGGACACGTCCTTGACCTGATTGGCGGGGTAATCGAATGAGTTTTCGATGCTCAGCCGGCGCGCCGAGAAATTGCGCGCGCGCACGATCACAGTGGCGCAACCCCAGGTGGTCCAGCGCCGGCCGCCCGGCCCCAGGTGTCCCGACGCGGCGCCGAAGCGCAGCACGGTCGTGTCGCGGTCTTCTCCGATGAGCGTCACGTCCGGCCGCTCGATCAGCAGTTTCTCGGTGTAGATGCCGCGCCGGATGCCGATGCGGTACGCCCCCACCGCCGGCGCGGCGTCGAGCGCGGCCTGCACACTGCGATAGGTGGGCGTGTTGCCCCCCCAATGACCTGCCGGGCCGTCGAAGGCCGTGTCCACGACGGCGTCCACCGCCTGGTCGAAGATCGGCGCCACGCTCACTGCTCGCTTGGCGCTTCGGGAGGGGCTTCCGGTAGCGGTGGCGGCAGGTGCGTGATGAACCATTCACGCGCGGCGGTCGAGGCGGCGTCGAGCACGCCCGGCTCGATGAAGCCGGCACTGGCGCCATCGAATTCGGCCCAGGATTTTTCGGTGCCCAGCAGGGCGAAGGCCTGTTCGCAGTTGTTGCGCAGATCCTGCTCGGTGCCGGGCACCAGCATGAGCGTCGGAACACGCAGGCGGCGCAGGGGTTCGGCGCCCGCCAGATCGGCGCGCGCCGAGCGTGCCACCAGGGCCGCCGCGCGCTGTGGCTCACGTGCCAGCAGGCGTACTGCCGCCGAGGCCACCGTGCCCGTCACCATCAGGCCAAGGGGGCGGCCCGACCATTGCGGCTGCTGGTCGACCCATTCGAAGATGGCTTCCAGGCGGCGGTGCAGCAGGGCGATGTCGAACTTCACGTCGGGGTCGCGATGTTCTTCATAGGGCGTGAGCATCGAGATGATCAGCGTGCCGTAGTGTGCCTGCCGCATGTGGGCGGCGACGTAGTTTTCGCGCGATTCGCGCAGGCGGCCGATGGTGGGGGCGGCGATGACGATCAGGCCGCGCACGTCGGGCGCATGCGACTGCAATGCATCCAGCCAGACACGCTCGGTCTGGATGCGGATATCGGTGTGGCGTAAGGCCAGGGGCATGTCAAATGTAAAAAAACGCGCGCAATCCGCAGAGTATAAGCGCAGCGCCCGGCACCGGCGTGGCGCCTGTCACGCTGTGCAAGCCAAGCGGATCGGAATGCGGCGGTTGCCGAAGCGCCCCGGCTGGGCGGAAAAGTGGCCGGCCAGCCGCGTGCCGCAGGTGGGGCAGCCGCCGTCCGCGCGCAGATGGTAGCCGGCGATGGCATACGCATCGCGCTCGATGAGGGCGGTGCCGCATTGCGCGCAATAGGTGGTGGCGCCCTCACGGTCGCGCACGTTGCCCACATAGACATGCCTGAGCCCCTCGGCCCGGGCGATGCGGCGTGCCCGTGTCAGCGTGGCGTGCGGCGTGGCGGAGCGATCGGTGAGTTTGAAATCCGGATGGAAGGCCGTGAAATGCAGCGGCACCTCCGGCGACAGTTCGCGTGCCACCCAGCGGGCCAGTTCGGTGATCTCGGCGTCGGTATCGTTGGCCTGTGGAATCAGCAGTGTGGTGATCTCCAGCCAGGTCGTCGTTTCATGATGGACGAAGGCGAGGGTGTCGAGCACCGGGGCCAGGTGGGCACCGGTCAGGCGAACATAGAAATCTTCGGTGAAGCCTTTGAGGTCGATGTTGGCCGCATCCATGCCGGCAAAGAACTCCGACCGTGCGGTCTTGCCGATGTAGCCGGCGGTGACGGCCACTGTTTTGATGCCGCGCGCACGGCATTCAGCGGCAATGTCCAGTGCATACTCGGCAAAGATCACCGGATCGTTGTAGGTGAAGGCCACGCTCGCCGCGCCAACGGCTTTGGCGGCATCGGCCAGTGCTGTTGGCGTGGCCGCATCCATCAGGCGATCAACGTCGCGCGACTTGGAGATATCCCAGTTCTGGCAGAACTTGCAGGCCAGGTTGCAGCCCGCCGTGCCGAAGGACAGCACACTGCTGCCGGGCAGGAAATGATTGAGCGGCTTTTTCTCGATCGGGTCGATGCAGAAGCCCGAACTGCGGCCCCAGGTGGTCAGGACAATGGCATCACCCTCACGCTGTCGTACGAAACAAGCAGCGCGCTGGCCTTCATGCAGTTTGCATTCACGCGGACACAAGTCGCACTGGATGCGTCCATCTGTCAGTGCATGCCACCAGCGGCCGGGGTGATTCATGGCCGCGTCCCCCGTTCAGGCTTCCGAGGCCTGCGGTTCATGGAATTCATGCACACGGTAGAGGCCTACCTGCATGTCCGCCGGCCATTGTGACAGCCCCGCCTTGCGCAGCAGGTGCGCAAGGAATTCGCGTGCCGTCGGCAACTGGCGCCACACCTGCGGCAGGAAAGTGGCGCCACGGCCGTTGCCGGACAGCACGACACCATCGGCGCCCGGTTCGATCAGGGTCAGCGCGCGCGCTTCGTCCGGGCAGGGCGTGTAGCGGATCGGCCCGAGGACCGACACTTCCACGGCGATGGTGGGCCACTCGGCGCGCGTCAGCGGCGCGAAGCGCGGGTCGCGCAAAGCGGCCGCCACGGCGTTGGCGCGCACATCGTCGCGCAGCGTACGGCTGGCCTGCAGTTGTCCGATGCAACCGCGCAGGACGCCATGGCGCGTCAGCGTTACGAAGGTCGCCCCCGGGCCATCGAGCAGGGCGTATTCCGGTGGCATGGTGCGCGGCAGGCCCAGGGCCTGGGCGATGGCATCACGTGCATGGCCAATCAGCGCACGGCCGAGAGCGGGAGAATCGAGAGATGCATGGTCAATGGGCAACGCGCGGGGCCTCCGAAAAACTGAACGACGCATAGCCCACCACGCGCGAACGGTCACCCGCCGTGTCGCCGGAATTGCGTAGATCGAGCAGATGCGGTGTCAGGTGATGGCGCTGGGCAGTCAGCATCAGTGCATTGATGGCGGTGGCGCCGCAGGCTTGTTCGTGGTCGATGACCGGTTCGAGCTTGAGGACGCGTTGCGAGGTGTCGGCGTCGAGCTCGCGCGCCCGCCGGTAGGGGTTGTAGTGGGACAGATCCGAACTGATGATGAACAGCGTTTCCGGACCGCCCCACAGCGTGTCGATCATCGCGGCGATCAGCGGCGCCTCGGAAAATCCCACCGTCACCGGCACGATGCGAAAGCGTTCGAGAACGGTCTGCAAAAAGGGCAATTGAACTTCGAGCGAATGCTCGGCGGCGTGCGCGCGATCGTCGATCACCACGCCGGGCAGTTGTGCCAGCGCGAACATCGCATCGCTGTCGAGTTCGACGCGGCCCAAGGGCGTGTCGAAGGCCGTGCAGCCGGGCAAGGCCGCACCATGCACCGGCACGCGATGGCTCGGGCCGATCAGCACGACCCGCGTCACCGTCTGACGCAGCGGCGCCAGTTGCGCATAGGCCTGCGCCGCGATCGGGCCGGAATATACATAGCCGGCATGCGGCACGATGAGGGCCTTGGGTGGATAGCCGCTGGCCACCTCGGCATGCGCCAGGAGTTCGTGCAATTGGGCAGTCAAAGCGCGCGCGTCGGCCGGATAGAACAAGCCCGCAACAGCGGCGGGACGAATGATCAGAGATGCCATGGGCGATGCCTGCGACAGCTTTAAACACTTCGATTATAGGAAACGGCCACCCGCCGGTGGTGCGGCGTAGAATGCGGCCCCATGCGATACATTGCAATCGTTCCCGCCGCCGGCAGCGGCAGCCGCATGGGAGGTACGCTTCCCAAGCAGTACTGGCCCCTGCATGGCCACCCCTTGCTGTGGTATGCCATCGAAACCCTGGCCCGTGTCGAACGCATCGACAGCGTGTGCGTCGTGCTGGCCCCCGACGATCAGGAATGGGCGCGCCACGACTGGTCGGCGCTTGGTGCCAAGGTACGGCCGCTCTACGTGGGCGGCAGCACGCGGGCGCAGAGTGTCACACAGGCCTTGGTCGCCCTGCAAGATGAAGTCGCCCCCGGCGATTGGGTGTTGGTGCACGATGCTGCGCGTGCTTGCCTGTCCAGTGCGCATGTGACCGTGCTCATCGACACGTTGGGCGACGATGCCGTCGGTGGCCTGCTTGCCGTACCGGTCGCAGACACCATGAAGCGCGCCGATGCAGAGGGGTATGTGACCGATACCGTGTCACGCGAGGGCATGTGGCAGGCACAGACGCCGCAGATGTTCCGCTGTGGCATGCTGCTCGAAGCGCTGCGCGCGTGCCCCGGCGTGACCGACGAAGCCGGCGCCATCGAAGCGATGGGGCTGCGCCCTCGCCTGGTGGCGGCGGATGCGACCAATTTCAAAGTCACCTATCCGCACGATTTCGCGCTGGCCGAACGCCTGCTCGCAACGCGCGCGGAGTGAATTCCGATAGATACCGCACCATGACAATTCCATTTCGCATTGGCCAGGGCTTCGACGTTCATGCGCTGGTCGAAGGCCGCCCGCTCATTCTCGGTGGCGTCACCATCCCGTATCACCTTGGCCTGAAGGGGCATTCGGACGCTGACGCGCTGCTGCACGCCATCACCGACGCCATTCTCGGTGCCGCCGGGTTGGGGGACATCGGCCGTCATTTCCCGGATACCGATCCGCGTTTTGCCGGCGCCGATAGCCGCGTGTTGCTGCGTGAGGCCATGCAGCGCGTGCGCGAAGCCGGTTGGACGGTCGTCAACATTGATGCCACCATCATCGCCCAGGCGCCGAAGATCGCGCCTCATGCGGCCCAGATGGTGGCGCATATCGCGAGCGATCTCGATCTGGACGCCGCCTGCGTGAACGTCAAGGGCAAGACTTCGGAAAAGCTCGGTTATCTCGGCCGGGGCGAGGGCATCGCCACGCAGGCGGTGTGCTTGTTGGCGCGCCGCAGCGCCTGAGTCCGATCATGGCGGCCAGCCTGCAACGCGTATTCCTGGCATTGTGGCCGACAGCGCCCGTCCTGGCGCGCCTGCGTACGGCGGCACCCATGCACGTGAGTGGACGTCACATGCGCGCCGACACGCTGCACATGACGCTGGCGTTCATCGGAGAGGTCAACGAAACGGACTGTGCCGACATCATCTCGGCGGTCGGACGTGTGCAGGCGCCGGCATTCACCTTGCGCCTCGATGCGCTCGGTTACTGGGCCAACAACCATATTCTGTGGGCGGGGACGTCGCGCACGCCGGAAGTGCTGTCGAAGCTGGCGGCCGACTTGCGTGGCACGCTCGATGGCATCGGGATCCCCTACGATCGCAAAGCGTTCACGCCGCATGTCACGCTGATGCGCAATGCCTCGGCGGTGGTGGCCGAGCGCCTGCAGGATCCGATCGAATGGCCGATCAGGGAGTGGCGGCTGGTGCGCTCACGGCCACGCTCGATCGGGCCGCATTACGAGACGCTGGCGCGCTGGCCCTGTGAAGGATGAGTGCCGCCTGTCGCGGCGCGCGCCGGGCGGACGCCCGACGCGGTGACGGCAAGGCGCGGGTCAGGCGAACTCGCCGCTGACCACCGGACCGGTCTTTTCCAGCGATTCCATCTTGCCGAGCAGTTCGCCCAGGCAGCGGTGCAGCGATTCCAGGGTTTCCGGCGGCAGCTTGTCCAGCGCATCCGGCAGCAGACCGCGCACCGGCGTCGGGGAATTCTTCACGCGCTCGATCCCGGCCTCGGTCGGGGTGAGGAGCACTGTGCGATTGTCGCCCACGCCGCGCGTGCGGATCACCAGGCCGGCTTCCACCAGTTGATCGAGCAGGTTGCTGGCGGTCGACTGGTGCACCGACATCAGGCGCGCCAGTTCGGTCACCCGCAAACCCGGCTGCTCGACGATGATGCCCAGCGCCCACAGTTGGGCTCCGCTTACGCCTACCGCGTGTTCGACGGCATGAAAGTGTTTACGGATGGACTTGAAGATGACTCGAAATTGCTTGAGCACCACCAGATCTTGAGGGGCGGTGGCCATCACTGCTGTATCCATATGCGTATTTCTCCAATGCCGATTCGACTGCTTACAAATGAAATAACGCAGCGCATCGGAAAAGGATGACGCAAATTTTTTGACTAAATGGAAACCCTGATGCCGCCCGTGTCGGCCAGCAGTTGTCGGCAGCTTGCGGTGACGGCGTCGAGCGCCAGGCCTTCCATGCAGCGGGCGCGCGGGCATTGGTTCGGGCCATCGCCGAAGCCCCGCCCACAGCGGCGCACCCAGTCCAGCTCACGGCGGAAGAGGGTGCGCTGATCGCGGCATTCGATATCGACGGTGATCGCCGCCAGCGGCGCATGGCGCCAGAAATCGCCCGGCCCGAACAGCACCGGCGAGCCCGGGCCGTAAAGGGTCAGCGCCGGGGTGCCGGTCAGGCGCGCCAGATGGGCGACGCCGGTGTCCGGGCTCACCAGCAGGCGGGCGCCTTTCAGCAGATGCGCCAACTGCAGCAGATCGAGCTTGCCGCCATAGCTGGCGTAAGTGCCGGCCGGATCGGCCAGTGCCACCTGTTCCACTTCCTTGGCCCCCGCACTCCATACCGGCTGGATGCCCTGCGCGGCCAGCCAGCCGGCCAGCGCCGTCCACCGCGCCGGCTCCCAGTAGCGCAGGCGATTGCTGGCCCCTACGTGCAGGACGGCATAGGGCGCGGTCGGGGCCGCGAACGGCGCGGCCGCCGCCCAAGGCCAATCGGTGGGCTGGAACGAGGCTGGGGCGGCGCCGTCGACCAGGGTCGCGAAGATGTCGGGCAGCGCGGTGGGGGTGGTCGGCCAGGGACGGCAGCGATCGACCAGCCAATTCTTGTAGCCCTTGTCGTCGCCGCCGAAGGCCACAATGCGGCGGCTGCCCAGGGCGCGCGCCAGCCAGGCCATGCGGTTTTCCGCCGGGATCAAGGCCAGATCGAAACCGCGTTGCGGCCACAACGCCTTCAGCGTGGCGCTATGGCGCTCGGCATAAGGCAGTGCGGTGACGCCATACGGATGGGCTGCGAACAGCGGCAGGATCGCCGGCGGACACAGCATGACGATCTCGGCGGCCGGATACTGCGCGCGCAATTTGGCCAGCAGGGGCGCCAGCATGAGGGTGTCGCCCAGCAACAGTTGATGGGCGATCAGGATACGGCGGGGTGGTTCGGCGGGCGCGCCACGCAGCGCATGGCGCGCCAGCATGGGCACCATCAGCAGGCGGGTGCTGGCGCGGCTCAAGCGCGGCGTGCGCCGGCCACGTGCTGGAAGACGCCCTCCATGCGATCGAGCATGTGCTCGATGCCGCAATGCGCCAGCGCGTACTCACGCGCCGCCGCGCCGAGGCGGGCGGCCATCGCCGGGTCGGCGAGCAGGCGTCGCAGCCCGTCACCCAGGCGCAAGGCATCCTGCGGCGGCACGATGAGGCCGGTCTGACGGTCGTGGATGACGTCGGTCATGCTGCCAACGGCGGTCGTGACGATGGGCAGCCCCACCGCCATGGCCTGCATGACGGCCTGCGACACCCCTTCGTTGGCGTACGAGGGCAGCGCGAAGACATCCAGCGCCTGCAGCCACGGTGCGACGTCCTTCTGATTGCCGGCGAACACCACGCGCTCGTCCAACTCCAGTTCGTGGACCCGCTCTTCCAGTGCCTTGCGTTGCGGGCCGTCGCCGACGATGGCCAGCCGTACCGGCTGGTGCTCGTTGAGGGCCTTGAACGCGTCGAGCAAGAAACGATGCCCCTTCCACGAACGCAGCGTGGCGACGATGCCGATCCACGGCGCGTCGTCGGCCAGCCCCAGCGCCTGGCGCGCGGCCGTTCTGTCGCCCGGAGCGAAGCGCTGCGTGTCGATACCGGTGGCAATCGAGGCGCTGGCCTCGACCGGCACGCCCAGCGTATCGATCAGTTCCTGCCGCAGGCGCTCGCCGGTAGTGACCACATAGCTCGCGGCACTGGCATATAGCCAGCGATTGGGCCCGCTGTTGGCCACTGGCGCCGAAATATGGCGCGTGCGCACGATGGGCGGACGGCGCGCCAGCGTACGGGCCGCCACGGCGGCCAGCCATGAATCGGTCGAACTGTGGGTGTTGATGACGTCGATGTCGCGGTGGGCGGCCAGCCAGCGGCGCATGGCCAGCAGGCTGGGCAGGCGCTTCTTGCGGATCGGCAGGGCCACGGCGCGCACGCCCCATTCGTCGGCGCGCTGGTACAGCTTCGATTCGCTCGGGCAGACGATGGTGACGTGATGACCGCGGGCCTGCAGGCCACGCGATTCTTCGAGAATGCGGATTTCCTGGCCGCCCCAGCCGCAGGACGACTCGGTGTGCAGGATATGTAGAGGTGCGGAATCGCTCATGATCGGCGGCGATTATAACGGGGAGCGGGTGGCGGCTTCGGCCAGCAGCAATCGGTACAGGGCCAGTTGTCGCGTGGCCATGTCTTCGCTGCCCATGTTGGCGATGGCGTGGCGGGCCGCATCGCAGACCAGGTCGCGCTGCGCCGGATCGACCGCCAGGGCCAGCAGGCGCGCCAGTTCGCGGGCAATGCCATCGATGTCGAGGGCGTCGACCACGGCGCCAAAGCCGGGTTTGATCAGTTCGGCGGCGCCGCTCATGGGCGAGGTCAGCACCGGCAGGCCGCAGGCCAGCGCTTCGAGCGCGGCATTGGGCATCGGGTCGTACAGGGTCGGCAGGGCGAAAGCGTCGGCGGCCCCCAGGTAAGGCGCGACGTCTTTCTGAGGGCCCAGAAAGCGCACGCGGAACGACAGGCCGCCGGCTTTGGCGCGGGCCTGCATGCCCTGGGCATCGCGATCCTTGCCGATGATCCAGAGTTCGGCCTGAGCCAGTGCCGGCTTTTGCAGCGCGTCGATCAACTGCGCCACGCCCTTGCGAGCGAAGCCCGAGCCGACATATACAACGACGGGCGTGCGATGGCCCACCCCCAGCGCCGCGCGCACGGCGTCGCGATGCGTGGCGCGCAGATCGGGTGAGAAGCGCGCCAGATCCACGCCGTTGTGGATGACGTGCAATTTGTGGCTGATGTCCGGATAACGCCGTGCGATGTCGTCGCGCACCATATGCGAGTTGCAGATCACTGCACGCAGGCGCACATCGCGGAACATGGCGTCCTCGGCCGCCAGGGTGTATGCATGCCAGGGCGAGTGCTTCTGCAAAAAGCGCTGCCACGGCGTGAGTGTGCGCAGACGCTGGGCCAGCCAGGTGGCATGCACGCCGTCGCCGGCGCGAAAGACCTCGCAGCCGGCGATGCGCTCATGGCTTTGCACGATGTCGAATTCGTTGCGCTGGATGATCTGGCGTACCTGCTCGGCGAAGCCCTTGTCGCGTGACAGGCGGCCCAGATACGGCGGGCGACACTTGCGCAGATGAAAGTGATCGTTCGCCGGGCCATCCCACTTGCGGGCGATGAGGGTCACGTCCAGGCCGCTGCCGGACAGCGCCTGCAAGGCCCGCTCGACGAAGCGCTCGGCGCCGCCGAAGGGGTTGTAGCGCTGGCGCACGATCGCCAGCCGCAGGGGGCGTGCCGTGTCGCGCTCGCTCATGCCGAGCCCCCCAGCAGCCGCTGTGCAGCCGCCAGCACGCGCTCGGCCGGCAGCGTCACCAGGCAGTCCGATACCTTGCCCCCGCCGCAGCCGTCCAGGCCGCAGGGGCGGCAGGGGTGGGCGGTGCTCATGACGAGTTCGTGGGGCACCATCCATGGTCCCCATTCCTTGTCGCCGGAGGGGCCGAACAACGCCACGGTAGGGGTGCCGACGGCGGCCGCGATGTGCATTGGCGCCGAGTCGACGCCGATGAACAGCGCCGCGCGCCGTGATACCGCCGCCAATTCCTTCAGCGACAACTGACCGCAGAGGTTCACCACCGGCACGCCGGCCTGGGTCAGGATGTCCGTCACCAGCGCCTGTTCGCGCGCGTCCGGCGCTGCCGTGACCACCACGCTGCGCCCGCCCGTGACCAGGGCGCGCAGCACTTCGGCGTTCTGCGCCACCGGCCAGGTCTTGAAGAACCAGCGCGAGGCCGGATGAAAATGGACGTAACCATCCGCCGCGCCGGCGCTGGCCAGCAATTGGCCCACGCGCGTCTCGGCGGCATCGCCGGCGACCAGCGTCAGCGCGCGCTCATCGGGCGAGGGCTGGATGCCAAGGCGGCGCAGGGCGTCCAGGTGCATTTCGACGGTGTGGCGGCGGCCGCCACCGACGGTCTTGAATAGATGAGTAAACGATTTCTTCCACCACTTGGCACCCTTCGTCCGTTGCGGCGCCACCGACCAGCGCGCGCCCAGAAAGCGTGCCAGCCAGGCACCGCGCGGATGGTCGGTCAGGTGGATGACGAGATCATAGCGACGGCTGCGCAGGGTCTGGAACAAACGCCATTCGGCGCGCGCCTGGCCCAGGGGGCCGAGTTTCTTCCATTGCCGATCGATGGTGTGAAGCTGATCCACGGCCGGGTGTTCCGACAGCATCGCCGCCGTATCGGCGAATACCAGCGCATCGATGTCGCAGTCCGGGGCATAGCGCTTGAGGACCGAGGGGACCGGCGAGGCCAGCAGCACGTCGCCGTGGTGGCGCAGCTTGATGATGAGCGCGCGGCGCAGCGCGGCAGTCGGAATCGCATCCGGCAAAGGCGAAAAGGGGGCCGTGGTCAGGGCCGAGGTCGGCATGCGGCAGCGACAGAGTGAAATAAGCCGCCGATTCTAGCGCGTCCGGCCAGCGCTCGCCGCCATCACGTCCATGCGCAGCGTGGCGTGGCCGTCGGTGTGCAGCCGCGCCATGCTCAGGCTGCCATGGCGGAAGCTGCGGGCGAGCCAGGGGCCGGCGCTGGCCGTTGCCGCATCCGGCGCCTCGCCGGTCAGCCGCGCCACCATGGCGCGCAGGGGGCCGCCATGGGTGACCAGGACGATGTCGCCGGTGCTGCGGGCGAGGACATCGCCGAGCGCCGCCTGCGCCCGTACGGCCATTTCGCGTGCCGTTTCCCCGCCGGGCGGGCGGAAATCGAGTGGTGTGGTCGCCCAGGCGTCGATATCGCCGCGCGGAATGGCATCAAAAGCGAGGCCTTCCCAGGCGCCGAAGTGCATTTCGGCCAGGCGCGCGTCGCAGATCGGCGAGCCCAGCGCTTCGGCCAGCAGGCGGCAGCGTTGCAAGGGGCTGCTGAAAAGATCGAACTGCATCGGCAAGGCAGCGCGCAGGCGGGTTGCGGTGTCCGCCGCCGCTTCGCGCAGGCCGATATCCGTCGAGCCATAACAGATGCCGGCGGCCACCTCGGGGGCGCCATGGCGGATCAGGAACAGGGTGCGTGCCATGTCAGGCCCAGCGTACGCATAGGGCGAGCAGTGCCGCCAGTTCGCAAGCCTGTTGGGCAAGCCCCAGGCAATCGCCGGTGTAGCCGCCCAGGCGACGCTTGAAGTACGCCGCGCACAGCGGCGCCACCACGGCACAGGCCAGGACGGCAGCCAGCCACAGGCGCGGCGTGAACGGCCCCAGAGCCGCCAGGGCGAGGGCCGGAGCCAGGCCCATGGCCAGCCCGATGAGGACTTCCGCACGGCCGATGCCCTCGGCAACGGGCTTGGCGCGGCTGTCCTCGTCGCGCACATAGGGCAGGCGCACCATGATGAGCAGGGCTGCCGCGCGCGACAGCGGATGCACGGCGAGCAAGGCCAGGCAGCCTGACGTCGGCCCCGCCTGGCCGAGTGTGTCGAGGGCGCAGAACTTGATGAGCAGGGCCATGACCAGCGCCATGGCGCCGAAGCTGCCGATGCGCGAGTCCTTCATGATGCGCAGCACATCCTCGCGCTGCCAGCCGCCGCCAAAGCCGTCGACCGCGTCGGCCAGACCGTCTTCATGGAAGCCGCCGGTGATCAGCAAGCTGGTGGCCATGCTTAAACAGACCGCCAGAGACCATGGCAACACCTGCGCAGCGAGTGCCAGCACGGCCGCGCAGAGCGCACCGACTACCAGGCCGGCGAGCGGAAAGTAGCGGGCGGCGCGATTCAGTTCGTCGGGCGCCCAACCGACCCAGCGGGGAATCGGCAGGCGGGTGAAATACCCAAGGGCCATGAAGGCGCGGCGCAGTTCTCGCATGAGGGTGGCGTGGCGGGATCAGTCGGCGCGCGACACGCCGGCGTCATCGAAACCGGCCATGTCGTTGAGCAAGGCCACGGCCGAGCGCAACAGCGGCATTGCCAGCGCCGCGCCGGTGCCTTCGCCCAGACGCATGCCCAGTTGCAGCAGGGGTTGCTGCCCCAGATGCGCCAGTTGCAGGGCGTGACCCGGCTCGTCCGAGCAATGCGCGAACACGCAGTAGTCGCGCACGGCGGGGGACAGGGCCGCCGCCACCAGCAAGGCGCTGGTGACGATGAAGCCGTCCACCACGATGGGCAGCCCGGCTTGCGCGGCGCCGATGAACGCGCCCGTCATCATGGCGATCTCGAAACCGCCGAACTCGGTGAGGACGGCTTCCGGCGACAACAGGCCGCCGTCGATGCGCGCCAGCGCTTGGGCCAGCAACGCGCGCTTGCGGGCCAGCCCGGCATCGTCCAGGCCGGTGCCGCGGCCGACGACTTCATCGAGGCCGGTAGCGCACAGCAGCTTGGTGATGAGGCTGGCGGACGCCGTGTTGCCGATGCCCATTTCGCCGAAGCCGATGGCATCCGTTCCTGCCGCCGCCCAGCCATGCGCCAGTGCCATGCCGTGCGTGATGGCCTCGTCGCACTGGGCCGGGCTCATCGCCGGTCCGTCGATGTAGTTGGCGGTGCCGGGGGCGATGCGGGCGTCCACATACTCGATGCCGTCCGGCTGCGTGCGCGGATAGTCGCTCGCCACGCCGGCGTCGATGATCGACAAAGCCAGTCCGTGCGTGCGTGCCAGCACGTTGATGGCGGCGCCGCCGACCAGGAAGTTGTGCACCATCTGCCCGGTAACGGCTTGCGGATAGGCCGACACGCCCGCGTGCGCGGCCCCATGATCGCCGGCAAACACGGCGATGCGCGGCGTCTGCACGCGGGGCGCCGTGGTCTGCTGAATGCAGCCGATGCGCACGGCCAGCGCCTCCAGCCGGCCCAGGCTGCCCAGCGGTTTGGTGCGGCTGTCCAGGCGGGCCTGCAAGGTCGGAGCCCAGGCGGTGTCGAGCGCGGAGATGTGGTACTTCATGATCGGTCAGTGAGCGGTTTTCAAAGGCAGCGGCAGGCCGGCGACGATCAGCGTGACCGTATCGCAGGCTTGCGCCAGGCGTTGATTGAGACGACCGGCGTCGTCACGGAAGCGGCGCGCCAGTGCATTGTCGGGCACGATGCCCCAGCCGGTTTCGTTGGAAACGATGAACAGCTCGCCGCTGGCGTGCGCGACGGCGGCCACCAGCGCATCGCAGGCGTCATCGAGGGCGTCGGGCGTGGTGCACAGCACATTGGATAACCACAGCGTCACGCAGTCCACCAGCACGCGCCTGCCGGGCGCGCTGGCTTCGCGCACGGCGGCGGGCAGATCGTGCGGCGCTTCGCGCGTATGCCAATGTGGTGGCCGTGCCTGCTGGTGCAGCGCGATGCGCTGGCGCATCTCGTCGTCCCATGCCTCGGCCGTGACAATGACGTGGACGGCGCCGCCTCCTTCGGCGGCACGCGCCTGGGCGAAGCTGCTCTTACCCGAGCGGGCACCGCCGAGGATCAGGTGGCGGCTCATTTGGCAGTCGCTTTGCGGGCCGCGTCGATGGCGGCGCAGATGGCAGTCGCGCCATCCAGCAGGCGCGGGCCGGCACGGCTGATGGCGTCGCCCGGCACGGTCCAGATCTGCCCGCCGCGCACCGCGCGCATCGACGCAAAACGGGGCCACGTGGCGAGCGCTGCATCTTGGCGGCCATCCTTGGCGCCCGATGTGCTGTCGTGATCGACACGGGCGGCGATGATGACATCCGGATCGGCGGCCACGACGCTCTCGGTGGACAGTTGCGGCACGGTCAGCGGCTGGTCGGCGTAGATGTTGCGACCCCCGCACAGCTCGATGACGTTGGAGATGATCTGCTTGCCATTCACGGTCATGAGCGGTTGTGGCCACACCTGGTAGAACA
Source organism: Rhodocyclaceae bacterium (assembly GCA_047605765.1). Lineage (GTDB taxonomy): Bacteria > Pseudomonadota > Gammaproteobacteria > Burkholderiales > Rhodocyclaceae > JBGVSA01. Next base: position 26,483 of record JASGFB010000017.1, read on the forward strand.
CGCGCACGGGTGTGGCCTGTGCATAGCGGCCGCGCAGATCGGCCAGACCCTGGCGAAAGGTGTCGGCGGCATGACGCGCGGCGTCGGCGGTGCCGAGCAGGGTGCCGATGCGCTCCATGGCGGTCGGCACCTGTTCGAGCGTCTGTGGTTCAACGTAGAACAGGGGGATGCCGAGGGCGCCGAGGCGCTCCAGTTCCTTTTGTGAACTGCCGTGATACCAGGCGAGGATCAGATCGGGTTTGAGCTGGGCGATGCGTTCGAGATCGAGCCGCTTGTTGTCCCCGACGCGGGGCAGCGTGCGTGCGGCGGCCGGAAAATCGCTGAAGCTGACGGTGCCGACGATGCGTGCGCCGCCTCCCACCGCATAGACGATCTCGGTCAGGCTCGGTGCCAGGGTGACGATCCGCCGCGCGGGGGCCGCCAAGGTCACGGTGTGACCGGCATCGTCACGGTAACTGGCCCCCGCCGCGGGTTGCATCAACACCATCGCCATGCAGGCCATGCACATCGCATGAACGCCGATTCGCATCATTCCACTCCCTTGTCGTCGAGCGCGACCCGGAACCAGCGCGCGCCATCCTCGTCACGCACATGCATGACGATGCCATAGGCCGATTCGAGCCGCGCCTGCGTCAGCACTTCGTCGCGCGGCCCCCAGCACGCGTGGCCGCGACCATCGAGCAACAGCGCGTGGGTCGCCAATGACCAGGCCAGGTTCAGATCGTGCACCGCCGTAATGACGAGGCCGCCGGCAGCAGACCATTCGATGAGGCGTCGCCGCAACAGGGATTGGTGTGACCAATCGAGATGGGCGGTGGGCTCGTCTAGCAAGAGGACCGGCGCCTCCTGGGCGAAAGCCGTGGCCAGCGCCACGCGCTGGCGTTCGCCGCCGGAGAGTTGGCGCACATCACGGTCGGCCAGTTCGCCGATCTCCAGCCAGTCCAGCCAATGGCGCGCGCGCGCTTCGACCTCGGCTGCGCTCAGATCGGGTTGCGTGGCTTCGAGCGCGCAGGCCACGGTTTCCCAGGCGGCGGCGGGAAAGGGGTCGAGCCAGAACTGCGGACACCAGGCGCGGCGGCGCGCCAGGGCGGTCGCGGCGACCTGGGTCAGGGGGCCGTCGCCGAGCGACACGCTGCCGGCTGCGGGCGGCGCAAGGCCTGCCAAGGTGGCGATCAGGCTCGATTTGCCGGCACCATTGGGCCCCAACACGACCCAGCGTTGTCCCGGCGCGCACTGTATGTCCAGGTGCGCGCACAGCAGGCGGCCCTGCGCGCTGGCACCGGCTCGCACGGCCAGATCGGTCAGCGTGCAGGCGGTGGGTGTGGCATGCGCGAACAGCGTGGCCGGGTTCATCGCACACCCCGCTGATGCAGCAGCAGCCACAGGAACAAGGGCACGCCGACTGAGGCCGAGACGACGCCGATGGGCAACTGCGCCGGTGCCACGATGGTGCGGGCCAGCGTATCGGCCAGGACCAGGAAGGCCCCGCCGAAAAGGGCTGCGAAGGGCAGCAGCCAGCGCGCCGAGCGCAGGCCGCAGAGACGCACGATATGCGGCGCCACCAGACCCACGAAACCGATGGCGCCCGCCGTGGCGACCGCCAGGCCGATCGCCAGGCCGGCCGCGAACAAGGCTTGCCGCCGCCGGCGTGCGACGGGGACGCCGAGCGTCCAGGCCCAGGCGTCGCCGCGTGCCAGCCAATCCAGTTCATGGGCGCGTGGTAGCACCAGCGCCAGGGCCAGCGCGGCGGCGATCCATACCGGCCACCACAGCGATACGCCATTCAGATCGCCGAGCAACCAGAACAGCAGGCCGCGCAATTGTTGCTCGCTGGCCAGTGCCAGCATGATCGCCACCAGCGCACTGCTGGCGGCCGACACCATCATGCCGACCAGCAACACCACCACGGTGCCGGGCTGGCTGGTCGGTGCGAGGCCGCGTCCGAGCGTGCGCCACGATAGCGAAAACACCAAGGCCATGGTCAGCACCGCGCCGATGACGGCGCCGGCTTCGCCCGCCAGCAGGGCGCCCGCTGGCAGCAGCATGAGGGCCGCCAGCGCGCCGACCGAGGCGCCGCCGGTGATGCCCAGCACGTGCGGTTCGCCCAACGGATTACGTGTGACCAACTGGATCACGGCCCCGCCGAGCGCCAGCGCGGCGCCGACGCCGAAAGCCGCCAGCGTGCGCGGCAGCCGCAGCAGCCACAGGATGTCGCCCTGCGGCCAGCCCCAGCCGCTGGAGCCGGCCATCAACGCCACCAGCAAGGCAGCCGGCACGCATAGCGCGGCCAAGGCCGAAGCGCGCGCCAGGGGTTGGGCCGCCAGCGTCATGCGGTCCCCTCTTCGAGCAGTGTGAGCAAAGCGTGAGTATCCATATGGGTGTCGATCATATCGGCCAGGCGTTCAAGGCTGGCTTCACGCAGCGCGGCCAGGTCGGGCGATTGCGCATCGGCCAGGCCGGCCCAGTCGAGCAGCGCATCGCATGCGGCGGGCGTGTCGAAGAGTCCGTGCAAATAGGTGCCCATGATCTGGCCGTCTTCGCTGAGCGCTCCATCGGGCCGCGCGTCCAGCCACAGGGCAGGACGCGCCAGGGCGGCGCCGGTGCTGACGCCGGCATGGATCTCGTAACCGTGTACCACGGTGCCCGATGCGGCCAGCGTGCCACGCACGTTGCCCAATGTCTTGTGGGCGGCCAGGCGAGTGCTCAGATCGAGGTAACCCAAACCCGCTACCGTGCCCGCCGCGCCCTCCAGACCGAGCGGGTCGTCGATGCATTGGCCCAGCATCTGGAAGCCGCCGCAGATGCCCAGCAGCTTGCCGCCATAGCGCAGGTGCCGGGCGATCGCCGCAGGCCAGCCATGGCTGCGCAGAAAGGTCAGGTCCGCCGCCACAGCCTTGGAGCCGGGCAGCACGATGAGGTCGGCGGCGGGGATGGGCTGGCCCGGTCCGATGAAGCGGAGATCCACGCGCGGATGCGCGCGCAGGGCGTCGAAGTCGGTGTGGTTGCTGATGCGCGGCGTCACCGGCACCACCACGCGCAGTGGTGTGGCCTCGCGTGTCTCCGTGGCGCGGGCGAGCGCATCTTCGGCATCCAGATGCAGGCCCATCAGGTACGGCAGTACCCCCCATACCGGCTTGCCGGTGTGCGCGATGAGCCAGTCCAGCCCCGGCTGAAGGAGCGACAGGTCGCCACGGAAACGGTTGATCACGAACCCTTTCACGCGTGCCTGCTCGCTGGGCGACAACAGCGCCAGCGTACCGGCCAGGTGCGCCAGCACGCCGCCACGGTCGATGTCGGCCACGATGATCACCGGGCAGTCGGCGGCTTCGGCAAAGCCCATGTTGGCAATGTCGCGATCGCGCAGGTTGATCTCAGCGGGCGAGCCCGCCCCCTCGACGATGACGTGTTCATGATCGGCGCGCAGGCGGCTGTACGACGCCATCACGGCGGCCATCGCGCGTGGCTTGTAGTCGTGGTAATCGCGGGCATCGTAGTTGCCCACGGCATGACCCTGCACGATGACCTGCGCACCGATGTCGGTGTTCGGCTTGAGCAGGATCGGGTTCATGTCGGTGTGCGGCGCGAGGCGGCAGGCCGCCGCCTGCAAGGCCTGGGCGCGACCGATCTCGCCGCCGTCGGCGGTCACCGCGCTGTTGAGCGCCATGTTCTGCGGTTTGAACGGCGCCACCCGTGCGCCGCGCCGCACCAGCCAGCGGCACAGCGCCGCTACCAGCGTGCTCTTGCCGGCGTCCGAGGTGGTGCCCTGGACCATCAGCGTGCCCATTGGCATGCCTCCTGTGCGCTGGCCAGGACGGTGCGCAGACGCGACCAATCCGTCAGGCTGCCCGGCAAACCGAAACGCAGGGCGGCCGGCTCGCCGAAGTGGCGCACCAGCACGCCCTGGCGTGCCAACGCGTCGGCAATGCAGGCGGCATGTGCTGTGCGCACCCACTGGAACAGGGACGTGCCACCATCCGGCGCCAGACCGTGTTCGGTCAGGACCTGCGCGAGGTAGGACGAGGCCAGCGCCAGGCGTTCGCGCTGTTCCTGCTGCCATGCCGTGTCGGCCAGGGCCTCACGGGCAATCAGGCGCGACGGGCTGCTGACTGTCCACGGCCCGACCAGCGAGGCCAGGCGCGCCAGCAGCAGGCCGGTGGCGCAGACGAAGCCGACGCGCGCGCCCGCCAATCCAAAGAACTTGCCCAGTGATCGCAGCACGATCAGTCCTGGGCGTTCGCAATAGGGGGCCAGACTATGCGCGTCGTCGGCGTCGATGAAGGCTTCGTCCACGATGAGCCAGCCGCCGCGCGAAGCCAGGCGTGCATGCCAGGCCAGCAAAGTGGTGGTGGGCAGGCATTGCCCCGTCGGATTGTCGGGGCGCACTACGATCATGACGTCGGCATCGTCGAGCACGTCGCCGAAGCGGGCGATCGGATGGGCCCGCACGCTGTGTCCCGCCATTGCCCAGGCATAGGCATGCTCGGCGTAACTGCCCTGCGCCACAATGACGCGGCTGGCTTCGCGCAGGCGGGGCAATGTCAGGATGGCGGCCTGGCTGCCGGCGACCGGCAGCACATGGGGGGCACCGTAATGCGCGCGGGCGATCTCTTCCAGGCCGTCCCCGTGGGGCCCTTCTTCGGGCAGACGGCGCCAGCAGTCGGCCGGCAGCGCCGGCACCTGCCAGGCGAAGGGCGCGATGCCGGTGGATAGATCGATCCACTCGCTGACGGCGATGCCATAGCGCGCGGCGGCGGCCCGCAGGCGTCCGCCATGAGGGCCATTGGAAAATTCACGATGCATGGTTGATGAGCTCCCATGCCGTCCAGACGGCAAACAGGCATAGCCACAGCATGACGCCGCGACGTACCAGCGCGCAGGCGCGGGTGATATCCGCCGGGCGCGGAGGACGGCCTTCGCCCAGGGGCGGGCGCTGTTCAAGGTGGCCGCCATAGGAGGCCGCGCCTCCCAGGCAGAGCCCCAGCGCACCGGCGCCGGCGGCCATCACCGGGCCGGCATTGGGGCTGTCCCATGCCGGGGCCTGGCGGCGCCAGCAACGCAAGGCGGTGCGCATCTGGCCGAGCAGCGCGTAAGCCAGAGCCGTCAGGCGCGCCGGGACATAGTTGAGGAGGTCGTCCAGGCGCGCCGCGCACCAACCGAAATGCAGCAGGCGCGGTGTGCGGTAACCCCACATGGCATCCAGCGTATTGGCGAGCCGGTAGAGGACGACGCCGGGCGCCCCCGCCAGCAGCGTCCAGAACAGGGCGCCGAAGATAGCGTCGTTGCCGTTCTCGAGTACCGATTCGATGGTGGCGCGCGCGATGCCCTCTTCGTCCAGGTCGCCCGTGTCGCGACTGACCATGCGGCTGGCGGCGGCACGCGCGGTGGGCAGATCGGCGCGGTCGAGCGCGGCGCTGACGGCGCCGGCGTGTTCGTCGAGGCTGCGCCAGCCCACCGCCAGATAAAGTGCTGCGGCATCGACCAGTACGGCGGGCAGGAAATGACGCAGGGCCAAGGTGAGCGCCACCGGGCTGACGAGCAGTGTGATGACGCCCGTTACGCCCATCAGGCGGCGTTGCCAGGGCGGGCCGTCGTTGAGATGGCGTTCGGTCCAGCGGGCCGCCAGCCCGAAGCCGACCAACGGGTGCCAGGCGCGGGCTTCACCGAGCAGGCGATCGAGCAGCAGGCCGCCGCACAGGGCCAGCAGGCGTTCGATGCCTACCATTCGGTGCCCTTCTGCGCGCGCAGTCCGGCGCGAAAGGCGTGTTTGACGTCAGCGATCTCGCTGACGGTGTCGGCCATGTCGATCAGGCCCGATGGCGCTCCGCGGCCGGTGATGACAACGTGCTGCATGGGTGGGCGCGCCCGCAGGGCGGCCAGCACCGGGTCGAGTTCGAGATAGCGATGCTTGAGCACGATACACAACTCGTCGAGCACGATCAGGCCGACGTCTGGATCGGCCAGCAGTTGCCCGGCTTTGCGCCAGCCTTCGCCGGCGCGTTCGATATCGCGGTCGCGATCCTGGGTGTTCCAGGTGAAGCCTTCGCCGGCGACGGTGTAGTCGACATTCGGCTGACGGGCGAAGAAGCGTTCTTCGCCCGTTGGCGATGCACCTTTGATGAACTGTACGATGCCTACGCGCATGTCATGACCCAGTGCGCGGGCCACCATGCCGAAGGCGGAGGAGCTTTTGCCCTTGCCGTTGCCGGTCAGGACGATGAGGATGCCGCGCTCGGCCGTGGCGGCGGCGATCTTGCCATCCACCACGGCCTTCTTGCGCGCCATGCGCGCACGGTGCCGGTCATTCAGCCCAGTGTCATCGTGCGCGGGGTCCATGGCAGAGGCCTTACTTGGCGGCGTAGCGCACGGTCAGAAAAACGCCGACGCCCGGCTGGTTGTAGTAATAGGCGGTCTCATAGCGCTTATCGAACACGTTTTCGATGCGGCCCTGCAGGCGCCATTCATCGGTCAGTTCGTATTCGGCGCGCAGATCGACGATGCCGTAGCCGCCCAACTTGATGGTGTTGGCCGCATTGTCATAGCGCTTGCCCACGCCCAGCAAGGTGCCGCCCAGACTCCAGCGCCCAAAGTCGTGGTCGACGTCCAGGCGTGCCGTCTGCTTGGCGCGGCGCGGCAACAGCTTGCCATCGTTGGCACCGCCCGAATCGTCCTTCGGCTGGAGGTAGGTGGCGAACAGATTGAACTGTGTGCCGGCCCACTGCGTGCCGAGCGTGGCCTCGATACCGCGGATGCGCGCCTTGGCGATGTTGTCCAGGGGATAGCCCGAGATCAGATCGTCGATGTGCGTTTCGTAGGCATTCAGCGACCAGCGTGTTTGCGTGGCGATCTTGCCCGAGGCGCCCAGCTCGAAGCTCTTGGATTTCTCCGGCTTCAGGTCAGGGTTGCCGTAGCCCACGTAATAGAGCTGGTTGAAAGTAGGGGCCTTGAAGGCGGTGCCGGCGTTGGCCGTCAGGCGTAGGGCGGGCGAAAACGTATAACCGAAGGCTGCGCTGCCAGTGGCATGGTTGCCGAACTGCTGGTTGTCGTCGTTGCGGGCCGCCAGTTGCACGTCGGCGGCGCCGAAGCTGCCCAGGTACTGACCGAAGATCGCCTTGTTGTCGCGCGTGGTGACGGCGTACTCGGTGGTGCTGTCGACCTTGTCTTTCTGGTAATCCAGGCCCAACGTCACCAGATGGTCCTGGCCCAGCGCGAAATCGTTCTGCCAGCTGGCCAGGTCGCGGGTGGTGTCGAAGCGCGAGGCGAAGCTGCTTTCGTAATAGCTGTTGGATTGGTCGCGCGTCTGGCCCAGCGTCAGCGAACTCTTCCACAACGGCGAGTGCGTGTAGCGCAGCGAGGCGCTGGCCACTTGTTCGCGGTTGGTCGAGTGGTTCTGATAACCGCCATCGAATTCATTGTTGCTGTAGATCTGCATGAATTGCGCGTCGGCGTCCCACTGCGACGACAGACGATAGCCGCCACGCAGGTTGTACGACTGATTGTTATAGCCGTCGCGATCGGGCTCATTGGCGTAGCAGCCGGCCGAGCTGCCTTCGCAGGCGTTGATGCCATGCGTGGTGGCGCCGCTGATGGCGGCATTGAGCCAGGCCTTGTCGGTACCGACGGCGGCCGCGCCCGAGGCTTCCAGCGTGCCGCGGCTGCCAACGCCCAGCGACAGGCTCGGACGCCAGCCGCCCGAGGCGGTGCCGCCCTTGCGCGTGAAAATCTGGATCACGCCGCCGATGGCTTCGGAGCCATACAGGCTGGCACGTGGGCCACGCACCACTTCGATGCGCTCGATCTGCTCGATGGGCAGGTCCTGCAATGCCGCCGCGCCGCTGGTGGCCGAGCCCATCTTCATGCCATCGATGAGTACCAGGGTATGGTCGGAGTTGGTACCGCGCAGGAACAGCGAGGTGGCCTTGCCGGGGCCGCCGCTGTTGGCGATGCTCACGCCGGGGATACCGCGCAGGACGTCCACCACGGATGTGGCTTGCTGCTTTTCGATATCTTCGCGCGTGATGACCGTGACGGCAGCCAGTGTTTCATCGGTCGAGCGGGCCACGCGATCGGCGGTCACGACGATGGTGGGCAAAGCACCGGCGTCCTGCGCCTGTGCAAGTTGGGTGGCGCCCAGCAGCACGGCTGCGGGCAACAGATGATGTTTCAAGGTCAGCTCCCTCCGTGCTCACCCGCACGGATGACGTCGTTGGTGATGAGGGCACGACGGAAGAAAGGGAGCGAGCCGCGCAGGAGCTGTATGGGCGCCAGGTGCGTGCCGCCACCGCCCTCCGCGATGCGTCCAGCGCCGGCCTCCATGATCGGGAGATCGTGGCGCCGGCATGGCGACAGGCCGGTATCCGGGCTGGTGAGCGGGTTGCTTGCGCATTCCGACGCGGCGCCTTCCCATGTCCGCAGGACACAGTGGCTGGAGCTGTGGGGCTCTGGCCGCGCGTTGACTCACTTACCGTTGCGGGGGCAGCGCCGGCTTTGCCACGTGTTGGTGGCGCACCGGCTTCCCGTTTAACCTGGTGGCGGCGTATGGCTACCGTCCAGGCACCTGAAGCGAGGCGGGATGATAACCGAAGCGGACATTCGCCGGCCATGACGGGCGGCCATGTCTGTATATTGACCGTGCCCGAAACCGGGCACTACCATCTTGCAAATGGATACCGAAATAACCGAATTGGAACTGCGCGTGGCGCGCCTGACCGAGGCGTTCGTCGCGGCACGCACGGCCGGGCGCTCGATGGCCGCGCACATCGCGCAGCTCGAAGCCGAAAATGCCGCGCTCAAGGACAAACTCGCCACGACGGCCCTGCGCCTGGAGGCGATGCTCGAAGCTTTGCCGGTGACGGAGCCGTAATGGAATCGCTCGATATTCAACTGATGGGCCGCCGCTTCGCGGTGACGGTCAAACCCGAAGAGCGTGCGACGCTCGAAGCAGCGGTGGCACTGCTGAACGAAAAATTGCGTGAAGTGTCTGCCAAGGGAGTGGGAAGTGGTGAGACACTGGCGCTCATGACGGCGCTGAACATCGCGCATGATTTCGTGGTGGCGCGACACAGTCCGGGGGTTGATCTGCCGGGCTACCAGCGTAGAATCACAGCCATGGGGCAACGCATCGACGATACGCTGGCCCAGCAGGAAAAGCTCTTCTGATAGGGCAGGTTCCACAGGTTTTACGGCACGCTCCGTGCGGGCCGAAGAGTTATCCCCTGCGGTGTTTGTTAAGGTCATATACTCCTTGAACCAATGTCTACGTGACATGGTTGCCGACCTACCAACCGCTGTTGTGAGCGCTCCTAGCCGGGCGCACCTGATGCGGCAGGAACGCAACCCCCTGAACTCCGGTTCAGGATGACGACCTGACGGCACATGCGGGGGACCCAATCCAAAAACGCGGCGACGAGCCGCGTTTTTCATTTGTGCTTCCGCACGCCCATGTTGCACCGCCCGCGATCGCGCCGACCGGCATCGAACTTGTCGGCGCCTGCGTCTTGTCTTGCTTGTTAAACGGCGCGCTCGCGGAGTACTGTCCCAAGTCTCTCCTTTCCTGCGTATTGGCTTGTCATGAGCGGATGGTTGCTTGCGTACTTTGGCCTGGGGCTGCTGTCGGGTTTCCTGGCGGGCTTGTTCGGCATTGGTGGCGGCGTCATCATCGTCACGATCCTGTCGATCCTGTTCGAGATACAGGGGGTGGCGCATGAATATCTGCTCCGATTGGCGCTGGGGACGGCCATGGCGACGATCATCTTTACGGCGATGTCGAGCCTGCGTGCGCATCACGCGCGCGGGGCGGTGCGGTGGGATCTGGTTCGGGCGCTGACGCCCGGCGTCATCGTCGGCACCTTTCTCGGGACCAGCATCGCCGGCAGCCTGCCCACGCGGGGGCTGGCCATTTTCTTCGGCTTCTTCATCCTCTTCATTGCCATTCAGATGGCGCTCAATCTCAAACCGGCGCCCGGCCGCGATCTGCCGGGCAAAGCGGGGGTGTTCGGTGTCGGAGCCGGCATCGGCACCATCTCTGGCCTGGTGGCGATCGGCGGTGGCGCGCTGACCGTGCCGTGGCTGAGCTGGTGCAACGTCCGCATTCAACAGGCCATCGGCACGTCGGCGGCGATGGGGCTGCCGATTGCCGTATTCGGGACGGCGGGCTACATCTGGCAGGGGTGGGGCAAGGTGGGGCTGCCGGCGGGCAGCATCGGCTACGTGTTTCTGCCGGCGCTCGCGTGCCTGCTGGTGGGCAGTGTGCTGACGGCGCCGTTGGGTGCGCGCTTGGCACACAGCCTGCCGGTGGCCACGCTCAAGCGCGCGTTTGCGTTGCTTTTGCTGGTTTTAGCAGTAAAAATGCTGTGGAGCACGTGGGGCTAATGCCTTGAAAACAAAGAATAAGGGAATACCCTAACATGCAGTGCACCATAGAAAACTTTTAAGTCAAAAACGTAATTGATAGCCACATAAATTGTTGTGATCTGTCACAATCCAGTTACACGGAATCGCTTCCGCGTCAGAGATGGCGCCAAGGCACACCGGGGGATGTTGGAGACACATAAGCCGCAAAAATGCGGCAATTAACAGAACCGCGGGGCAGCACAGCTGACCCCGCGGTCGAAAAAAACGCAGCGGACGGTCGCGCCCGAGACGGCGCAAGGCAATAAGAGCATAAGGCCCAAGACCGAAAGCGCGCCAAGGACACCAAAGGAATTCGGTTCGGCGAGGCAGCCCTCGACGAGCCATTGGAGGGGGAGGGAAACCCGTACAACGGGTTTCCTCAATTGGGGACGGGAAGCTACGGACGTAGCTTCCCGTTTTTTTATCCGGCGCCCCCATTTGTACATCGCATCTGCGGCAGCGGCACCCGCGCCGGTCGCATCCCCCTGGGCTGACTCGCTTTCGAAGCGAGGGGCCACATGCCAGAATCAAAGCCTGCGGGCTCGCGCCACAGCACAATTCCCCGCTCACTTCTGCTGCACCGGCAGCTATTCGAGAAAGCTCATGCGCTTCGAAGACGGACAGGAAAGCAATAACGTCGAAGACCGCCGTGGTGGCGGAGGTGGGGGCAGGTTGCCCGTGGGCGGCCGCACGATCGGTGTCGGTACCGTGGTGCTGGCGCTGGTGGCATGGTATTTCGGGATCGATCCCTCGGTCGTCCTCAATGGCGCGGGCACGCTCAGCGGGGCCGGATCACCGACCCAGGTGCAGGCGCCCGCCGATCCCAATGCCCCCGATGACCCTGGCAAGCGTTTCGTGCGGCAGGTGCTGGGCGACACCGAGCGGACATGGGATCAGGTTTTCGCCGAAGCGGGCAGCCGTTACGTGGCGCCCCGGTTGGTGCTGTTCTCGGGGGCGACACCGACGGCGTGCGGCACCGGGCAGACTGCGATGGGGCCTTTCTATTGCCCCCTCGATCAAAAGGTCTACATCGACCTGGCGTTCTACGAAGAACTGCAGCGACGGTTTCACGCGCCCGGCGATTTTGCCCAGGCCTACGTCATTGCCCACGAGGTCGGCCATCATGTTCAGAACCTGCTGGGCATTTCCGACAAGGTCCGGCAGGCACAGCAACGTGCCTCGGAGGCGCAGGCCAACGCCCTGTCGGTTCGGCTCGAGCTTCAAGCGGACTGTTTTGCCGGCGTATGGGCCGGGCGTTCGAATCAACGCCACAGCCTGATTGAAGAGGGCGACGTCGAAGAAGCCCTGGCCGCAGCGACCGCCATCGGCGACGACACGCTACAAAAGAGCGCGCGTGGCTATGCCGTGCCGGAAACCTTCACACATGGCACGTCGGCACAGCGCGTGCGCTGGTTCAAGCGCGGTCTGGACGGCGGCAATCTCGATCAGTGCAATACCTTCGCCGGCGGCAAGCAGTAGCGAGCGGCCGGCGGGCCCGATCACTTGGCGTAAAGCTGATAGATGCTGCCGCTGTAGTCGTCCGACACAAACAGGCCACCGCCGGGCGCCGGCACCGCGTCGACCGGGCGCCCCCAGCGCGTGCGTGCGTTCGCGTCCACGATCCAGCCCGTCATCATGTCCACCTCGTTGCCCGGTTTGCCGCTGCCGTCGACCGGCACGAACACCACCGAGTGTCCGTTGAGGCGGGAACAGTTCCAGCAGCCGTGCAACGCGATCGCCGCCCCTTGCTTCCATGGCGCTGGCATGCCGCTGTTGTGCAGAAAGCTCATGCCCAGCGGCGCCGTATGAGCGGGTAGCCCGACCGACGCGCGGTCCAGCCTGGCGCAATCGCGTTTGCTGCCATCGGCGTTGGTGTCGAGATCGCGTTCGAGCGCCAGGTCGAAGATGGCGCTGCCCGAGCGTGGGGCCGCGTTGCAGTAGGGCCAGCCGTAGTCGCCGCCATCGCGGACGGCGGTGAACGGCTCGGGCGGGTTGTCGTCGACGAAGGCGGTCATGACCTTGCCGTAGTCATCACTGCCGTCACCATCGAAATCCCTGTGATACGGATAGGGCATGTTGTCGCGGTTGTTGACCGCGACCCACAGTTGGCCGGTGCCGGGCAGGACGTCCAGGCCTTCGGCGTTGCGCAGACCGCGCGCGAACAGGCGTCCGTTGCTGCCGTCGGCGTCATAGACATAGATCGATCCGCGCACCGGGGTGGCGGTGGCGTCTGTTTCGCACACGTTGCAGGTCGAGGCAATCGCCACATAGAGCTTGCCATCCGGCCCGATGGCCATGTTCTTCAGGCGGTGGCCGTACGATCCGATGCCGGGCGTGGCGGCATTGGGCAGATCCGGCACCACCACCTGCGCCGTGCCGGCCCGCGTCATGCCTGCCGACCATGCATAGCGGATGACTCGCCCTGTTTCGGTCACATACAGCCACTGCGTGCTGCCGTCGCGATAGAACACCATGTCGTGCGGGGCGTTCAAACCGGTGACGAAATCGCTGGCCTCATAGCCGTTGTCGGTCTTCTTCAGCAAGACCAGCTTGCCGCGATTCGGCACCGAGACGAGCAGGTTGCCATCCGGCGTTGGTGCCAGGAAGCGCGCGTCCTCGACACGGGCGATCACGCGTACGCCGAAACCGCTCGGTACTTGCAGATGGCGGGTTTCGTTGAAGGGGGCGGCGCTCATCGTGCTGGGCACTTCGACGGCCACGCTGACGCGTGTCTGGCTGGCCGACGACGTTGCCGAGCTGGACGATGTGGCCGACGAGACGGCCGATGAAACCGCAGAAGATGCCGAGGATGACGCCGCCGTGGCGCCGCCGCTGCCACCGCCCGATCCGCAGGCGGCGAGTATCAGCAGGGTGGAGGACAGAAAGACTTGCAAGCCCCTGTGGACAGACTGACTCATGATGCCCCCTTGTCGACAGGCCGCTGGGCGGCCCGGGTGGATCACGGCGCGATGGCGTCGCGCCTTGCCAAGTACTGCTGTACAGCCTTAGTCATCGGCTGTCGGGGTGTGTTCCGCAGGCAGCGTGCCTGCCTGCGGAAGAGGTCGGTCAGTGCGACAGGATCTTCGACAGGAACTGCTGGGCGCGTTCCGAACGCGGCGTACCGAAGAACTCATCCTTCTGCGCGTCTTCGACGATCGAGCCGTGATCCATGAAGATGACGCGGTTGGCCACTTTGCGGGCAAAGCCCATTTCGTGGGTCACCACCATCATGGTCATGCCTTCCTTGGCCAGTTCGACCATGACGTCGAGCACTTCATTGATCATTTCGGGGTCGAGCGCCGAGGTCGGCTCGTCGAACAGCATGCAGATCGGGTCCATCGACAGCGCCCGCGCGATGGCCACACGCTGTTGCTGGCCGCCGGACAACTGGCCGGGAAACTTGGCCGCATGCGCCTTCAGGCCCACGCGTTCGAGCAGGCGGTCGGCCTTGAAGGCGGCTTCGTCCCGTCCGCGGTTGAGCACCTTGATCTGCGCGATGGTCAGGTTCTCGATGATGCTCATGTGCGGGAACAGCTCGAAGTGCTGGAACACCATGCCGACCTTGGAGCGCAGCTTGGGCAGGTCGGTCTTGGGATCGTTGACTTTGATGCCGTTGACGATGATTTCGCCTTCCTGGATCGGTTCGAGGGCGTTGACGCACTTGATGAGGGTCGACTTGCCCGAGCCCGACGGGCCGCACACCACCACCACCTCGCCTTTGGATACTCCGGTGCTGCAATCGGTCAGCACGCGGAAGTTGCCGTACCACTTGGAAACATTCTTGATCTGAATCATGGGGACTTTACCCGCGAAAAAACGGTTAGCGGACGATGGCGATGCGCTTTTGCAGGCGCTTCACGATGAGTGACAGCGAGAAGCAGATCACAAAGTAAATCAGCGCGACGAACAGGTACATTTCGACGGGTGCGTGCTCGGTATTGGCGACGTTGGTCGCGACCCGGAACAAGTCCTTGGCACCGATGGCATACACCAGCGAGGTGTCCTGGAACAGCACGATGGTTTGCGTCAGCAGCAGCGGCAGCATGTTGCGCACGGCCTGCGGCAGGATGATATGGCCCATCGCCTGCCAGTAGGTCATGCCCAGTGCGAAGCTGGCGTTGACCTGGCCAGACGCCACGCTCTGGATGCCCGCCCGCATGATCTCGCCGTAGTACGCCGCCTGGAACACCGTGAAGGTGATCAGAGCAGAGTTCTCGGAGCCGATCGGGTGCCCGATGAAAGTCGGGATGATGATGAAAAAGCCCATGATCACCATCAGCAGCGGAATCGAGCGCATCGTGTTGATGTACCCGGTGGCTGCGGCAGCGAGCCAGGGGCCGCCCGACAGGCGCGCCATGGCCAGCAGGGTGCCGATGACGATGCCCCCGACCATGGCGGTGACGGTGATCTTCATGCTGAAGACGAAACCGGCCCACAGAAAGGGTAGGGAGGCCGGGATGATGCTGAAATCGAGTTCTGAAAGCATGGTCGGCGCCCTTATTTCGATGTAATGAAGCCAGGCACCCGGGTGCGCTTTTCGATCGAAACCATGAGGCGGTTGGCCGCGTAGGCCAGGATCGCGTACAGCGCTGCCACGACGATGAGGATCTCAAGCGAGCGAGAGGTCTCTTCGTTGATCTGGTTGAATTGGTAGAACAGCTCGATCACCCCCACGGCATAGGTCACGGCCGAGTTCTTGATCACGTTCATGAATTCGGAGGTCAGCGGCGGCAGCACGATGCGATAGGCCATCGGCAGCAGGACATAGCGATATGTCTGCGCCAGCGTGAAGCCCATCGCCAGCCCCGCGTTGCGCTGTCCGCCGGACAGGCTCTGGATGCCGGCACGCAACTGCTCGGCGATACGCGCGGCGGTGAACCAGCCCAGGCCCAGCGCGCCAGTGACGAATTCCTTGGCGGGCATGTCCTGCTTCATCCACATCTTGATGTCGTCCGGCATCAGTTCCGGCACCACGAACATCCACACGAACAACTGCACCAGGATCGGGATGTTGCGGAAGATCTCGACGTAAGCGTTGCCCAGGGCCGCCACGTAGCGATTGGGCAGTGTCCGCATGATCCCGACGATGGAGCCGATGACCAGCGCTACCAGCCATGCCGTGAGCGACACGGCGATTGTCCAGCCCACAGCGCTGATGAGGGTGTCGAGATACGTCTCGTCCCCTCCCAAGATGTTCTGGAAGAGAAAACTCCAGTCCCACGGATAGTTCATAGTGAAGCCCTAAGGTGCGGTCTGATGGCGTCTTGCGCCGGGCCGCGATGGCCGGCGCGCGCATGGGCATGACGTTTCCGGGCGCGCGGCCGCTGGTGTGAACGAACATGAGTACAAAACGGGCGACGGCCGGTTCTCGCGCCGTCGCCCGCGTCCTGCGTCAAGCCATTACTTCTTGTACGACTCGGCCGGCTTGTCGTTGGGGCTGGCAATGGCTTCCTTGAGCGCTTCGCTCATCGGGAATTGCAGATTGACCCCCTTCGGCGGGATGGCCGAGGTGAACCACTTGGCATACAGCTTGGTCAGTTCGCCCGACTTGGCCAGGTCGCCCACGGTGACATCCACGAGCCCCTTGAATTGCGGATCGTCCTTGCGGTACATGATGGCGATCGGTTCGGTGGACAGCGGCTCGCCCACCAGCGCGTAGTCGGCCGGGTTCTTGGAGCTGGCGATCAGGCCCAGCAGCAGGTTGTCGTCCATGACGAAGGCCACGGCACGGTCCGTTTCCAGCATCAGGAAGGAATCGGCGTGATCCTTGCCGTAGACTTCCTTGATGTCCAGGTTCTTGCCCTTTTCGTTGGAACGGATCAGCGCCACGCTGGTGGTGCCGGTGGTGGTGGCCACGGGCTTGCCATTCAGTTGCGTGATGCTGTTGATGCCGGACGACTTCTTGACCGCCATGCGCACTTGCGTGACATACGTCGTCGGGGCGAAGGCTACCGACTTCTGACGATCCAGGTTGTTGGTGGTGGAGCCGCATTCGAGGTCAACGGTGCCGTTGGTCGTCAGCGGAATACGGTTCTGCGAAGTCACCGGCACCATGTCAACCTTGAGGTTGGGCAGGCTCAGACGCTTCTTGACCGCGTCGACGATCTTCAGGCAGATGTCGATGTGGTAACCGATAGGCTTCTGGCTCGAATCCAGGTATGACAACGGGAACGACGATTCGCGGATGCCGAGCGTGATCTTGCCCGTGTCCTTGGCTTTCTTCAGCGTGCCGGTCAGCTCTTGTGCTTGAGCCGTCGCCATACCCATGCCGATGCTCAGCAATACTGCCGTCATCGTGGCCTTCTTGAACATATCGGTCCTCCGGTTGTACTTCATA
The DNA here is from genome assembly GCA_047605765.1 of Rhodocyclaceae bacterium. Classification (GTDB taxonomy): domain Bacteria; phylum Pseudomonadota; class Gammaproteobacteria; order Burkholderiales; family Rhodocyclaceae; genus JBGVSA01. The sequence continues at coordinate 43,209 of JASGFB010000017.1, forward strand.
TGAAAATGCGCTGCCGCTCGCGGCGGAGTCTCCTTCCGCTATGCGAAAACTGTACCAATTGCCGAATTTGTCCAATCCGTACAATTACGTAGTTGACGCACATCAGAAACAAAAACCTGCTGACGGGGCATCCCTGCGAACGGCCTGATTCGGGAACTCCCGCCCCCGGCGAAGGATGTGTTGCTATCCACGGTGATTGGCCGTCGACTTTGCCAGCGCGCAGGGCGCGAGGCGATGTATGCACTCTCTTTGGGCATGCCCGCAGCAGCCGCACATTCTATGAGCGCTTCATGCACTTGTGTGGTGCATGATTGGTCATCCCATTCAGGATGGCACATTTTTGTAAAAATGGATCTGGCTGCGCGCCTGGCGCCAAGGGGCGCGCACGCGCCGGTCGTCAGGCGACCGCGAGTATGCAAGGGGATGGGCTAAATGTCACGCCGACCGTGCGTGGCGCAAGGGCGGGGGATGCGAGGCGCGTTCAGCGGCTGCCGCGTCGTTCGGCGGCGGCGGTCTGCCGGGTCGGTGTGCCGTCCTCGGCTTTGTCTGCCTTGTCGGCGGCCTTGTCCGGTGCCGGCTCGTGATCGTCCGCTTCGGAGTCCGTGTCCGCCTTCGCCGCCGCGCGCTTCTTGGCGCCCGGCACGGTCTGGGGAAGCTCGGGTTTGACGATGTCGAGTTTGTTCTCGGTCATGTAATCGTTCATCTCACGCCAGCCGGTGAAGATGGCCGCCTTGGTGGCCGTCGGGTTGAGCGCGTAGCAGTCTTCCAGGGCGCGGCCCGACTGGCGGCAGGCGCCGCCGATCGCCTTGCCGTCGGCTTCCTTCTGCAGCGCGTCCTTGCGCGGGTCGGGAATGCCCAACTGCTCGCAGGCGGACAGCGACATCAGCAGGGTCAGGGCGAGGATGAGGCGGCGCATGATCGTAGGTTGTTCGTGAGCATCGAAAGGTATAACGTCGCCCGCAGCAAAGACTTGACCCCCCGCTTGTCGCGCGCCTCGCCGAGGCGCGAAAGGGGATTACCTATAATGCCGCATCGCTTCATGCTGGAGTCCGCCTCACAATGCAGCAAGTTCCCGTGTTGAAAATTTCCGGCGCCGTGCTCGCCGTGATCGCCGCCACGTCAGTCGTTGCCGCGCCCAAGGCGGCATCCAAGGCCGCCAAGCCGGCCGCCGCGCCTACTGTCGTGGAACTCGAATTCGTCCAGAACCTCGGCGCCGACAAGGGCGAGCAGGTTGCCAAGCTCGTCGAGCGCTTCAATGCTGCCAATCCGCAGATCAAGATCACGCTGACGCAGCGCGACTGGGCCGATGGCAAGCAGCCCGCCCTCATGCTGCTGAATGAAGACGACGAAGACCGCCTGGTCGCCTCGGGCCGCTACAAGCCCCTGTGGGACGTCATGCGCATCGGTGGCCAGCCGCTCAAGACTTTTACGCCGCCCAAGTTCGTCTCGCCCCGTCCGCTGGACGCCAAGGGTCGCCTGGCCGCGCTGCCGGTTGCCATGTCCAGCCCGGTGCTGCTGTACAACAAGGATGCGCTGGCCAAGGTCGGCGTCGATCCGGCCAACACGCCCAAGACCTGGCGCGAATGGCAGGACGTGCTCGGCAAACTGTATACGTCGGGCGTGGCGTGTCCCTACACGACCGTCGAGCCGGCGTGGATCTTCGTGGAAAACGTGAGTACCTGGCACAACCAGCCTTTCACGGTGCTGTCGGGCAAGCAGGAAGTGCTGGCCGCCAACGGTCTCATGCAGGTCAAGCACCTGGCCATGATGTCCAGTTGGTACAAGGCGCGTTACCTGCACATCTTCGGTCGTGGCGACGAGGCCATGGCGCCGTTCGCGCAAGGCGCCTGCGCCGTGCTGACGGCCCCGTCGGATGCCTACGCCACGCTGGCGCGCCAGGCGAAGTTCGACATCGGCGTAGCCAACTTCCCGTATCACGGCGATGCCTATGGTGCGCCCCAGAACACCGTGGCCGATGGTTCGAGCCTGTGGTTCGGCGCCGGCAAGACGACCGCCGAATACAAGGCCGCCGCCAAGTTCGTGAGCTTCTGGCTGACGCCCGAAAGCCAGGTCGAATGGCAGGTCGACGCCGGTTATCTGCCGCTCAACACGGCCGGTGTGCTGGCCACCACCAGCAAGCTGCTCGACGACAAGCTCGCTGCGCAACAGGTGGCCATCGCCGAGCTGACCAACAAGCCCACCACCATTGCCTCGCTGGCGACGATCTATGGCCGTCGTCCTGGTGTGCGCGCCATCCTCGACGAAGAAATCGAGGCCGTGTGGGCCAACAAGAAGCCGGCCAAGCAGGCGCTGGATGACGCTGTCAGCCGGGCTCGCGCAGGGGACGTCGGTCGCGCGGCGGCGCCGCGTCCGTAATGTCCATGGCAGTCGCCTGGCCTTATCCGCGCATCATGGTGCACCGCTGCGGCGGTGCCCTGGCACCGGAGAACACCCTGGCCGGGCTTGAGGTCTGCCGCATGGCCGGCATGCAGGGCGTCGAGTTCGACGTCATGCTGTCGGCCGACGGCTCGCCTTTCGTCATCCACGACGAAACCCTCGACCGTACGACCACCGGCTCCGGGCCGGTGTGCGACAGCACCGACGCGGTGCTCGATGCCGTCGACGCGGGCTCGCCGTTTCACAAGGCCTTTGCGGGCGAACCGCTGCCGCGTTTCGAGGCGATGATGGCCGCCTGCCGTGCCTATCGCCTGGCCGTCAATATAGAGATCAAGCCTGCCGCCGGTTTCGAGACCGATACTGGCCGCATCGTGGCGACGCTGGCGGCCGAGATGACCGCCGGGTTTCCGCATCCCCCCTTGCTGTCTTCTTTTTCCGAAGTGGCCCTGATGCGGGCGGCCGACGCCGCGCCGGATCTGTCGCGTGGCTGGCTGGTCGATCGCGTGCCGGCCGACTGGGCGTTTCGGGCCCGTGCCCTTGGCGTCGTGGCCATCCATACCAATTGCCGTTTCCTGGACGAGGCGACCTGCCGCGCCATCAAGGCCGCTGGCCTGTTCATCGCCGTCTACACCGAAAACGACCCGGTGCGGGGCGCCCGCCTGCGTGCCTGGGGCGTCGATACGCTGATCACCGACCGCCCCGACCGCTTTCTCGGCTTTGCCGCCTGACCGGCTGCACCGTCGCGCGCACTTGCGCGCATGCCTGATGTGGTCTTGGCGCCGGCGATGCTAGAATTCGCGATTCCCTTTTAAATCAGGTCGTAGCGAGCGTCGCGCATCCATGAAAGCCGCCGAGATCCGTTCCAAGTTTTTGCAGTACTTCGCATCCAAGGGCCACACCGTTGTGCCGTCCAGTTCGCTGGTTCCGGGCAACGACCCTACGCTGCTGTTTACCAATTCCGGCATGGTGCAGTTCAAGGACGTGTTCCTTGGTGCAGACAAGCGTCCGTACTCGCGCGCCACGACGGCGCAGCGCTCGGTGCGCGCCGGCGGCAAGCACAACGACCTCGAGAACGTGGGCTACACCGCGCGCCACCACACGTTCTTCGAAATGCTGGGCAACTTCAGCTTCGGCGATTACTTCAAGCGCGACGCCATCCATTTCGCCTGGGAGCTGCTGACCGACGTCTACAAGCTGCCCAAGGACAAGCTGTGGACCACGGTGTACGCCGAGGACGACGAAGCGTACGACATCTGGACCAAGGAAATCGGTGTACCGGCCGAGCGCTGCGTGCGCATCGGCGACAACAAGGGCGCCCGCTACGCGTCGGACAACTTCTGGCAGATGGCGGATACCGGCCCCTGCGGCCCGTGCTCCGAGATTTTCTATGACCACGGCGCCGATGTCTGGGGTGGTCCGCCGGGAAGCGCCGACGCCGATGGCGACCGCTACATCGAAATCTGGAACCTCGTGTTCATGCAGTTCGAGCGCTATGTCGAAGGCGAGCAGTTCTTCGACGGCGAAGCCGAAGCCATCGCCGCCAAGGATGCGGCCGAGGCCGCCGGCAAGATCGGCGCGGTCGCCAAGGATGGCACGCGCTTCAAGCTCACCGTGTACGCCCAGAAGCCCTTGCCCAAGCCCTGCGTGGATACCGGCATGGGGCTTGAGCGTCTGGCTGCGATCCTGCAGCACGTTCACTCCAACTACGAGATCGACCTGTTCCAGGCGCTGATCGCGGCGGCGGGTCGCGAGACGGCCATCAGCGATCTGAGCGTGCCCTCGTTGAAGGTCATCGCCGATCACATCCGCGCCTGCGCATTCCTGGTGGTGGATGGTGTCATCCCCAGCAACGAAGGACGCGGCTACGTGCTGCGCCGGATCATCCGGCGCGCCATCCGCCATGGCTACAAGCTGGGTGTGAGGGCGCCGTTCTTCCATCGCCTGGTGGCCGATCTGGACCAACAAATGGGCGGAGCCTATCCGGAACTGACCCAGGCTGCGGTGCGTGTCACCGAAGTGCTGCGGCAGGAAGAAGAACGCTTCTTCGAGACCATCGCCCATGGTATGGAAATCCTCGAAGCCGCCTTGGGGCAGTTGAACGGCAGTACCGTGCTCGATGGCGAAGTGGCCTTCAAGCTGCACGATACCTACGGCTTTCCGCTCGACCTGACGGCCGATGTGTGCCGTGAGCGTGGCGTCACCGTGGACGATGCCGCTTTCGACGCGGCCATGGCGCGCCAGCGCGAGCAGGCCCGCGCCGCCGGCAAGTTCAAGATGGCGACGGCGCTCGAATACAGCGGCGCCGCAACGCGCTTCTTTGGCTACGACAGCCTGCACACCGATGGCGCCAAGGTGTTGGCGATCTATCGCGACGGCGTGTCGGTCGAACGCATCGCGGCGGGTGATGCCGCCGTGGTGGTGCTGGACAACACGCCTTTCTACGCCGAATCCGGTGGTCAGGTGGGCGACGCCGGCGTGCTCGCCAACGCCGGGGCGCAGTTCCGCGTGGACGATACCCAGAAGGTGCAGGCGCAGGTCTTCGGCCACCACGGCGAACTGCTGTCGGGTGCTCTGGCGGTGGGCGATGCTGTGACGGCGGATGTCGATGCCGAGCGTCGCGCCGCCACCATGCGCAACCACAGCGCCACCCACTTGATGCACAAAGCCCTGCGCGAAGTGCTGGGCAGCCATGTGCAGCAGAAGGGCTCGCTGGTCGACCCCGACAAGACGCGTTTCGACTTTGCCCACAATGCGCCGTTGAGCGCCGACGAAATCCGCCGCGTCGAAGAGATCGTCAATCGCGAAGTCCTGGTCAATGCTTCGACGCTGGTGCGGGAAATGGCCATCGACGACGCCCAGAAGCTCGGCGCCATGATGTTGTTCGGTGAAAAGTACGGCGATACCGTCCGGGTGCTGGATATCGGCAGTTCGCGCGAGCTGTGCGGCGGCACCCACGTGGCCCGCACCGGCGACATCGGCCTGTTCAAGATCGTCGCCGAATCCGGCGTGGCGGCCGGTGTGCGTCGCGTCGAGGCGGTCACCGGCATCAACGCCCTGCGCCTGGTGCAGGAGCAGGAAGCCGCGCTCGATGGCGTTGCGGCGGCCCTCAAGGCTCCGGCCGCCGAAGCCGCACAGAAAGTGACGCAACTGCTCGAACACATGCGCGCCGCCGAAAAGGAACTGGCGCAACTGAAGGCCAAGCTCGCAGGCGGGCAGTCCGAACAGCTCGTGGGGCAAGCCATCGAGGTCGCTGGCATCAAGGTGCTGGCAGCCACACTGGAAGGGGCCGACGTGCCGGCGCTGCGCGAGGCGGTCGACAAGCTCAAGAACAAGCTGGGCTCAGCGGCGATCGTGCTGGGGGCGGTGGCCGAAGGCAAGGTGTCCCTCATCGCTGGCGTGACCGCTGATGTCACTGCCAAGGTCAAGGCGGGAGAGCTGGTGAACTTCGTTGCCCAGCAAGTGGGCGGCAAGGGCGGCGGTCGCCCCGACATGGCGCAGGCGGGCGGCACCGAGCCGGCCAAACTCGCGGGTGCGCTGGCATCCGTGCACGACTGGGTCGGCACCAAGCTTTGATCGCGTTGTGGCGCCGGCGCTGTCCGGCGCATGCTGCATGCAGTGCTGTCCGCGTCGCCCCGTCAGCGGGGCGGCGCCGTCACCCTGACGATGCGCAGTGCAATACCGTGGCCCCGTGCAGCCGAGGCCGTTTTACCATATCGTTTTGAAGCAGCAGTGGGTCGTTCATGGCATCGCGGCCATGGTCACGCACCAGGCCATGGTGCGATGCATTCTCGTCGCCGTCGCAAGTGGGCTCATCCGATATGTTGAATGCATGGCTGGTGCTGGCGA
>JASGFB010000018.1:0-47842 GCA_047605765.1 Rhodocyclaceae bacterium
CGCTCGACTATCCGGCGAGATTTGAAGCCGGACGCATCGCCGACGATCTCACCCTGCTGACGCGCGCCCCCGTGCGCGCCCGCCAGCGCTACGAACTGACCTCCTACCCGGACACCCGCGTCGGCCTCGAAGAAAGCCCCGACCTGTTACGCCGCGCCCTGCGCCTGCCGACCGGCAGCAATCCGCGCACCGTGGCGATGGCGGCGGCGTGGCGCAGCGAGCCGCCAGCGGCGCGCGTCGAGCACATGCTGGCGTTCATGCGCCGCCAGGGTTTGCAGTACACCCTGTATCCGCCGGCGTTGGGCGAACACACCGCCGACGAATTCCTGTTCGACACGCGGCGCGGTTTCTGTGAGCACTTTGCGTCGGCCTTCGCCGTCATGGCACGCGCCGCTGGCGTGCCTGCACGCGTGGTCACCGGCTACCAGGGGGGCGACTTCAACCCGGTCGATGGCACGCTGGTGATCCGCCAATCGGACGCCCATGCGTGGACCGAGGTGTGGCTGCCCGAGCGCGGCTGGCTGCGCGTGGATCCAACGGCTGCCAGCTTTCCGCAACGCATCGACGGCGGGGTATCGATGGCCCTGCCCCGCGACGAGCCCTTGCCATTCGCCGTTCGCGACGATCTGCCGCTGCTGAGAAACCTGCGCTACCAATGGGAAGCGCTCAATAATCGCTGGAATCAATGGGTGCTGGGCTACAACGCCAGCCGCCAATCCAGCCTGTTCAACGCCCTCGGCATGCCGGACGTCGATTGGCGCCACCTGATCGGGGCGATGGCGCTGGCCATCGTCACTTGGCTGGGTTGGCTCGTGTGGCGTACGTGGCCGGCGCACGCGCGGCGTGACGGACTGGATCGCGCCTGGCTGCGGCTGGCGCGGCGCGTACGGCTCGCGCCGCATCCGTGGGAGCCGGCTGCGGAGTTTGCGCAACGCATCGCCACCGCCCACCCGCGCATCGCGCACGAGGTTGGCCAGATCGCGGAACGATATGCCACACTGCGCTACGGCGCCGCGGGCGCGCGGCCCGAACAGATCCGCGCGCTGCGGCAGGCCATCGATTCGCTCCAGGTGTGAGGCCGCGCGGCCCACACGCCCCGCTACCAGCAAAGGTCCGCCTCATAGTGATTCGCCGCATCGCCCCCGCCCTGACCCTGGCCTGCCTGCTCGGCTGTGCCCACGCCCAGACGCCCCCACCGGCCTACACTGAACGCGATGACGTACGCGGCTTCATGGCCGATGTTGCCAGCCGCAACGACATTCCCATCGAAGAAGTCGCCGCCGCACTGGCGCAGGCGCAGCAGGTACCCAAGGTCATCGATTACATCAAGCCGCCGACGCAGCCGGGCGCCCGCTCCTGGCAACGCTACCGCGCACGCTTCCTGGATCGCACACGCATCAGCGGTGGGGCACAGTTCTGGCAGCAGCACCGCGACACCCTGGCGGCGGCCGAAGCCAAGTACGGCGTGCCGGCCGAGATCATTGTCGCCATCATCGGGGTAGAGACCATCTACGGCCGCAATACGGGCAATTTCAACACCCTGTCGGCACTGGCGACGCTGGCCTTCGATTACCCGCCGCGCGCCGATCTGTTCCGCCGCGAACTCGAAGCCCTGATCCTGCTGTCGCGCGAACAGGGGCGCGCCATCACCGAATACAAGGGCTCGTACGCGGGCGCACTGGGGCTACCGCAATTCCTGCCCAGCAGCGAACGCGGCTTCGCGGTGGATTTCGATGGTGATGGCCACATCGATCTGCTCACCAGCCCGTCCGACGCCATTGGCAGCGTCGCCAACTTCCTGGTTCAGCACGGCTGGGAAAAGGGTGGCCCGATCGCGCAGCGGGCGGTGCTGCTGGATGACGCCAATGTGGCGCCGATGATCGAAGCGGGCATCCTGCCGCAATTCCAGAAGGCCGATTTCGACCGCGCCGGTGTGCGCGCGCTGGACCTGCGCGCGCCGGACGCCGCCGCTGCCCTGATCGACCTCGTCACGCCGGATCAGGCGACCGAGTACTGGCTGGGGTATCAGAACTTCTACGTCATCACCCGCTACAACCGCAGCAGCTTCTACGCCATGAGCGTGGCCGAGCTGGCCAAGGCCATCAAGAACGAATACCAGCTGAAGAGCGCCGCCAACGCGGGCAATTGAACGTCAGCGCACCACGCGGCCGGCACACGGCGGCGTGGTCGAGCGGGCGGGAAGAAAAACAGGTGCGGCGGGCGGCAGGGCCCAGCCGAAAGGGGAACCGATCAGTCCTGCGGCCGGCTCAGCAGCGGCGGCACGGACAGGCTGCTGGCGGCGGTGCTTTGCAGCAGCGGCGTCACCGACAGCGGCGCCGCCGAGACCTCGGCGGCCTGCGCTTCGGGCAACAGGCGGCGGGCACCGGTAAAGCGCTTGGCCCAGTAGTTCTGGTTGATCTCTTCGACACGCACCACCCCCCCTGCGGACGGCGCATGCAGGAAGCGGTTGTCCCCCAGGTAGATGCCAACGTGGGAGAAGGTACGGCGCATGGTGTTGAAGAACACCAGATCGCCCGGCTTGAGTTCGCTGCGGTTGACCTTGTCGCCCAGCTTGGCCATGTCGGCCGCGGTACGCGGTAGATTGAGGCCGAGCGCATCGCCGAAGACCCGGCGCACCAGCCCGCTGCAATCGAAACCGCCGGATTCAGGACCGGTCCCACCCATACGGTAACGAATACCCAGGAAGGAAAAGCCCTTGTCCACCAGCGATTGGATGCCCTGCGAGGTGCTGCTCAGGGCAGCCTGGGCAGAGCCGGTATAGCGGGAAAGGAAACCCGCCGAGTCGTCCTGGCCGGACGGCTGGTCGGCCATCGCCGTGCTGACGAGCACGGACAGAAGGCAGGCGGTAATGGGTTTCCTCAGGCACATGGGCCCGGACTATAGCGGGGGCTGCGCCCGGGTGTAAACCCGCAATTGTCAAACTCGCGATCGGAGGAGCCCCATTCCGGACGGACGTAAGGGCACCCTGGCCAGGCCCTCCGTACAATCCCGGCAAATAGGGAGGCCATATGCAAGCCATTGTTATATTGCTTATTGTTTGTCTGATGGGATGGCTGATTTATCACGCCTGGAACATCTACCGCACACGCTTTTCCAGCCTGCGCGACAGCGAGGAATCACGTTACGCCGCCCTGGTGGCCGAGGCGCGCTCGGCGGGCCCATCGGAAGTGGTCCGCCCGGTGCTCACCCCGCGTGCGCCGCGCGAACAGGCCCTGCTCGATGCGGCCGAGCGGGTGACCTATTTCAACCTCAAGCTGGCCCTGCCCGACTATGAGATCCTGGCCCGCGTCGACCCGCAGGCGCTCGTCACCGGCGACACCATGGTGCCGCGCGCGCCCATCGATTTCCTGGTCTGCAAAAAGGATTTCACGCCGGATACGGCCATCATGCTGGTGCGCGGCTCGGAAGAAGACCCTTTGCGCGAACGCGTCGCCCGCCTGCTGGCACAGAGCGGCCTGCGCGTGCTGCGCTGGCCGGTTCGCCAGTTGCCCAAGCGCGAAGGGACGCGGGCAGCCGTTTTCAGCCCCCACTGAAGACGCTCGCCCGCATGAACGTTAAAAAGCCGGCACATGCCGGCTTTTTGTTGGGTGCAGGTTTCGTTACAGGGTTTCGGCGGCGTAGTCGGCCAGGCGCGAACGCTCGCCGCGCTGCAAAGTGATGTGCCCGCCATGGGGCCAACCTTTGAAGCGATCGACCACGTAGGTCAGCCCCGAACTGCCTTCGGTGAGGTACGGCGTGTCGATCTGCGCGATATTGCCCAGGCACACCACTTTGGTGCCGGGACCGGCGCGCGTGATCAGGGTCTTCATCTGCTTGGGCGTCAGGTTCTGCGCTTCGTCGATGATCAGGAACTTGTTGATGAAGGTACGGCCGCGCATGAAATTGAGCGATTTGATCTTGATACGCGTACGGATCAGATCGCGCGTGGCCGCCCGCCCCCACTCACCCCCGTAACCGCCGGATTCATCCACGCCACCATTGAGCACGTCCAGGTTGTCTTCCAGCGCCCCCATCCACGGCGCCATCTTTTCTTCTTCGGTGCCGGGCAGGAAGCCGATGTCCTCGCCCACCGGCACCGTCACCCGCGTCATGATGATCTCGGAGTAGCGCTTGGTTTCGAGCACCTGCGTCAGGCTTGCCGCCAGCGTCAGCAGCGTCTTGCCCGTGCCGGCCTGCCCCAGCAGCGAGATGAAATCGATCTCGGGATTCATCAGCAGGTTGAGCGCGAAGTTCTGCTCGCGGTTGCGCGCCACGATGCCCCACACATTGTTCTTCTGGTGCGAGTAGTCGATCAGCGTTTCGAGCACCGCAACAGGGCCGCTCTTTTCCTTGACGATGGCGTAGAGCGGCTTTTCGCCCTCCTGGAACACCAGCTCATTGATGTGCAGCTCGGCGCACAAAGGGCCACGCACGCGATAGTAGGTGCGCCCGCCGTCCTTCCAGACTTCCATGTCCTTGCCGTGGACATCCCAGAAATCAGCCGGCAGCTCACGCATGCCGGTGTACAGCAGATCGGTGTCTTCGAGGACCTTGTCGTTGAAGTAATCCTGCGCATTGAGCCCGAGCGCGCGGGCCTTGATGCGCATATTGATGTCCTTGGACACCAGGATCACGTCGCGCTCGGGGAAGCGGCGCGACAGGAACATGGTGACGGCAAGGATCTGGTTATCCGCCTTGCCGGTCGGGATGCCTGCGGGCAGTTCCGTCGGGATCGCCTCGGTCTGCAGGAACAAGCGGCCGGTGGCCAGTTCCTTGGACGGCGCGGCCAAGGGGATGCCGGAGCCGATCTCGTCCGGGCAGGTGGACACCACTTCATCCATCGTGCGGCTGGCCTGGCGCGCGTTGCGCGCCACTTCCGACATGCCTTTCTTGTTGTTGTCGAGTTCTTCGAGCGTCATGATCGGCACGAAGACATCGTGTTCTTCAAAACGGTACAAGCTGGTGGGATCGTGCATGAGCACGTTGGTGTCGAGGATGAACAGCTTGGTCTGCAGCGTTGCTTCCAGCTTGGGGGTGCGCTTGGTGGCCATGGGTCTGGGGTTTTCCGCTAACACGTCAATCGATGGGCCGGGCACCTGGGGGTTCCATGGCCCGGCCGGGCCGTTTCACACCTGGGGCGGGCCGCTCCGCGCGGGGGCACGTGCCGCGCGGATGGCGCCGCCTCATTTGAGGGATTTCACGAAATCGAGGACTTCCTGCGCGTGGCCGGCGACCTTCACGCCCCGCCACTCGCGACGCAGCACCCCCTCGCGATCGATGACGAAGGTACTGCGTTCGATTCCGCGTACCTGTTTGCCGTACATGTTTTTCAGCTTGATGACGCCGAACAGATTGCACACGGTCTCGTCGGCATCGGAGAGCAGCTCGAAGGGCATGCACAACTTGGACTTGAAGCCCTCGTGCGATTTGAGGCTGTCGCGCGAAACACCATAGATGACCGTGCCGGCCTGGTCGAATTCATCGGCCAGCGCGGTGAAATCCTGGCCTTCGGTGGTGCAGCCGGGCGTGTTGTCCTTGGGATAGAAATACAGAACGATTTTTTTGCCGCGTAGCGACGAGAGGGTCACGGAATCGCCGCCCGTGGCAGGCAGCGAGAAATCCGGAACCGGCTGATCCAGCATTGGAAGCCTCCTTGTTCGGGATAGGTCAATGCCAGCCTATCGGCATTCCCGCAGGGCCGCAACCATCGCCCGAAATATATGCTCCATGCCGCCACAGCATGGCCCTTTGGCGCTATTGTTAGCGCTTCGCCCGGCGCCGCTCAGGCATGTGCCGCGGCCACCTCGGCGATGGCCGCCAACTGGTCGGCGGTCGGCATGTCGCCCGGCAATCTCAGCACCGGGCACGCCAGGCGGGTGATCCATTCTTCGTGGCGAGCGCGGCTGCGCTTGTCCAATCCACCGTTGTCGTAGTTAGCGGCCCAGGCGATGAAGGCCTCATGGTGAGCATGCATCGCGCCGCCCGGGGCAAGTATTGCCTCGCCATAGCGGGCGATTTCGCGGGCGCGCAAGCGCGCCAGACGCAACTCGGTCGACGCCGTCAGGAACACCACCAGATCGAGCCGGGGCATCAGGCTGTCGCCCCACGGGCACATCGAGCCGGACAACACCCAGGACGGCGCGGCATCCATCGCGTCGCGCAGCAGCGCCAGACGCAGGGGCGCCGGTCGCGACATCCGGTAGGGCGGATCGGTGGGCAACCAGAAGAAATCGTCGGTATCCAGATGGGACGCCGCCATGGTCTGCGCCAGGGCACGCCCCAGCGTGGTCGTGCCGCAGCACGAAGCGCCCAGGATGTGGATGCGCTTCATGTCGCGTCCGGCGTGTCGAGCAGCAGCGCCGCGGCGACCTTGCGGCCCTCGGCGGCCAGGATGTTGTAGGTCCGGCAGGCCGAGCCGGTATCCATGATCTCGAAACCGATGTGCGCGTCGATCAGCGGCCTGAGCAGGGCCGGCGCAGGAAAGCGCTGACGCGTGCCGGTCCCGACGATGACCAGCGCCGGCGCCAGGGCCGCCAGCGCCGTGATGTCCGCCTCCGTCAGCGCTGCGAAACCGCCAGCGCCCCATTCCGCCAGCACGGTATCCGGCGTCACCGCCAGGCTGTGCTCATAGCGCTGGCGATTGATGGCGATGTGGGTGGCATCGTAAGAGGTCACCAAGTTGTCATTCGATGCGGCGTCGCGGGTCAGTTTCATGATGTCGTAGGGATATTCTGCGCGTCGGGCCGGACGACGTGTTCATGCGTGCGGCGTCATCGGAGGCCCCCGATGGCGCGGTCAGACTTATCGCTCATTCTGATTGATCGCGCAAGCGCGGTTGGGCTGCGACCTTCATAAGCCCTTGCCGCAGCATGGACTTTATCCGCACCGCCCTATCATCGGGCATACCACAAAGACCTTCGTCGCCCGGCCAATCACACCACTTTGGTGGCACTCCATCAAAGGTGCCACAACGCCCCTTTTCACATAATCGACGCAAAGCGGCGTGTGTCAGCCGAGAGTGTCGTTCAGTGGATTTCTGATCCGTGCCATCGCCTCACGCAGTGCTTTGCAGCACGCCCTGCGGCCCATCACCCCAGGGCGGACCATCACGACTCGTTCGTGTGAGACCAAGAGGAGGCACGATGAAAAAACTGGCGCTCATATTGGCCGCGCTCTGCGTGGGCGTGGCCATTTACGCGTTTTCAAGCCGACCGGACGCGGCACAGGGCACGATCCTCCTGCGCTTCGCCTATGCCAGCAACAGCCAGCCGGTGAAGGACGCCATGGCCGAATTCGGCCGTACCCTGACCGAACGCACCGGCGGTCGCGTGCAGATGCTCTACTTCCCCGAGAGCCAACTGGGCGGCGAGCGCGAGCTCATCGAACTGATGCAGACCGGCGCCGTGGACATCGTCAAGGTATCGGGCGGCCTGCTCGAGAGCTTCGCGCCGCGCTACGGCGTGTTCTCCATGCCCTATCTGTTCGACAGCGAGGCGCACTTCTACCGCGCCATGGAAACCCCCGCGATCACCGAGCCCATCTACACATCGACCCGGCCGCTCGGCTTCGAGGCCCTCACCTACTACGACTCCGGCCAGCGCAGCTTCTACACGCGCGACAAGCCGATCCGCGAACTGGCCGACATGAAGGGCCTGAAGATCCGCGTCATGCAGAGCCAGACCGCCATCCGCATGGTGCGTCTGCTCGGCGGCGCGCCCATCGCCATGGCCAACAGCGAGACCTACTCAGCCATCCAGCAGGGCATTCTCGACGGCGCCGAGAACAATGAATTCGCCATGACGGTGGCGCGCCACGCCGAGGTCGCCAAGCACTACACCTACGACGTGCACACCCGCGTGCCCGACATCGTGCTCATCAACAGCAAGGTGCTGGCGAAGTTGCCGGCGGACGTCCGTCAGGCAGTGACTGAAGCCGCACACGCCTCCACCGTATTCGAAAAAACCGCTTGGCGACGCGCCATCGAAGCGGCCCAGGCCGAATGCCGCGAGCGCTTCGGGGTGCAGTTCCACCAGGTAGACATCAAGGCCTTCCAGCAGGCCGTGGCCCCGCTGTACGAAGAACTCAAGAGCAAGCCCGAGTTGTATGAGACCTACCAACAGATCCGCCGCGTCGCCGATGGCGCGCCGGCATGAGGAGCCCACCATGACCCTGATCCGACGCATTCTGGACCGTTCGCTGGAAGCCTACTTCTGCGTAATGCTGCTCGTCATGATCGGCGTGGCCACCTGGCAGGTCATCAGCCGCTATGCGCTGCGCGACCCCAGCACGTACTCCGAAGAACTCCTGCGCTTCTGCCTGATCTGGCTGTCGATCGGCGCGCTCGCCTACGCTGCCGGCAAAAGCCGCCACGTCACCTTCACCCTGTTGCTCGACACACTCGACGCGCGCGGCCGGCGCACCCTGCTGATCACCGTGCAGGCCTTGTTCATCGCCTTCGCCTTGCTGGTCATGATCTTCGGCGGCTGGCGCGCAGTGCTCATCGCTGCCGCGCAGACCTCGCCCACCCTGGGTTTGTCGATGGGCTCGGTATACGCCGCTCTGCCCTTGTCGGGCGTGCTGTGCGTCATCTACTGCGCCCTCAACATCGCCGACCTGATCCGCCAACCTACGGAGACCGCAGCATGACCGTCCAAGCCAGCCTGCTCCTGCTCAGTTCGTTCGCCCTGCTGTTGGTGGTGGGCGTACCCATCGCCATCTGCATCGCGGTGTCGTCGATCGTCACGGTGCTGCTCATCAGTCCCTTCGACGGCAGCGTATTCACCGCCGCCCAGAAGATGATCACCAGTCTCGATACCTTCTCGCTGCTGGCGGTGCCCTTCTTCATCCTGGCCGGCGTCATCATGAACAATGGCGGCATCGCCCTGCGCCTGGTCAATTTCGCCAAGCTCGTCAGCGGACGGGCGCCCGGCGCGCTGGCCCAGACCAACGTGGTCGGCAACATGCTGTTCGGGGCGCTGTCGGGGTCGGCCATCGCCGCATCGACCTCGATCGGCGGTGTGATGGTGCCCATGGGGGTCAAGGAAGGCTACGACGCCCGCTTTTCGGCCGCCGCCAACATTGCCTCGGCCCCGACCGGCATGCTGATTCCGCCGACCACCTCGTTCATCATCTTCGCCATCATCAGTGGCGGCACCTCGGTCGCGGCCCTGTTCATGGGCGGCGCGGTGGCTGGCGCGCTGTGGGGCCTGGGCGTCATGGTCGTCACGCACATCATTGCCCGCCGCCATGGCTATGCTGCGGCCGAGCGCATCCCCGCCAGCATGGTGCTCAAAGTGATCGTGGATGCCCTGCCCAGCCTGTTGATGATCGTCATCGTGATCGGCGGCATCGTGGCCGGCGTGTTCACCGCCATCGAGGCTTCCGCCGTGGCGGTGCTGTACACGGCGCTGCTGGCCTTTGGCCTGTACC
Source organism: Rhodocyclaceae bacterium (assembly GCA_047605765.1). GTDB lineage: Bacteria > Pseudomonadota > Gammaproteobacteria > Burkholderiales > Rhodocyclaceae > JBGVSA01. The sequence continues at coordinate 9,430 of JASGFB010000018.1, forward strand.
GCACGCTGCCACTGAGCCGCCTGCCGAGCGTGCTGGTGCAGACCGCCGAGATGACCGGCATCATCATGTTCCTGCTGGCCGCCTCGTCCGCCATGTCGTTCGCGATGGCGTACACCGGCATCCCGCAGGCCTTGAGCGAGCTGATCCTGGCCATATCGCAGGACAAGCTGGTGGTGCTGCTGATCATCAACATCATGCTGCTGGTAGTGGGCACCTTCCTCGATATCGGGCCGGCCATCCTGATCTTCACGCCGATCCTGCTGCCCATCGCCACCAAGGTGGGGGTCGATCCGGTGCATTTCGGGGTGATTTTGGTGTTCAACCTGTGCATCGGCACCATCACACCGCCGGTGGGCACCGGCCTGTTCGTGGGTGCCAGCGTGGCGCGCCTGCGCATCGAGCAGGTGATCCGGCCACTGCTGCCGTTCTACGCGGCCATCATCGCAGTGCTGATGCTGGTCACCTACGTGCCGGCGCTGACCCTCGCCCTGCCCCGCGCGCTGGGCCTGTAGCACCTGCCTGACGGGCGGCGGCAAGGGCCGCCGCCTTTCTTTTTTGCAAAAGAACCCGGCCAAGCGCGGCCGGGCCCACCTGTGCAACCCCATCGGACGATGGGTCTTGTTATCATTACAGACCTTTTGTCGCGTGGCCGCGGCGCCTTGAGCGCCGGGCCGGGCCAGGCCATCCGAGGGGCCGATCATGCAGCAGGGCAAGACTTTGCGCGTCGCATCCAACGACGGGCAGCCGCCTTCCGAAACGCGGACGGTGCGCACCTTCACCAAATCGGCGAAGCTCGCCAACGTGTGCTACGACATCCGTGGCCCGGTGCTGGACCGCGCCCGCCAGATGGAAGAAGACGGCCAGCGCATCATGAAGCTGAACATCGGCAACGTGGCCGTGTTCGGTTTCGAGCCGCCTGACGAAATCGTCCAGGACATGATCCGCAACCTGCCCGATTCGGCGGCATACACCGATTCCAAGGGCTTGTTCGCGCCGCGCCGCGCCGTGGTGCACTACACCCAGCAGAAAAAGATCGCCGGCGTCACGGTCGACGATGTTTACCTGGGCAATGGCGCGTCGGAACTCATCGCGCTGTCGATGAACGCGCTGCTCAACAATGGCGACGAGGTGCTCATCCCCTCGCCCGACTACCCGCTGTACACCGGTGTGGTGGCGCTCTCCGGCGGCACCCCGGTGCATTATGTGTGCGACGAGCAATCGGGCTGGATGCCCGACATGGCGGACATCCGCCGCAAGATCACGCCCAACACCAAGGCGATCGTCGTCATCAACCCCAACAATCCGACCGGTGCGCTCTACCCGCGCCCCGTGCTCGAAGAAATCGTGCAGATCGCGCGCGAGCATCAGCTCGTCGTGTTCGCCGACGAAATCTACGACAAGACCCTGTACGACGGCGCCACCCACACCAGCGTCGCCTCGCTGGCCGACGACGTGCTGTTCCTGACCTTCAACGGTCTGTCGAAAAACTATCGTTCCTGCGGCTACCGCGCCGGCTGGATGATCGTGTCGGGCGAAAAGCGCCATGCCCGCGACTACATCGAAGGCCTCAACATGCTGGCCTCGATGCGCCTGTGCGCCAACACGCCGGGGCAGCTCGCCATCCAGACCGCGCTGGGCGGCTACCAGAGCATCGACGACCTGGTGGCGCCGGGCGGCCGCCTGGCCCGCCAGCGCGACCTCGCCTACGACCTGCTGTCGGCCATTCCGGGCGTCAGCCTGGTCAAGCCGCAGGCCGCGCTGTATTGCTTCCCGCGACTGGACCCGAAGCTCTATCCGATCACCGACGACCAGGCCTTCGTACTCGAACTGCTCGAAGCCGAACGCGTGCTGGTGGTGCAGGGCACCGGCTTCAACTGGGCAGCCCCGGATCACTTCCGGGTGGTGTTCCTGCCGCACGAAGACGATCTGCGCGAAGCCATCGCGCGCATCGCGCGCTTCCTCGACGGCTACCGAAAACGCGTCGCCTGAGCGCCAGGACGGGTCATGTCACTTCGCATCATCGACATCTGCAACGACGAAGGCCGCATCACCGAAGCGGCATGGCTGACCAAGGCCGAAGCGGTGCACCGCCAGTTGCGTCCAAACCTGCCGGCCGCCTATGCCGAGCGGCTGGCGCGCGTGTTCGCCGATGGCGGCCGCATGAGCGTCGCGGTCGATGATGACGCCGTGCGGGGCGTGGCCGTCTGGCGCTGCTACGAAGATACCTACAATGGCACCAAGTTCTACGTCGATGATCTCGTCAGCGACGCAGCGCATCGCTCGCGCGGCGTGGGCCAGCGCCTGATCGGCCACCTAGCCGACAAGGCGCGCGCACGCGGCGCGGACAATCTTGTGCTCGACTCCGGCGTGCAACGCCATGGTGCGCACAAGTTCTATTTTCGCGAAGGCTTCGCGATCACCTCCCACAACTTCAAGAAACCGCTTGTATGAAACCTATCAACGTTGGCCTGCTCGGTATCGGCACCGTCGGCGGCGGCACCTGGACGGTGCTGGCCCGCAATGAGGAAGAAATCACCCGTCGCGCGGGGCGCCCGATTCGAATTACGGCCGTAGCGGACCGCAACGTTGAGCTGGCCAATAAGGTCACGGGCGGCGCGGCGCGCGTCACCTCGGATGCCTTCGAGCTGGTGCGCGACCCCGACATCGACATCGTCGTCGAGCTGATCGGCGGCTACACCATCGCCAAGGATCTGGTGCTGGCGGCCATCGAGAATGGCAAGCACGTGGTCACCGCCAACAAGGCGCTGCTGGCCGTGCACGGCACCGAGATCTTCCGTGCCGCCCAGGCCAAGGGCGTGATGGTGGCGTTCGAAGCGGCCGTGGCCGGTGGCATCCCCATCATCAAGGCACTGCGCGAAGGCCTGTCGGCCAACCGCATTCAGTGGATTGCCGGCATCATCAACGGCACCACCAACTTCATTCTTTCCGAGATGCGCGACAAGGGCCTGCCCTTCGCCGACGTCCTCAAGGAAGCGCAACGCCTGGGCTACGCCGAAGCCGACCCGACCTTCGACATCGAAGGCGTGGACGCGGCGCACAAGGCCACGCTGATGTCGGCCATCGCCTTCGGCATCCCGGTGCAGTTCGACAAGGCCTACGTCGAAGGCATCACCAAGCTCGAAGCGGCCGACATCAAGTACGCCGAGCGCCTGGGTTACCGCATCAAGCTGCTGGGCATCGCCCGCCGCCGCCAACAGGGCATCGAGCTGCGCGTGCATCCGACGCTGATTCCGGCACGGCGCCTGATCGCCAACGTCGAAGGCGCCATGAACGCCGTCGTGGTGCAGGGCGATGCCGTCGGTTCGACGCTGTATTACGGCAAGGGTGCCGGCGCCGAGCCGACCGCCTCGGCCGTCATCGCCGATCTGGTGGACGTCACCCGCCTGCACACCGCCGACCCGGAAAACCGCGTGCCGCACCTGGCATTCCAGGCCGACCAACTGGTCGACCTGCCGATCCTCCCCATCGAGGAAGTCGAAACGGCCTACTACCTGCGCATGCGCGTGGAAGACCGCCCCGGCGTGCTGGCCGACGTCACGCGCATCCTGGCCGACCACAACATTTCGATCGACGCCATGCTCCAGCAAGAGCCCGGTGAAGGCGAATCGCAGGCCGACATCATCACGCTGACGCATCGCGCCATCGAGAAGAACGTCAACGCCGCCATTGCCCACATCGAGGACTTGTCCACGGTGATCGGCAAGGTCACGCGCATCCGCCTGGAAGAACTGAACTGACGCACGGCGCCCCACGGCGCTCCGCCCGCCCCTCGCGGCGGGCGGCCATCAACCCACCGAGTTGAGCCCATGCAATACCTATCGACGCGCGGCCAGGCGCCGCGCAAGACATTCACCGACATCCTGCTCGGCGGCCTCATGGAAGACGGCGGCCTGGCCCTGCCGGTCGACTACCCGCGCCTGAGCGATGCCGAGCTGGCCGCCATGCGCGGCATGAACTATCGCGAACTGGCCTTCGCCGTGCTGTCGAAGTTCGCCGACGACGTGCCGGCGGACGATCTCAAGCGCATCATCGACAACACCTACACCGCTGCCGTCTACAGCAATGGCCGGCCGGATTCGAATTCCGCAGACATCACGCCGCTGCGCCGCCTGGCCGATGGCCTGTACCTGCAAGAACTGTCCAATGGCCCCACGCTGGCCTTCAAGGACATGGCCATGCAGTTGCTGGGCAATCTGTTCGAATACGCGCTGGGCAAGACCGGCCAGACGCTGAACATCCTCGGCGCCACCTCGGGCGACACCGGCTCGTCGGCCGAATACGCCATGCGCGGCAAGCACGGCGTCAAGGTGTTCATGCTCTCGCCCCACGGCAAGATGAGCGCTTTCCAGACAGCGCAGATGTTCTCGCTGCAAGACCCCAACATCTTCAACCTCGCCGTGCGCGGGGTGTTCGATGACGCCCAGGACATCGTCAAGGCCGTCTCCAACGACCTCGACTTCAAGTCGGCCTACCGCATCGGCACGGTCAACTCGATCAATTGGGCGCGCGTCGTGGCCCAGGTGGTCTACTACTTCAAGGGCTACTTCGCCGCCACCCGCTCGAACAACGAACAGGTGGCCTTTTCGGTGCCCTCCGGCAATTTCGGCAACATCTGCGCCGGCCACATCGCGCGCATGATGGGCCTGCCCATCCGCCGCCTGATCCTGGCCACCAACGAAAACAACGTGCTGGAAGAGTTCTTCCGCACCGGGGTCTATCGTCCGCGCACCTCGGCGGAAACCCGTCAGACCTCCAGCCCGTCGATGGACATCTCCAAAGCCTCGAACTTCGAGCGCTTCATCTACGATCTGGTCGGCCGCGACGCCGACACCGTGCGCGAACTGTGGCGCGAAGTCGATCGTGGCGGGGCCTTCGACCTGAGCAAGACGCCGCACTTCGCCAAGATCGCCGACTACGCTTTCGTGGCGGGTCGCAGCAGCCATGCCGATCGCCTCGAAACGATCCGCCGCGTATGGCGCGATCACCAGTTGATGATCGACACGCACACCGCTGACGGCCTCAAGGTCGGCCTGGAATACCAGGAAGCCGGCGTGCCGCTGGTGGTGCTCGAAACCGCCCTGCCGGCCAAGTTCGAGGAGACCATCCAGGAAGCGCTCGGTCAGAGCCCGTGGCGCCCGCAGGCCTATGCCAACATCGAAGCCCTGCCGCAGCGCTCCACGGTCGTCGACGTCAGCGTCCAGCAGGTCAAGGACTTCATCGTCGCCAACGTCTAGCCGCACCGCCGCGATCCACCGATCGCGGCCTCCCCCCCGCGCCAGCGTCATGCCTTTCGGCGCGGGTGCGGGCAGCATTGCCCGTCCGAAGCACGCCCTGCGCCCCCTCCTCCGCACCCGGCCCATCGCCGCCCATGCAGGCCACCGTCCTACACGGACCGTCCGCTGACGCTTGCAGACCGCCCCACGCGCCTCTCCCATCATGACGCTACCGACAGCAGGCATCGACCGCTGTCTTCACATGGGAGATAAGCTCATGAAAATGTTCAACAAGACGACTGCCGCCGGCATCCTGGCACTGTCCCTCACACTCGGCATGGGCGCCGCCACGGCGCAGACGGCCGGCACTGTGAATCTGGGGACCTCCAAGATCGACGCAGTCCTGGCGGGCTGGAGCGCCAAGAAGACGCTGCTGGGCACGACTGTCTATAACGACACGGGTGAAAAGGTCGGCAAGATCACCGATCTGATCGTCGCCCCCGACGCTTCGGTGACCTACGCCATCGTCGGCGCGGGCGGCTTCGTCGGCATTGGCCGCCATGACGTGGCCGTGTCGGTGCAGCACTTCTCGCTCAAGGACAACAAGCTGGTACTGGCCGGTGCCACCAAGGACGCCATCAAGGCCCTGCCGCCCTTCGAGTACGCCAAGAAGCCGAAGTCCTAGTCCTGGGCGGCTGACGGGCCGTCAACGCACACGGGGCACACGCTGCTGCCTGCAGCGTGTGCCCCGTGCGGGTCAATCCAATCGGGCGCGCCTTTTTACATGCTGACGCGGAATTCGGCGCGCGGCGCCACCAGGGCCGACGCCATCTGTTTATCCATCGACATGATGTGATTGCGCAGCCAGTCGGTCAGGAAGGTATGCACCTTGAGCGACAAGGTCACGGCGCCGCTGGCGCAGCGGGCCTGCAATTCCCGCACTTCGCGCATCAGGCGGTCGTGCTCGGCCTTGTGGATGGCATAGTTGGCGTAGCCCATCTGACGCATCAGATGTTCTTCGCGGCGGAAATGGGTCTCGGTGTAGCGCACCAGTTCGGCCAACAACGGGCCGACGGCTTCTGTTCCCTTGCCCAGGCGCATGGCGTCGTGCAGTCGATCCATCATCTCGAACAACGTGCGATGGTCTTCGTCGATGGTGCGATTGCCCACCGATAGATCGTCGCTCCAACGAATGACAGCCATGGTCTTACTCCGCAACGTCTGGAACTTGAGACGTCCGAGTATGAGAATTTTCCTATCTAAATGATTGATACCGATCAACGGCTACTCGATCGGTACAGGCTGTTACATCCGTGTCATTCCCTTATGACGCGTACCACAGCACGGCGAAGAAATGGCACGTGGCACCGGCCAGCACGAACAGGTGCCAGATGAAGTGGAAGAAGCGCAGGCGTGAGCTCAAGGCATAGAAGATCGTGCCCGCGGTGTAGGCCAGGCCGCCGCCGGCCAGCCACAGCAGGCCATTGAGGGGCACCTTGGCGGTCATCGGCGCGGCCGCGATCACGATCAGCCAGCCCATTGCCAGGTAGATGCTCACCGACAGCCACTTGCGATTGAGGCGATTGAACGCCTTGAGCGTTAGGCCGATGGCCGCCAGTGCCCAGACCAGGCCGAACAGGACCCAGCCCCAGATGCCGCTGAGTACCCCCAGCGTGAAGGGGGTGTAGGTGCCGGCGATCAGCAGGTAGATGGCGGCATGGTCGACGCGATGGAAAAACTCCTTCGAGCGCCCGCGCGGCAAGGCGTGGTAGAGCGTGGAACTCAGGTACATCAGGATCATGGTGGCCGCGAAGATGCTGGCCCCGACGACGTTTTTCATGCCGTCACCGAGGGTTTCCATGATCAGGAAGGGCGCCCCGACGATGGCGGCGACGCAGCCCACGCCGTGGCTGATGCTGTTGGCGATTTCTTCGCCGAAGGTCTGAAGCCGTTTGGCTTTACCGATCACTGCCTGTGCTGCCGTCATGCCCGTTGCCCGCGATCAATACAATCGAGAAGCAATCTTAACCGTGCTCAGTGCCTTAAAGGTTGACTTAAATTACGGCCCCCGATGCGCGGGCTTCGTCCCCCACCCGCCGGAAGGGCATCCGGCCAGCCAAAGGGAATGCGTCGCATGAGGCGCGTATAATCTTGGCCTGCTTCGCCGCACGCCGGCCCCGGCCGCCGCGCGGCCTTTTGCTGTGCACGTCTTTTGCGGCGGCCCAGCACCCAGACCCGCGCCTGTTCCAATGAAGCCTGACTCTTCACCCGCTCTGTTCTCCGTCCTGCCGCCGCTGACGCTGCCGCGTCCCGGCCACCGCCTCGATCTGCCGCGCCTGGCCGGCTCTGCCGACGCCGCCGCCCTGGCCCAATTGGCGAGCCAGCACAAGCTGGTGGTCGTCACCGCCAACCCGCTGGACGCCCAACGCCTGACCGAAGAAATCAAGTGGTTCGCGCCGGCGCTGCGGGTCAATCTGCTGCCCGACTGGGAAACCCTGCCGTACGACAGCTTCTCGCCCCACCAGGATTTGATCTCCGAACGTCTGGCCACGCTCTACGCCATCCAGCGCGGCGAATCCGACGTCACCCTGGTGCCGGCCTCGACCGCTCTGTACCGCATGGCGCCGCCCGCTTACATGGCGGCGTATACGTTTTTCCTGAAAGCCGGCACGCGCCTGGACGTGGATGGACTGCGCAACCAGATGGCGCTGGCCGGTTATGAACACGTCACGCAAGTGGTGCGGCCCGGTGAATTCTCGGTCCGTGGCGGCTTGATCGACCTCTTCCCGATGGGCGCCCAACTGCCTTATCGGCTCGATCTGTTCGATGACGACATCGAGACCATCCGCACTTTCGACCCGGACACCCAGCGCACCGTCTATCCGGTGCCGGAGATCCGCCTGCTGCCGGCGCGTGAATTCCCCCTCGACGAGGCCGCGCGCAGCCGCTTCCGCCAGGCCTTCCGTGAGGCGTTCGAGGGTGATCCCAGCAAATCGGTCATCTACAAGGACATCTCCAACGGCATCGCCTCGCCCGGCATCGAGTACTACCTGCCGCTGTTCTTCGAGTCGACCGCCACCCTGTTCGACTACCTGCCGCCGACCACGGTGGTGGTGACCCACAACGATATTCCCAAGGCCATCGAAGACTTCTGGCGCGAAGCCCAAAGTCGCCACCGGCTGATGGCGGGCGACCGCGCGCGACCACTGCTGCCGCCGGACAAGCTGTTCATTCCGGCCGATCAGTTCTTCATCGCCCTCAAGGATCTGCCGCGTATCGCCATGGGCGTCACCGACAATGAAGCGCCCTCGCCCACCGCGGCGCTGGCGGATCTGTCGGTCGATCGCAAGGCGGCCGACCCGCTCTATCGCCTCAAGGCTTTTTTGTCGGGCTTCGACGGGCGCACGCTGTTGCTCGCCGAGTCGGCCGGGCGCGCCCAGACCATGGCGGACTACTTCGCCGAATATGGCGTCAAGACGAGCGCCGCCGCCGATCTGGCCGGTTTTCTCGCTGGCGACGCCCGCCTGGCGCTGGCGGTCGGGCCGCTGTCGGCCGGCTTCCTGCAGCAGGAATCGCGCATCGCGCTGCTGACCGAGAACGAGCTGTATGCCACCCAGGCACGCCCCCGTGGGCGCGGCCGCGACGGCCGCAAGACCTCGGTCGAAGGCTGGCTCAAGGATCTCTCCGAGCTCAAAGTGGGCGACCCGGTGGTGCACGCCAGCCATGGCATCGGGCAATACCTGGGCCTGGTCTACCTGGACATGGGCGAAGGCGAGACCGAGTACCTGCACCTGGAATATGCCAACGGCGACAAGCTGTACGTGCCGGTGTCGCAACTGCACGTCATCACCCGTTATGCCGGCGCCGATCCGGATAACGTGGCCCTGCACCGCCTGGGCAGCGGTCAGTGGGAAAAAGCCAAGCGCAAAGCCGCCCAGCAGGTGCGCGACACCGCCGCCGAGCTCCTGGCGCTGTACGCGCAGCGCGCGGCGCGGCCCGGTCACACCTTCGACTTCAAGCAGCACGATCTGGACGCCTTCGCCGAAGGCTTCGGCTTCGAAGAAACCCCCGACCAGCTCGCTGCCATCAATGCGGTGGTCGAGGACATGCGTTCGGGCCACCCGATGGACCGTCTGGTGTGCGGCGACGTCGGCTTCGGCAAGACCGAAGTGGCACTGCGCGCGGCCTTCATCGCCGTGCAGGACGGCAAGCAGGTGGCGGTACTGTGCCCCACTACGCTGCTGGCCGAGCAGCACTTCCAGACCTTCGTGGACCGCTTCGCCGAATGGCCGGTGCGCATCGCCGAGTTGTCACGCTTCCGCTCGGCGCGCGAACAGGCCGAAGCACTCGAGCTGCTCGCCGAGGGCAAGGTGGACATCCTCATCGGCACCCACCGCCTGTTGCAGAAAGACGTGGAATTCAAACGCCTCGGCCTGGTGATCATCGACGAGGAACACCGCTTTGGCGTGCGCCAGAAAGAAGCGCTCAAGTCGCTGCGCAGCGAGGTGGACATCCTCACCCTCACCGCCACGCCGATTCCGCGCACCCTGGGCATGGCCATGGAAGGCCTGCGCGAATTCTCGGTCATCGCCACGGCGCCGCAGAAGCGTCTGGCCATCAAGACCTTCGTGCAGAAGTATTCCAAAGGCATCGTGCGTGAAGCGGTGCTGCGCGAGTTCAAGCGCGGCGGCCAGGTGTATTTCCTGCACAACGAAGTGGACACCATCGAGAACATGCACAACGCGCTGCAGGAGTTGCTGCCCGAAGCGCGCATCGCGGTGGGCCATGGCCAGTTGCCGGAACGCGAACTCGAACGCGTCATGCGCGATTTCACCACGCAGCGCGCCAACCTGTTGCTGTGTACGACGATCATCGAAACCGGCATCAACATCCCGACCGCCAACACCATCGTCATCAATCGCGCAGATCGTTTCGGCCTGGCGCAGTTGCACCAGTTGCGGGGCCGCGTCGGCCGCTCGCACCACCAGGCCTACGCCTATCTGCTGACCGACGTCGAAAAGCCCAGCGCTAACGCGCAGAAACGGCTCGAAGCCATCACCATGATGGAAGACCTCGGCTCGGGCTTCTACCTGGCCATGCACGACCTGGAAATCCGTGGCGCCGGCGAAGTACTGGGCGAATCGCAATCGGGCGAGATCCAGCAAGTGGGTTTTTCGCTGTACACCGAAATGCTCAAGCGCGCCGTCAAGGCCCTGCAGGCCGGCAAGGAGCCCGATCTGGCCCAGCCGCTGGATGTGGTATCGGAAATCAACCTGCATACGCCGGCCCTGCTGCCGAACGACTATTGCAGCGACGTCCAGGAACGCCTGACGCTCTACAAGCGCATGGCCAACTGCGACAGCACCGACGAACTGCAAGGCATCCAGGAAGAGCTGATCGACCGCTTCGGCGAAATGCCCGGGCAGACGCAGGCACTGGTCGAAACCCACCGCATGCGCCTGGCCGCGGCGCCTTACGGCATCACCAAGATCGACGCATCGGAATCGCGCATCCAGTTGCAGTTCGTGCCCAACCCGCCGATCGAACCGATCCGCATCATCCAGCTCATCCAGAAGAACAAGCACTACAAGCTGGCGGGCCAGGACAAGCTGACGGTGACGACGTATTCGGAAACGCTCAAGGACCGCGTGACGCGCATCCGCGACATACTCAAGCAGCTGGGCGAACCCCGTCAGTCAGCCTGACAGGGCTGACGCAACCGGACAACCGGCGCCAGCCGATCCTTACAGGGATCGGCCGCCCATGCGCACTCGGCGCAGCGTACGGATGTGCGCCAGGCATAGATCGGTACAGCGATCGCCGGTGCGGGCCCATACCGCCCACAGATCGAGGATCAGATGGTTGTGCGTCTGCGCCGCCGGGTGATCGAGCAGGCGGCTCAGGGCCGGGCGGTGAGTCGACAAGGCTCGCCAGAAGGCGGGACGCCCGCTGACGCGCTGGTAGGCGCGGCTGACGGGCGTCGTCAGATAGGGCACGTACGCGGTGTGCATGGCGCCCGGCACGGCGATGAAGCGCAGATCGCATTCGCCGAACAAGGCGAACCAGACATGATCGATGAGCCCCCTGGGCGGTGCCATGCCGGTGCCGGCGTCTTCGGGTGCGAAGGTCAGGCGCGGCGAACAGATGAGCGAGGCAGTCGCGGACATGGGATGCGGGCGGGTGTGACGGTGTCACAAACCCGCAAATGATCCCAAGCAGCCCGGCTCGGGGCTATCGCCGCCGCGCTGATTCGTATTCGGAATCCTCTGAAACGCAGTGAGGTATCTGCTGACCTCAGGCCCCGCCCGCCGGCGAAGCGTCTGCTTGCACGGCCATGTGCGCATACAGCGCCGCATAGCGCGCCGCGCTGGCGGTCCAACTAAAGTCGCGCGTCATGCCGGCACGTTGTAGCTGTGTCCAGCGCGCACCGTCGCCATGCAGCGCCACCGCCCGCGCCACCGCATCGGTCAGTGCCGCGGCAGAGGCCTCGGTGAACACGAAACCGGTGGCGTCGGCGCCCATGCGCTCATCCACCACCGAATCGGCCAGCCCGCCGGTGGCATGCACGATGGGCGGCGTGCCATAGCGCTGGCTGTACATCTGGTTCAGCCCGCAGGGCTCGAAACGCGAGGGCATCAGGAAGGCATCGGCGCCCGCCTCGATCAGGTGCGCCAATCCTTCGTCGAAGCCGATCACGGCGGCCACCCGCTGCGGATAGCGGCTGGCGAGCGTGCGGAAGGCGTCTTCGAATGCGCGGTCGCCGCTGCCCAGCACGACCAATTGCACCGGTTGGGCCAGGATGGCGTCCATCGCATCGAGCACCAGATCGATGCCCTTCTGCCCCGTCAGCCGGGCGACCATGCCGATGAGCAGGCTGCCGTCGTCCTGCGTCAGGCCGAACTTGGCACGCAGAGCGCGGCGGCTGTGCGCCTTGGCGGCCAGGTTGTCCTCATCGTAGGGCGCGGGCAAGGCCGGGTCGGCGCTGGCATTCCATTCGCGCGTGTCGATGCCGTTGAGGATGCCCAGCAACTGATCGTGGCGCGTGGACAGCAAGCCCTGCAGGCCAAAACCCAGCGGTTCGTCCTGGATCTCCTGCGCGTAGGTGGGGCTCACCGTGGTGATGCGATCGGAATAGTACAAACCGGCTTTCATGAACGACAGCCGACCCCAGAACTCGACCCCTTCGACCTGCAGGCTGTGCGGCGGCAGGCCGAGGACGTCGGCATGGCTCATGTCGAACAGCCCCTGGAACGCCAGATTGTGGATGGTGGTGAGCGTCGCCGCCGGTGCCGGCATGCCGAGCAGCTTGAGGTACGCCGGCGCCAGGCCGGTGGTCCAGTCATGGCAGTGCAGGACTTGCGGCTTCCATGACAATGGCGTGTCGTCGCAGGACAGCAGTGCGGCCACGTACGACAGCAGGCCGAAGCGCAGATAGTTGTCGGCAAAATCGGCGCCGTGCGGATCGAGGTACGGGCCGCCCTTGCGGTCATACAGCGGCGGACAATCGATCAGCCACACCGGCACGTTGTTGGGCAGGCGGCTCTGCCGCAGCACTGCGTCGGGCAGGCCGAAGCGCGCTGGAATGCTGGCCACCCGCCGCGCCCCCTTGGCCAGCGCCATCACCCATGGATAGCCCGGCATCAACAGGCGCACATCGTGGCCCAGCACGCGCAAGGCTTCCGGCAAAGCGGCAGCGACGTCGCCCAGGCCGCCGGTCTTGACCCACGGTGCGCACTCGGGTGTTGCGAACAGAATCCTCTTACCAGTTGGCTTCTTCATGATGTCGATGAATCGTTCAAAGGAAAGTGCCTGCGCTCCCGGCATGCTTGCTCCGCATGCCTAAGCCGGCACCAGCAGTGCCAGAGGCATCACCGCGAACAGCGTCTCGGCGCGCAGCGCGCGCCGGGAGCCGAACGCCTGCGTGGCAATGCGGCGCCCGGTGAGAATATCCACGTAGTGTTCGGCTGTCAGCAATGGATTCAGTTCAATCACCGTGTTGTGCCAGGGGTCGGCCTCTGCGAGTGCGTCTTCGCGGCCGCCGCATAGCTTGTAGAGTAGTCGCGACCCCACGACGACGGCGGCCTTGTCCTCGAATAGTCGGGCAAAGGCCACGATATGCGGCGCCGCCGGCCCATGAGTCGGCAACGCGCTATAGCGCCCGTACTGAAACAGCGCCGGCTCGCGCACGCGCAACTGCAGGGTCTGCCAGGTCAGGAATTGCTTGATGCGGCCGTCGGCCCGCGCCGCCAGCAATTGGCGCACGCCGTCCTCGTCGGCACCATTGGCGAAACGCGTGCGCAGCGCTTCCAGCCTGGCGGTCAGATGCGCGTGGTCGACCGCGCGACGGTTGTCGGGGTCCACCAGGTTGAAGGCCCAGGTCTCGCAGCCTTGGTAGATATCCGGCACGCCCGGCGCGCAGAACTTCAGCAAGGCCATCGACAGGCTGTTGAAATAGCCGATACGGGCGACGCGACGCGCCAGCGGCACGAAGTCCGTCACGAACGGATTGGGTTCCAGCGCGCCGAGCGCGCCGTCGATGAACTGCAGCAGCGCCCCCTCGTAGGCAGCGTCCGGGTTGATCCAGCTGGTGTGGTCCTTGGCTTCGCGCACCGCCTTGAGCATGTACTCGCGCATGCGTGCACGCACGTCCGCCAGCCCGCCCTCGTCGATGTCGCCATCGGGCCAGATGCCGATCAGCGTCTGGTAGAACAGATATTCATCGTTGCGCGAGGGCGCCAGCACGTCATCGACCAGTGTTTTGCGACGCTGGTTGATGCGGCTCCAGCGCCGCAGCGCCAGACGCCATGCACCGGGCATCTCGGACAGCGCGTCCAGGCGTGCGCGCACGTCCTCGCTACGCTTGCTGTCGTGCGTGGACGTCCCCACCAAGGCATGCGGCTTGAAGCGCATGCGGTATTGGCAGGCGGCATGGAAGGCATTCACGGAGACCCCGAAGGTGCGCGGATCGGCCCCCACGTCGTTAAGGGACAGCAGCCGGTTGTAGCGATAGAAGCTGGTGTCCTCCATCGCCTTGGCCATCACCGGCGCGGTGAACTGCTGGAAGCGGCCGACGAAGCGCAGCATCTCCTCGCGCCGTGCCGCGTCGCGTTCGCGCGGCGCCCCCAGCAGCACACTGCGCACGAAATCGATGACGCTGATCTCGGCCGCATGGCTGTTGCGCTTGGCGCCGGCGACCGCCCAGTCCACATAGCGCCGGTCTTCATCGCTGACGCCTTCGTCGGTGATGTAGGTGCGGTAGACGGGGAAAGCGGCCGTGATCTCGACCAGCGCGGCGCGCAGGCGATTGCGGGTGAAATCGCAGGTGTGACGATTGGCCTGGGCGATGCGATAGAGCCCGTTGGTCAACACATTCAGCTCGGCGGGCAGCGAATGCGTCATGATCAGTTGCTTCGATTCGTACAGCACTTCGTCATACGCCACGCGCTCGCCCACGAACGAAGCATACAGACGGTCGAAGCGCGATTCGGCGGCGCCATCCACGAACAGCCCATTGACCACGTTGGCGAACGAATAGCCGACGCCGCCATGCACTGGCCAGCGCTGCGGCAGACGTTCGTATTCGGCGAGGATCTTCTCGATCACCAGATACAGCGCACGCGGCGATTCCTCCGGTGCCGATTCGCGCTGGATGTCCTGGTAGCGCGCCTGCAAGCGTTCGAAATAGCGCGCCGGATCGTACAGCCCATCGGGGTGATCGATACGCAGGCCGGAGACCCGCCGCTCGGCCAACCACTTGAAGATCAGTCGATGGGTGGCCTCGAAGACGGCCTCGTTCTCCATGCGCACGGCGGCCAGATCATTGATGTCAAAGAAGCGCCGGTAGTTGATGTCGTCGGCCGCCACACGCCAGTACGCCAGGCGATAAGCCTGCGCCTGGATCAGTTCGTCGAGCACATCGAAACTGCGCGGCTCGCCGGCGCGACCGTTGAGGGCATCCAGGCAGGCATCCACTCGCGTGCGCACGATGGCCGCACGGCTGTATAGCTCGGCCAACCGCCGCTTGTGCACCTCTTTGTCGCGCAGGCGTTCGAGCACGCGCTCGGGCGCCGTGTCCGCACGCCCCGGCAGATAACCGAACGAGCCCATCAGCGCATCGCATTCGTGCAGACACTGGCGCGCCTCATCCGAATCCCCTTCGACCGTGGCGGCCCCCAGGATGCGCGGGTATTCGCGGGGATCGATGGGGAAGCGATGCTGAAAGTAGCGCAGTGAAAACTGGCCGTTCAGTTCGTCGAAGAACAGGCGCAACTGGCCCGATTCGAGGACCCGGCCATACTGGTCCCCCAGGACCGGCAGGAGTACCTTGCCCGCCATGACCGGGTCGGGTGGCGCCCAATCGATGTCGAAGGCGGCGGCGTGGTGCGAGGCCGGGCCGTTTTCGAGCACATCCAGCCACCAGGTATTGTCGGCCCCCATCACCCCCATGTGGTTGGGCACGATATCGAGCAGTTGCGACAGGCCGCAGCCGGCCAGGGTGTTCGACATGCGGTCGAACTCGGCTTCATCGCCGATCTCGGGGTTGAGCGCCTCGTGATTGACGATGTCATAGCCATGCGCGCTGCCGGGACGCGCCTGCAGATACGGCGAGGCGTACACGTGGCTGACGCCGAGCAACGCCAGATAGGGCGCGATCTGCTCGGCATCGGTGAAGCGAAATTCTTTGTGGAATTGCAGCCGATAGGTGGCCCGTGGAATCACCGCCGAATCGAGCGGCGCCTGCCCTGGGCGCTCATAGGTGCGCACGGGTGCCGGCCGCTCGCGCAGGATCGCCTCGGCCATGGCCGTGGCACGGCCATCGGCGGCGAAGTCGTCGAGCGACACCGAGACCTTGCGCTGCCAGTTCGGGTGACGCTCTTCCGTGGTGCTGGGCACGTTAACCTGTTCGATCTGGCCGAAGATGTCTTCGAGCTGCACGCCCATCAGCTTGGCCGGCGTGCGCGCGATGTAGGCATGCACGGCGCGGGCAAAAGCATCGGTCATCTCGGGCACGTGTTGCGGGTCGGCAGACATGCCTTCGGGCAGCAGGCCTTCGCGCTCGAGCGCCAGCAGCAACTGCACGCGATCATGCGCGCGGCCGACGATCTGGTCGGCGCGCAGCTTTTCGGTGGGGAACAGGTTGAGCTGGTGGCGCAGTTCCAGATCGAAGCCGCTCCAGAAACCGCGCAGGGTCGGCAGATCGTGCGTGCTGACCGCCACCAGCGCCCGCTCCTGCCATTGCCCCGGCGGCACGAAGCTGCCGTCCCAGGCGTGCTGGAAATACAGCGGCCGGTACGACAGCATCAGGTTGTTGCTCATGCCATGGCGGATTTCGTCCGGCACGGTACCCAGATCCTCGCCGATGATCAGGCATTTGTTGCGCTGGCTCTCCAGCGCCAGGATGCCGAGCAGATCGTTGAACGGATACATCATGTAAGCGCCCTGCGTCGCCCCGACCTTGGGCGGCACCCAATACAGGCGCAGCAGCGTCATGACGTGGTCGAGCCGCAGCGCCCCCGCGTTGCGCATGTTGGCGCGCAGGGTTTCGATGAAACTGGCGTAGCCCTCCTCGCGCATGCGATGCGGTATCTGCGGCGGCAGGCCCCACTCCTGCCCGGTGAGGTTGAACTCTTCGGGCGGCGCACCCACGCTCACGGCACGTGCATGCAGGGCCGGACGCATCCAGGTTTCCGAGCCGCCTTCGTTCACGCCGACAGCGAGGTCGCGGTACAGCCCCACCACCATACCGAGCGATTCGGCGCGCTGGCAGATCGCGTTGAGCTGGATCTCGGCCTGCCATTGCAGGTATTCGAAGTACTCCACGCGGGCTTCGCTGTCACGCGCGAATGCCTGCACTTCGGGGCTGTCACAGTCGCGGTAGGCGTGCGGCCAGACGGTCCAGCCCCAGATGGACGGATCGGCACGGTGGAAATGATCCTGCAGCGCCTCGAACAAGGCGTGCATGCGCAAAGCGCGGCCATGGGCGCGCTGAAAGTCGCGGAACTGACGCGCGCGCCGTGTATTGCGCGCCAGATGGTGCTCGCGAAAATGCGTATACAACCGCTCGGTGATCTCGAACTTGAGCGTGCCCACGGCGCCGTAATCGATCAGTTCCACCCCGCGCACGCGCGCCAGCCGCGCCTGAAAGTCTTCCGACGCCACCTGGTCGCGCGCCGCGTCGCATTCGGCGTAGTCGGCGATGTATTCGACGTCCAGGTACAGCACATTGAGCCAGCTGCGGCTGGATGGGCTGTACGGACTGGAACGCTGCGGTTCGTGCGGAAACAACGCATGCAGGGGGCTGACACCGATGAAATGCGCCCCGACGGTGGCAGACATCTCCACCAATCGCCGCAGGTCGGAGTAATCGCCCATGCCCCAATTGCGCGCGCTGCGCAATGCGTAGATCTGCACCACCGGGCCCCAGATGCGCCCGCCGCGTGCCAGCACGGGCTGCTCGTAACAGGTCTGCGGGCAGATGATGACGCGCATCGACGCCAGCGCCTCGGACGCACCCGCTTCGCGCAGTTCCAGTTGGTGGTAGCCCAGCGGCAGCGTCATGCCCAGTTCGAAGACGAAGGACGAGAAGTCGCGATTGGCGTCTACGCCGAGGTCCGCCGGGCGAAACACGCCGCCGAAGCGCTCACCGTGTTCGCAATCCAGGCGCCATGTCATACGGGCCTCGGCGAACGATCCCGACAGGTTGACCGGCACGCGGACCGGTCCGCTGCCTTCGCGTACCACCACTGCGGGCGGCAGGGTGCGCGTGCTGTCCGATTGCTGCAGCGCCGCCAGCGTAGTGGCGGTGGCATCGTCGGTGGACACGTCCAGCCCCATGGCGCCGATGAGTGCGCGCTGAGTCGCCTCGGAAGCGTGCTGGCGATGCCCCCAGCCGTCGGTGTACTCGAGCGACAGCCCCAGCCACTGGCACAGGCGTTCCAGAACGTTGTCATGACTCATCGGTATGGCCCTCATCCAGACTCCAGCGGATGGCCCACGGGCCGAGCCGATCGCCGGCGATCTGCCCGTGGCTGAAGATGATCTCGCCTACCAGCGGCGGCATGTCGGTGGGCATGTGGCCCAGGCTGGCCTGCATGCGCAGGCGACCGCGATCGAGCGCCCAGTCCACCGCCAAGCCGCAGGTGTGGATGTACGTGGCGCGGTGTTGCCCCGGGCGCATGCGACCGATGAGCGGCATGATGCGCGCATGGCGCAGGGCGATCAGTTGGCGGTAGTAGGCCAGCCATTCACTGTGCGGCGGCCGCGCGACGCTGTCCCAATCCAGCTTGCTGGCGCGGAAGGTACTCTCGGCATTGGGATCTGGAATGCGCGAGATGGCGCTCCAGTCGGTGAAGTGCGTGAAACCGGCGAACTCCTTGCGCCGCCCCTCGGTCACGGCGGCGGCCAGTTCGCCTTCGAAATCGCAGAAGTACAGGAACGGCGTGGCCGCCGCGAATTCCTCGCCCATGAACAACAACGGGATCTGAGGTGACAGCAGCAGGATCGACACACCCGCGCGCAGCGCGTCCGGCTCGGCCAACGCCCCCAGGCGTTCGCCCATGGCGCGGTTGCCGATCTGATCATGGTTCTGCAGGAAACTGACGAAGGCTGTCGGCGGCAGATGGCC
Organism: Rhodocyclaceae bacterium; assembly: GCA_047605765.1. Lineage (GTDB taxonomy): Bacteria > Pseudomonadota > Gammaproteobacteria > Burkholderiales > Rhodocyclaceae > JBGVSA01. The sequence goes on from JASGFB010000018.1 coordinate 28,288, forward strand.
GCTGGCTTGCCCGCGCGTGCCGCCGTGCCAGCCGGGGTAATCCTCGCCCTGGTAGGCAAAGCCTTCGGTCAGCACGCGCCCCAGCAGACGAATGGGCTCATGCGAAAAACCGGTGTAATAGCCGTCGGTCTCACCCGTCAGCAATACGTGCAAGAGGTGATGAAAATCGTCATTCCATTGCGCGTCATACAGCCCCGGCGAGCGGGCCACCCCCAGGCGTTCGGCCGCGTTGTCGGCGTTCTCGAGCACCAGATGGATCTCGCGTTCGCCCAGCGTGTCGCGCACGCGTGCGGACAGCTCTTGCAGGATCGAGGTGGGCGAATCATCGAGAATGGCATGCACGGCATCCAGGCGCAGGCCATCGAAGCGATATTCCTCCAGCCAGTACAGCGCATTGTGGATGAAGAATTCGCGCACCACGTTGCTGTGCTCGCCGTCGAAATCCATGCCCTTGCCCCACGGCGTGTGGTGGCGATCGGTGAAAAACTGCGGCGCATACACATGCATGTAGTTGCCGTCCGGCCCGAAGTGGTTGTAGACCACGTCGAGGAACACCATCAGCCCGGCGCGATGCGCCGCCTGGATGAAGTGCTTGAGATCCCAGGGGCTGCCATAGCGCGCCTCCGGTGCATAGTGCAGGACGCCGTCATAGCCCCAGCCGCGTTCGCCGGGAAAATCCGACAGGGGCATGAGCTCGATGGCGGTGATGCCCAGTTCAGCCAGGTACTGCAGCCTGGTGGCCGCCGCCGCGTAGGTGCCTTCGGCGGTGAAGGTACCGATGTGCAACTCGTAGATGATGGCTTCGTGCCAGGGACGTGCCCGCCAGCCTTCGTCCCACTCGAAGGTGGAGGCGTCCACCAGCTGGCTGGCGCCATGTACGTCGAACGGATTGAAGCGCGAAGCCGGATCGGGCACCAGCAGGCCGCCATCGATGCGATAGCGGTAGCGGTCGTTGCCGCCGGCCTCCATCACGGTGCATTCGAACCAGCCGTCTTGCCGCGCCTGCATGGACACAGTGCGCGTGACGCTGCTTTCGATCACGACGTCGACTTCTTTCGCCGCCGGCGCCCACAGGCGGAACAGCGTACCGCTCGTCTCCAGCGGTTCGGCTCCGAACGGCATGACGTGCGTATGCTTCATGCAGACCTCCTGCAGCACAGCAATACTAGCGACCTGCCCTCGAGCGCATAGCGCCCGCCACCGTACAGCATGCCCTTTTTCGGCAGCCCGTCTTCGAAATGCGTGTCGAGCAAGGGGTGCCAGGCGGTGTCTTCGCTGCCCGGCATGAGAAAGTCGACGGTGTCGTAATGCGCGTTCAGGAGCAGGACCATATCGTCATCGATGATCGGCCGGCCGCGCTCGTCGTGCTCGGCCAGACCGACCCCCGACAATTGCAGACCGAGGCAGCGCGCCGAGGCGTTGTGCCATTCCTGCTCGGTCATCTCCTTGCCATCGGGATTGAACCAGGTGATGTCCTTGGTGCCGCCATCGGTGACTTCGATGCCACGGAAGAACGTGCGGCGGCGAAACAAGGGATGGCGATTGCGCAGCGCGATGACGCGCGCCGTGAAATCGAACATGTCGCGGTCGGCCTTGGACAGTTCCCAGTCGATCCAGCTGATTGCGTTGTCCTGGCAATAGGCGTTGTTGTTGCCGCCCTGGCTGCGGCACAGCTCATCGCCCGCCAGCATCATCGGCACGCCACTGGACAGCAGCAGGGTGGCCATCAGATTGCGGCGCTGACGCGCGCGCAGGGCGATGATTTCATCGTCGTCGGTGGGGCCTTCGACGCCGCAGTTCCAGCTGCGGTTGTCGTTGATGCCGTCGCGGTTGTCCTCGCCGTTGGCTTCGTTGTGCTTGTCGTTGTATGACACCAGATCGGCCAGGGTAAAGCCGTCGTGCGCGGTGATGAAATTGATGCTTGCAGTGGGGCCGCGCCCGTTGTGGGCAAACACGTCCGACGAGCCCGCCAGGCGATAAGCCAGTTCGCCGATGATGCCGCCGTCGCCCTTCCAGTACGAGCGCACGACGTCGCGATACTTGTCGTTCCATTCGGCCCAGCCGGGCGGGAAGCCGCCGACGCGATAACCGCCCTCACCCAGGTCCCACGGCTCGGCGATCATCTTGACCTGCGACAGCACGGGATCCTGACGCACGGCGGCCAGGAAGCCGCCGCGATAATCGAAGTCCTTCTCGCCGCGTGCCAGGGTGGTGGTCAGGTCGAAGCGGAAGCCGTCCACGTGCATGTCGGTGACCCAATAGCGCAGGCTGTCCATCACCAGGCGCAGCACGATGGGGTTGTGCGTGTCGACCGAATTGCCGGTCCCGGTGTAGTCGACGTAATAGCGTTGGTCGTCGGCGCCGAGGCGGTAGTAGCTGGCATTGTCGATGCCGCGAAAACTCAGCGTCGGCCCCAGTTGGTTGCCCTCGGCCGTATGGTTGTAGACCACGTCGAGGATCACCTCGATGCCGGCCGCATGCAGCGTGCGCACCATCGATTTGAACTCGTTGATCGACCCCGTGGCGCTGTAGCGCAGATCCGGCGCGAAGAATCCCAGCGTGTTGTAGCCCCAATAGTTGCGCAAGCCGGCCTGCACCAGCCGCTTGTCATCGACGAAGGCATGCACCGGCAGCAGTTCGATGGCGGTCACGCCCAGCCGGCGCAAGTGCTCGATGATGGGCGGCGTGGCGATGCCGGCATAGGTCCCGCGCAATGTGGTCGGCACCTCGGGATGGTGCTGGGTAAGCCCTTTGACGTGGGCCTCGTACAGCACGGTGTCGAACCAGGGCGTGCGCGGCGGGCGATCGTCACCCCACGTGAAGGCGCCGTCGACCACCACCGCCTTGGGCACGCCGGCCGCGCTGTCGCGCACATCCAGCGACAGGTCGTCACGCTTGCTGCCGACGCGGTAACCGAATTGCACCTCGCTCCAGCGCATGTCGCCGACGATGGCTCGCGCATAGGGGTCGAGCAGCAACTTGTGGGGATTGAAGCGATGCCCCTGATGCGGGGCGTATGGACCGTAGACACGATAGCCGTAGTGCTGGCCGGGGCGCGCCTCCGGCAGATAGCAATGCCAGATGAAATCGGTGCGTTCGCGCAGTTCGACGCGCTCGATCTCGCGCCGGCCATGCGCATCGAACAAGCACAGCTCGACGCGCTCGGCATGCTCCGAAAACAGCGCGAAGTTCACGCCCTGGCCGTCCCAGGTAGCGCCGAGCGGAAACGGCCGACCTCGCCATACCACGCTGGCCACCGACATGTGTCGCGCACTTGGACTCATTCACTCTCCCCGGAGGGTCTGGGCCGCTGGCTTGCCGCGTTTGCGGCACATGCCGACCAGGGCGGGACCCCGCCTGTTGCTTGCCGTGCTGGACTGTCTTCCGAGGGCCGGCGCGAGTGCACCGGCCGTACTGCCACGGACAAGGCCGGCCGCGATGTGTTCCATGCCGGCCTTGGTGCGGCGGGCTAGCCTTTGAGCTGGCCTCGCCCGATGACGACGATGCCGCTGTCGCTCACATGAAAACGCTTGCGGTCGGCGGCCAGGTCATAGCCGATGCGCTCACCGGCCGGAATCACGTTGTTCTGGTCGATGATGGCGCGCCGCACCTTGGCACCACGGCCGATGACGGTGCGTTCCATGACGATGCAGTTGTCCAGTTCGGCGTCTTCTTCGACTACCACGTCACGGCGCAGTACGCTGCGATTGATGAGGGCGCCGCGGATGACGCTGCCGGTGCCCAGGGTGCTCTGCGCGATCTTGCCGCTGATGACCTGCGCCGACTCGGACAGCGCCGGACTGGCGAAGATCGGCCATTGAATGTTGGTCATCTTGAACTTGGGACGTTCGCCCATGGTGTCGAAGTGCGCATCGAAATACGCTTCGATGGTCCCCACGTCGCGCCAATAGCCCTGCTCTTCGGTCTCGGCCAGGCCGGGCACGGTGTTGGTGGCGAAGTCGTAGGCCACCACCTTGTGCGTACGCGTCAGGCGCGGCAGCACGTCGCGGCCGAAGTCGCTCTCGCCCGAGGCGTGCGCCTGGCGCAGGGCGTCGACCAGCACCTCGGTGTTGAAGACGTAGTTGCCCATCGACGCCAGCGCATAGCCGGGGCGGCCCGGCATGGAGCCGGCATGCAGGGGCTTTTCTTCGAAGCGGCGGATGCTGCTGTTGTCATCGGTATGGATGATGCCGAACGAACTGGCGGCAGTGACCGGCACCGGCAGCGCGGCCACGCTGACGTCGGCTTGCGTATCGACGTGGAATTCCACCATCTGGCGCACGTCCATGCGATAGATGTGGTCGGCGCCAAACACGGCGACCAGATCGGGCTTGAAGAGGTCGATCAGGTGCAGGTTCTGGAACACCGAATCGGCCGTGCCCTGGAACCACTCCGGCCCATAGTGCATCTGCGGCGGCACAACGGTGATGAAGTGCTGCGGGATGAAGGGCGTGAGGGTCCACGACTTGCGGATGTGCTCGATCAACGACTGCGACTTGTACTGCACCAGCAGGTAGATCGCGTTGATTTCGGAATTGACCAGATTGCTCAACACGAAATCGACGATGCGATGACGACCGCCGAACGGCACCGACGGCTTGGAACGATGCGCCGTCAGCGGGTAGAGCCGATTTCCTTCGCCACCGGCCATGACGAATGCAAGCACATTTTTTCCGGCGATCATGACGTTTCCTCTTGCGCTTCAGTGTGGGGATGCAGCAGGTTGAACAATCCTTCGACCGGTACTCGCGCCAGGGCGGGCCGGTTCTCCAGCTCGAATCGGATGTGTGACAGCGCCCCGTCAAGCTCGCACAGAGCCAGAATGCGCCGGCCGGTCTCCTCCACGGTGGGCAGCAAGGCGCTGCCCGCCACGGCCAGGGCATAGGCATCCAGGTAGGTATGGCGCGCCGAGCGGATCCACTGTGCCAGCGCGGGCGACAGGCGCTGACGATCTTCGGGGCGCTCGGCGGTGCCACGGTCGAGGGCGGCGATCGCCACTTCGTCGAAGGCACGCAACATACTGCCGACGTCACGCAAGGCCGGACGCTTCTGGCGGCGTTCGACCAGCGAGCGCGTCGGGTCGCCTTCGAAGTCGACGATGACGAAATCGTGATCGCGCAACAGCACCTGCGACAGGTCGAGGTCGCCATGCACGCGGATGGCCTGGCCCAGGTCGTCGCCGTCCAGACGCGGCATCCAGGCACGGATGTCATCGCCAGCGCCGACGAACCACGCCAGGCTGTCGTGAGCGGGGCCGCTCAGTTGCGGCAAGCGCTTGCGGGCCAGTTCGAGCGTATCGACCAGCGCCTGCTCGAGCGCTTCGAGCCACTGTGACAGCGCCGCGCCGGCCAGGGGTTCGGGATCGAACGCAGCATGGTCGATGTGGTCGGCCTTGGCGGCGTCGGCAAGTGCCAGATGCAGTTGGGCCGTGCGCTCACCGAGCAGGCGCACCAGCGTCAGCCAGGTGACGTGAGCATCTTCGGGGGCTTCGGATGACACCTCACCCTCGCCCGCCACCGGTGCCGCCAGTGCCAGACTGCGTTCGATAAAGCGTCCCAGGTATTCGGCCGTGTAGTCGCGCAGCGAGCCCTGGTGTTCGACATACGCCTGCAACACGGCGACCGCCACGCATTCACCGGTGGCGGCGCGATAGTGCAAGGCGCCGAGCATCGGCGCGCTGTGCGCAAAGGCGGCGACTTCGGTCAGGTAACGGCCCAGTTCGTATTCCGGACTGATGCCCCAGCGCAGGCGTCGATAGCCTTTCAGCGCCAGGTTTTCGCCGTAGTAGACCATGGTGTTGCGGGTATCCGACGGCGGATGGGTGAAGCTCTGCGGCGGATAGCTGGCCAGGTCGACGAACGCGCGCGTACGTGAGAATTCCAGTTGGCCATTGGGGAAGGCGTAACGCTCTTCGCGCGCCATCGATTCGATGATGCTGCGGCAGAAGGCGTCGTCCCAGAAGGCGTCATACAGCACGCCGACGCGGGCATGCTGGCGCACGCGCGCCATGGTGCTGCGCAACAGCGACTGGCTGCGCTCGTAGTCTTCGTCCTCCCAGGCCAGCGACAGCGGCATGGCGTAGGTCTGTTCGGCGCCCTCGTAAGTCTGGATGCGCGCAATGGCGAGCAGCCAGCGGCCATGTTGCGAATTCCATTCGCCGCGCTCGAGCAGGTGCAGTTCGGCGACGTCGGAGCGCTGCCCGTTGAACCAGCCACGCGAACCCAGGAAGCTCGGCAGCACCTGGTGTTCGAGCTGCTCGCGCACGCGGCGCGCCATCAGGGCCCGTAAGCCGCCAGGGCCGTCTTCGGGGCTGGCCAACAGCGCCTGCAGGCCGTCGGGAATCACCAGCACCGGGAATTCGGTCGGCGTCGGGCGGCTGTCGTGCCAGTCGGGCCCAGCCTGGTCGGCACTGAGCGCGAACCAGTAAAAGCCCCAGGCCGGCAGGGTCAGGAAGTACGGCAGATCACCGATCGGCGGGAAGGTAGTGCGGCCCAGTAATTCGAGCGGCACCCTGCCCTTGAATTCGGACAGATCGAGTTCGACCGGTTGCGCCGAGCGCGCCAGGTTGGCCACGCACAGGATGACCTCGCCGTCATAACGCCGCACATAGGCCAGCACCTTGCGATTGCCCGGCCGCAGGAATTCGAGCGCACCGCGGCCGAATGCCGGATGGGCCTTGCGCACGGCGATCAGGCGGCGGATCCAGTTGAGCAGCGACGAGGGGCTGCGTAGCTGCGCTTCGACGTTTGTCGATTCATAGCCATAGACCGGGTCCATGATCGGCGGCAGATAGAGGCGCTGCGGGTCGGCACGCGAGAACCCCGCATTGCGATCCGGGCTCCACTGCATGGGCGTGCGCACACCATCGCGGTCGCCCAGGTAGAAGTTGTCGCCCATGCCGATCTCGTCACCGTAGTACAGGATCGGCGAGCCGATGATGGACATCAGCAGGCTGTTGACGAGTTCGATCCGGCGGATGTTCTGTTCCATCAGCGGCGCCAGGCGACGGCGGATGCCCACGTTGATGCGCATGCGCGGATCGGTGGCGTAGATGCGATACATGGCGTCACGTTCGCGCTCGGTGACCATCTCGAGCGTGAGTTCATCGTGGTTGCGCAGGAAGATGGCCCACTGACAGTTTTCAGGGATATCCGGCGTCTGCGCCATGATGTCGAGTATGGGGTGGCGGTCTTCCTCGGCCACAGCCATGTAGATGCGCGGCATCAGCGGGAAGTGATAGGCCATGTGGCACTCATCCCCGTTGCTGAAGTATTCGCGTACGTCTTCCGGCCATTGATTGACCTCAGCCAGGAAGCACTTGTTCGGATACAGGCGATCGAGCTCCGTGCGCAGTTGCTTGAGTACGGTGTGCGTCTCGGGCAGGTTCTCGTTGTTGGTGCCGTCGCGTTCGCACAGGTAGGGGATGGCATCCAGCCGCATGGCGTCCACCCCCATGTCGAACCAGTAGCGCATCACGCGCATGACAGCGCGCACCACATTGGGATTGCCGAAGTTCAGATCGGGCTGATGCGAGAAGAAGCGGTGCCAGTAGTAAGCCTTGGCGACCGGATCCCACGCCCAGTTCGATTGCTCGGTGTCGGTGAAGATGATGCGCGTCTCGGGCCACTTCTTGTCGGTGTCGCTCCAGACGTAATAATTGCGTTTGGCCGAGCCCGGCGGTGCATGGCGCGCGGCCTGGAACCACGGGTGCTGGTCCGAGGTGTGGTTGATGACCAGCTCGGTCACCACCTTGAGGTTGAGGCGGTGGGCCTGGCGGATGAAATTGCGGAAATCCGCCATCGTGCCGTAGGACGGATGGATATTGCGGTAGTCGGCGATGTCGTAGCCGTCATCGCGCAGGGGCGACGGATAGAACGGCAGCAGCCACACCGTATTGACGCCCAGATCCTTGATGTATTCGAGCTTCTGCGTCAGGCCGGGGAAGTCGCCGATGCCATCGCCATTGCTGTCGTAGAACGCCTTGACGTGCAACTGGTAGATGACGGCATCCTTGTACCAGGTCGGCTCCAGGCCCCACTCGGGCTGCGTGGCGGGCGGCGGCCCGCTGTCGGCGGTGGGCGCTTGCTCGGGGTTCTCGTGGCGGCCGGACAGCCCCGGATCGGCCAGCGAGTTAGTCGTGGCGGGCGCATTCATGAGGCGCTCTCCAGTAAGACCACCGCCATCGGCGGCAGGGTCACTTCGACACTGTAGGGACGGCCATGGGCACCCACATCCTGCGCCTGCAAGCCGCCGTAATTGCCCATGCCACTACCGCCGTAATCGGGCGCGTCACTGTTGAGCACTTCGCGCCACCAGCCCGCACGCGGCACCCCGATGCGTCGCCCGACGCGCGGTACGTTGGTGAAGTTGCACAGCGCCAGCACCGCCCGGCCCTCGCCCTTGGGCAAGCGCAGCATGATGACGACGCTGCTTTCGGCATCGTCGCAATCGATCCACTGGAAGCCCTCGGGCGCAAAGTCGACCTGATAGAGCGCCGGCGCCTGGCGGTAGTAACGGTTCAGGTCGGCGACCCAGCGCTGCAGGCCGCTGTGCAGGGGATACTGCAGGACGAACCATTGCAGGACTTCGTCGTGCTGCCATTCGCGGCGCTGGCCGAACTCGCCGCCCATGAACAGCAGCTTCTTGCCCGGATGCGCCCACATGAATCCAAACAGCGCGCGCAGGCCGGCGAAGCGTTGCCAATCGTCCCCCGGCTGTTTTTCGATCAGCGCCTGCTTGCCATACACGACCTCATCGTGCGACAGCGGCAGAACGAAGTTCTCGTTGAAGGCGTACCACAGGCTGAAGGTCAGCTCGCTGTGGTGGAAGCGGCGATGGATGCCTTCACGCGCGAAATACTTGAGCGTGTCGTGCATCCAGCCCATGTTCCACTTGAGGCCGAAACCCAGGCCGCCCAGCCAGGTCGGGCGCGACACGTTGGGCCAGGCGGTGGATTCCTCGGCGATGGTCTGCGTATCCGGGTGGTCGCGGTAGACCGCCTCGTTCAGTTCGCGGATGAACTGCACCGCTTCAAGGTTTTCGCGGCCGCCATAGCGGTTGGGTACCCACTCACCGGGCTTGCGCGCGTAATCGAGATACAGCATCGACGCCACGGCATCCACGCGCAGCATGTCGATGTGATAGGTCTCCAGCCAGAACAGGGCGCTGCTGACCAGAAAGCCCCGAACCTCGTTGCGGCCGTAATTGAAGATCGGGGTGTTCCATTCGGGGTGATAGCCCTGGCGCGGATCGGCGTGTTCATACAGATGGGTGCCGTCGAACTCGTATAGGCCGTGGGCATCGTTGGGGAAATGCGAGGGCACCCAATCAAGGATTACCCCAATGCCGCGCTGGTGGAGCGTATCCACCAGATACATGAAATCCTGCGGCGTGCCATAGCGGGCGGTGGGCGCGAAATAGCCGGTGGTCTGGTAACCCCAGGAGCCATAGAACGGGTGCTCGGTGGCAGGCAGGATCTCGACGTGGGTGAAGCCCATGTCGCCGACATAGTCGGCCAGCTCGTGGGCCAGCTCGCGGTAGGTCATGAAGCGGCGGCCATCGTGCCCGCCCCGCCAGGACCCCAGGTGCACCTCATAGATCGACATCGGCGCGTCCAGCGCGTTGCGGGCGGCACGCTCGCTCATCCAGTGGCTGTCGTTCCAGTCGTAGCGCAGATCCCACACGCGTGAAGCGGTGCGCGGCGGCTCTTCACAGAAGAAAGCCAGCGGGTCGGCCTTGTCGGCTTCATAGCCGCCGGTGCTCGAGCGGATGCGGTATTTGTAGCGGTCGCCGTGGTGGACGCCGGCGATGACGCCCTCCCAGATGCCGGAATCGTCGGCACGCGGGCGCAGGCGGCCGGCATCGGCATGCCAGCCATTGAAGTCGCCGATGACGCTGACTGATTCGGCGTTGGGTGCCCACACGGCAAAAATGGCGCGGGCGGCGGCATCATCAGGCACCAAGTGGGCGCCAAGATGACTGTACATGTGTTGCAGCGCCCCTTGCCGGAACAGGTAGACGTCCTGTTCGGAAAGCAGCGAGCCCTTGCCCGCGCCTTCCGTGAGTCGTGCGGTATCGGTTGGCCATTGCAGTCCAGCGCGTTCCACCAGTTCCTCCTCAGCCACGGTTACAGGCGCAGAGTGCGCCGGTTCAGGACACAGGCTACCGGGCCGTCAGGCCCATTTTTGTAGGACAAAAACCGTGCAAAACAAACTGCAACCACCGCATGCACTTTTTACAACGCTGGCGCTGGGGAGCGACAGAAAAGGGCGTGCCGGAAATTTTCGGAATCTCACCCATCATGACAAAGTAGTACGCGCTCACGCGCTGTGCACGTGCAAAAAGCATGCCTTTTCTGCCGCGCATGGACGTGCTGTGTGCCCTCAGGACTGTAGCGCACCTGCCACGCCGCCAAGCCGATCTCCCTCAATACCCTGCGCTGGCCCGGCTTTTGCAATGCAGCCCTGTCCACCTCGTCACTGCCTTATGCTGTGAGCCTGTGTACCCGATGAGAGTTTCATGACCCTGCCCACTGTGCCAGCAACCCGCCCCACCCGTTCCATCCGCCTGCGCATCGCCTCATGAGCGCCGCAACCTCCACACCCGGCAAGCGCGTCCTGCTGGTCGACGACAACCCCGATGCGGTGGAAAGCCTGGCTCTCCTGCTCGACATGTTCGGCTTCGACGTACGTACCGCCACCACCGGGACGGCCGGCCTGACGATGGGCCGTGATTTCCGCCCCGACGTCGTCCTGCTCGACATCGCCATGCCCACCATCGACGGCTACGAAACCTGCCGCCAGATGCGTGCCACCGAATGGGGCGCCCCCATCCGCATCATCGCCATGACCGGCTGGAGCCAGGATTCGGACCGACAACGTTCGCGCGAGGCCGGCTTTTCGGCCCACCTGGTCAAACCGGTGGAACCCGATGCCCTGATGGCGCTGCTCGAACCCCGCCAGGACGGCGGAGCCTGCACGTGAGCACCGGCACCCCGCCCCCGCCGGACCATCGCGGCGCCACGCGCCAGAGCCTGCTGGCCGATTTTCTGCTCGCCCTCGGGCTGGTGGGCCTGGCCTCGCTGCTGCGCCAGTCGGTGGATTGGTATTTCGGCACGCGCCTGCCCTACGCGGCTTTCTATCCGGCCATCGCGGCAGTAGGCTGGATCGGCACCGTGCGCGCAGCCCTCTTCGCGGTACTGCTGTCGACACTGGCGGCGTGGGTGTTTTTCGCCCAGCCGCACCCCAGCCTGACGTGGCCGCGCAGCGATGAAATCGCTGGGCTCGGCGCCTTTTTCGTCACCGCCCTGACGGTGTGCCTGGTGGCGGTGGCGCAATCGCGCTCGCGCGCCAAGATCGCGGCCTTGCACGAGCGCGAGCAGGTGCAGCGCGAATGGCTGGAAGTCACCCTGCGCAGCATCGCCGACGCCGTCATCGCCACCGACGAGATGGGCCGGGTGCGCTTCCTCAACCCGGCGGCCGAAAAACTCACCGGCTGGTCGGACGATGAGGCGCGCGGCCATCCGCTGGAACAGGTCTTCCGCATCGTCAACGAGGACAGCCGCGCGCCGGCCGACAGTCCGCTGCAGGAGACGCTGCGCACCGGCACCACCGCCACCCTCGACAGCCACACCGTACTGATCGCCCGCGACGGCGGCGAAACGCCGGTCGCCGACAGCGCAGCGCCGATCTTCCGCCGCAACGGCCAGATCGAAGGCGTGGTGCTGGTGTTCCGTGAAGCGCACGACGAACGCGAACGCGAACGGCTGCTGGTGTCGGCCCAGGCGGCACGCCAGCAGGCCGAAGAAGCGACGCGCATGAAGGACGAGTTCCTCGCCACCGTCTCGCATGAATTGCGCGGCCCGCTCAACGCCATCATGGGCTGGGCCGAGGCGCTCACCCGGGTGACCGACCCGCAGAGCCTGGCGCGCGGCCTGTCGATCATTCAGAGCAACGTGCGTGCGCAGGCGCGCCTGGTGGATGACATCCTCGACGTGACGTCGATCGTGGCGGGCAAATTCCGCCTCGAGCGCGACGTGGTGGATCCCACGGTGCTGCTGCGCGAATCGATGGAGAACATCCGCGCCGCCGCCGACAAGAAACACATTACCCTGACCGCCGATCTGGACCCCGCTACACGCCTGATGTGGGCCGACCACAATCGATTGCGGCAGGTGTTCAACAACGTCTATTCAAATGCCATCAAGTTCACGCCGCAGAATGGCCGCATCCGCACCTTGGCCACGCAACACGAGACGGAACTCGAAATAGCCATCACTGATACCGGTAAAGGCGTATCACCCGAATTCCTGCCCGTACTGTTCGATCGCTTTCGCCAGGCCGACTCGTCGATCCGCCGTGCCCAGGGGGGCCTCGGTCTGGGCCTGGCCATCGCGCGCAGCATCGTGGACATCCACGGCGGGCGCGTGATGGCTGAAAGCGCGGGCGAAGGCCAGGGCACCACCATCCGCCTGTTCCTGCCCAGCGACCTGGAGCCCTCCCACGCCCGCACACCGCATGAGCCGCGCCAGCATGCGATGGATGCCGACCGCTTCAAATCGCTGGCTGACGCGCATGTGCTGATCGTCGAGGACGACGCCGACATCGCCGAGGCGCTGGCCACCACCTTCCGCCGCTACGGCGCGCTGGTCCGCACAGCCCCCACCGCCATGGCGGCGCTCGACGAATTCCGCCGCGATCGCCCGCATGCCGTGGTGTCCGACATCGGCCTGCCCCAACGGGATGGCTACTGGATGATGGAAAAGATGCGTCATGCCGAAAAGCAGGCCGGCGCCATGCCGGTCCCGGCCGTGGCAGTCACCGCCTATGGCCGTCCCGAAGATCGCGAGCGCGGACGACAGGCGGGCTTCCAGCTGCACCTGGAAAAACCCGTCAGCCCCGACGACGTGGCCGCCCACGTCAGCCGCCTGCTGGCACACACCCACTGAAATCCGCTGGCGGGCGATGCCCGACGCCAGCCACGCCAAGCCATGAAAAAAGCCGTCACCCCGAATCGGCGTGACGGCTCTTGAACAACTCGGCGACGCCGCGAACGCGGCGCCGACGCCTGTCTTACTTGACGCCGACCTTGGACAGCGCCTGTGTTGCGCCATCAGCCACATCGGCACCGAAGCGCTTGGCGAAGCGTTCGGCGAAGTTTTCGCGCTGGGTGTAATCGCGCACGTCCTCGGCCTTGATGACGTCGCGCGCCACCGAATCGACGGTACCGAAAGCATCCGCCAGCCCCAGTTCGATGCTCTTGGCGCCGGTCCAGAACAGGCCGGAGAACATATCCGGCGTTTCTTTCAGGCGCGCACCGCGCCCTTTGCGCACCACGTCGATGAATTGCTGGTGGATCTCTTCGAGCATCGACTGGGCAAAGGCCACCTGCTTGGGATCCTGCGGCGAAAACGGATCGAGAAAGGCCTTGTTTTCGCCCGCCGTGACGAGCCGCCGTTCGACGCCGAGTTTGTCCATCACCCCGGTAAAGCCGAAGCCGTCCATGCGCACCCCGATCGAGCCGACGATGCTGGCCTTGTCGACATAGATGCGGTCGGCCGCCGCCGCCACGTAATAGCCGCCGGACGCGCAGATGTCCTCGACCACCGCGTAGACCGGAATGTCCTTGTGCTTGGCGCGCAGGCGGCGGATTTCGTCATTGATCATGCCCGCCTGCACCGGGCTGCCACCAGGGCTGTTGATGCGCAGAATGACGCCCTTGGTGCCGATGTCTTCGAACGCCGACTGCAGCGCCAGATTGATCTGCTCGGCGCTGACTGCGTCACCCGGCCCGATGGTGCCGTTCAATTCGACCAGGGCCGTGTGCGCAGCGCCGTCGGTGGCGGTTTCAGCGCCCCCTTGCCAGGCCCAGGCCAGATAAAGAATGAAGCCGACGTAGGCAAACCCGAGCAATTTGAAGAAAACGCCCCAGCGGCGCCGACGACGGATTTCCTTGAGATTTTCGAGTGCCAGTTTTTGGAGGAGTTTGCGCTCCCAACCTGCTTCGTTCTGTTCGTTCATGAGAGGGAGAGAATGTCAGTAGTAAACAGCGCCGCCATATTCTCGGATTTCTATTTTGATCAGGCTGGCCCCGCGGCATGGACCGCCCACGCAATGCCCGGAACGTGGTTCATAAGCGGCCCCGTGTGTTGCGCAGACCAAGTATAAACCTTCGGCATCGAAGAACTGGCCGGGCATCCAGTCCAATTCGACGGGAATATGCGCGCAGCGATTCAAATAGGCGAAAACTCGCCCGTCATCGCGTATGGCAAAGGCGCTCGCCTTGGCCCCCTCCCATTCGATTTCGAATCGTTGTCCGGGGCCGCCGTCGACCAGATCGGCCGATCGGCAGATCAGCCGTTCTGACGCAACCATGCCTGCAACTGAATGATCGAATCGACGATCGCCAAGGGGGATTCGGCCTCCAGCGCTTCGAGCGGATGCGCGCCATGCGTCAGTGCCACGCTGTGCACGCCGGCATTGCGCGCCATCTGCAGATCGTGCGTGGTATCGCCGATCATCAAAGTGCGCGCCGGCTCGACGAACAGTACGTCCATCAATTCGAGCAACATGGCCGGATGGGGTTTGGAGAAGGTTTCATCGGCGCAGCGCGTGGCGTGAAAGAGCGCCGCCAACCCGGTATGGCCGAGCACGCGATCGAGCCCGCGGCGCGCCTTGCCTGTCGCCACCGCCAGTGAATAGCCTTGTTCACGCAGTGCGGCGAGGAAAGCCGGCACGCCCTCGAAGAGGTCGGATTCGATATCCTGGCCCAGATAGTGATGGCGATAACGTTCCGCCAGGCGCGGATGGTCCGCCACCGGCAACGTCGGCGCCAGGTAGTGGATCGCTTCGGCCAGGCCGAGGCCGATCACGTGATTGGCCTGGTACGCCGTGGGTACGTCCAGTTCGAGGTCACGGCAGGCGGCTTGCAGCGACTTCGCGATCAGCGAAGTCGAATCCATCAGGGTGCCATCCCAATCGAAGACGATCAGGTCGAAGCGGCGGCGGGTTTCAGTCATTGTCGTCCTTGTCGGCAGACGCCCATTGTAGCGACCCTTGGCGCCAGCACCGTCGGCCAACGCAAGCGCGTCAGCCGAAGTCGCGTTTCTGCGAGCGATCCACCTGCCCCACAAAATCGGTCAGCGTGGCGGGCAGCGGCGCGGCCAGGTCGATCACGTCACCCGACACCGGATGGCGGAAACGCAGGATGGCGGCGTGCAGGAACATGCGCGGCAGGCCGTCCTTGGCCAGCGCCTTGTTGAGCGCGAAATCACCATACTTGTCGTCGCCCAGTAGCGGAAATCCAAGAGATTGCAGGTGGACGCGGATCTGGTGGGTACGACCCGTCTTCAATTCGACCTCGAGCAGGCTGTAGTGCTCCCAGCGTTGCACCAGGCGCATGATGCTGTGGGCCGGCTTGCCTTCCTTGTCGGCCACCACGCGCCGCTCGCCGTCCTCGGTCAGATACTTGCGCAGCGCCAGGCGCACGTGCTGCATGGGATTGAGCCAGCGGCCGGCCACCATGGTCAGGTAGCGCTTTTCGATCTGCCCCGCCCGCATCTGGTTCTGCACGGCATTGAGCGCCGAGCGGCGCTTGCCGATGATGAGCAGGCCGGAGGTCTCGCGGTCGAGCCGGTGGGCCAGTTCGAGAAAGCGCGCCGTCGGCCGCTGTTGGCGCAATTGTTCGATGACACCAAAACTGACACCGCTGCCGCCATGCACCGCCAGGCCGGCGGGTTTATCGATCACCAGCAGCGCTTCATCCTCGAAAACGACCTTCAAAGGCGTCGCCAGGGCCGACTTGGGAATCGAAATGGGTGCCCGTTCGGCTACCCGGATGGGCGGGATGCGCACTTCGTCGCCGCTTGCCAGACGGTAGGTCTGGCCTACCCGGCCGCCATTGACGCGTACCTCACCACTGCGCAGGATGCGGTAGATATGGCTCTTGGGCACGCCCTTGCACTCGCGCAGCAGAAAATTATCAATGCGCTGGCCGGCGTCTTCCTCGCCGATGCTGACCTTGCGTACGCTCAGCGAAGCGACCGCGCCCGCCGGATGGGCTTTGCCTAAATTCATGTTCTTCCAATATACTGCGCCAGTTGTTATCAGTATCTGGCGTTCCGGTGTTGTCCGCACGGCAAGTCGTGTGCGCGGAGGCCATGCCAGCCCGAAGTACTTCCGTCAGCGAGCCACCATGTCTGCCGGCGTCGAATAGGCCACGCGTCTGTTCCGCCCCCGCAACGCTCGTCGGTGCGTTGAGCCCCTCAGGATGTTCCATTCCCTGAGTGCGCGACTCCCCCGTACGGAAGGCGATCGGTGCTGTCCTGCCCTGCCGCCCACGCTCCCGCGCGTGAGAATCATGTCATTTGACGACGCCTTCTGCCAGCCTTGCTGAAACACACGACGCCCCCGCATGCCGTTATCGGACGGGGCCGCGATGGTAATACGAAACCATTTGATTGATCGACACCATTTAGCGCGCGTACGCAGACACTGCCGTTCTGGAACCCTTGGCCATCCGCCGGGTTGCAGGGCGTAACAAGACCCACAAACCTTATTCACTCGACTGCCAACGGACACGATGCCAACCCGGTTTCCGACGAGCTGACCGAATGAGCCACCCCACCTGGGTGGCAGAGGTTCTGTGCGCCCCGTGTTCGCGCGCGGGAGAAGAACTACATGAAGCGCATGCTTTTTAACGCGACGCAGGCCGAAGAACTGCGCGTCGCAATCGTAGATGGTCAGAAACTGATCGATCTCGATATCGAATCGGCCACCAAGGAACAACGCAAGAGCAACATCTACAAAGGCGTGATCACCCGCATCGAGCCCAGTCTCGAAGCGGCGTTCATCGACTATGGCGCCGAGCGCCATGGCTTCCTGCCTTTCAAGGAAATCTCCCGCGCGTACTTCAAGGAAGGCGTGGACGCTTCGCGCGCCACCATCCGCGAAGCCCTGCGTGAGGGCCAGGAGCTCATCGTCCAGGTCGAAAAGGACGAGCGCGGCAACAAGGGCGCGGCCCTCACGACCTTCGTGTCGCTGGCCGGCCGCTACTTGGTGCTGATGCCCAACAACCCGCGCGGTGGCGGTGTCTCGCGCCGTGTCGAAGGCGACGACCGCGCCGAACTGCGTGAAGTGCTCGATGCGCTGGAAGTCCCCGGCGGCATGAGCATGATCGCGCGCACGGCGGCCATCGGCCATTCAGCCGAAGAGCTCCAGTGGGACTTGAACTACCTGCTGCAATTGTGGCGTGCCATCGAAGGCGCGGCGCAGGCGCAGACGGGCGCTTTCCTGATCTACCAGGAAGGCAGCCTGGTGATCCGCGCCATCCGCGATTACTTCCAGCCTGACATCGGCGAAATTCTCATCGACACCGACGAGATCTTCGAGCAGGCGCAGCAGTTCATGTCGCACGTGATGCCGGGCACTGCCAATCGCGTCAAGCGCTACCGCGACGACGTGCCGCTGTTCTCGCGCTTCCAGATCGAACACCAGATCGAATCGGCCTATTCGCGCCAGGTGAACCTGCCCTCGGGCGGCGCCATCGTGATCGACCACACCGAAGCGCTGGTGTCGGTGGACGTGAACTCCGGCCGCGCCACGCGCGGTTCCGACATCGAAGACACCGCCACCCGCACCAACCTCGAAGCAGCCGATGAAATCGCCCGCCAGTTGCGCCTGCGCGATCTCGGCGGCCTGATCGTCATCGACTTCATCGACATGGAAAACGCGCGCAACCAGCGCGAGGTTGAAAACCGCCTGCGCGATGCGCTGCGCTATGACCGCGCCCGCGTGCAGACCGGCAAGATCAGCCGCTTCGGCCTGCTCGAACTGTCGCGTCAGCGCCTGCGCCCGGCCCTGGCCGAGACCAGCTACATCACCTGCCCGCGCTGCACCGGCACGGGCCACATCCGCTCCACCGAATCGGCGGCGCTGCACATCGTGCGCATCCTCGAAGAAGAAGCGATGAAGGAAAACACCGGCGCCGTGCACTGCCAAGTGCCGGTCGACGTGGCGACCTTCCTGCTCAACGAGAAGCGTGACGACATCGCCAAGATCGAGATGCGCCACAAGGTCAATCTGCTGATTGTCCCGAACCGCCACCTCGAAACGCCGGCTCACGAGATCATCCGCCTGCGCCATGACCAACTGAACCAGGAAGACAGCGCGATCCCCAGCTACCGCATGGCCACCACGCCGGCGGACGCCACCTACACGCCGCCTTCGGCCGTGCAGGAAAAGGCGCACAAGGTGCAGGAAGCGGCCATCAAGGGCATCACGCCGGCTCAGCCGGCCCCTGTCGTCGAACGCAAGGAAGCCGCCGCGCCTGTCGCGGCCAAACCGGGCCTGTTCCAGCGCATCGTGGCCTGGCTGCGTGGCGAAACCACCGAAGCCGCGCCGATCGCCGCACCGGCCAAGTCCAACGGCAATCGCCGTGGCGACAGCCAGCGCCGCCGTGAAGGCGAGCGTGGCGAACGTGGTGAGCGCAAGCCCCGCGAACAACAACAGCGCGGCGAAGCGCGCGACGGCCAAGGCCGCCGCGAAGGCCAGCAGGCGCGCCGTGACGAGCGCCAGCAAGGGCAGAAGAACGAAGAGCGCCCGGCACGCGAAGAACGTGGCGAACGCGCTGAACGTGGTGAGCGCGGCGAACGCCGCAGCGAAGCACGTCAGGCCGGTCAGGAACGCGAACGCAACCGCCAGGAAAAGCAACCCAAGGCCGCCGCTGCTATCGCACCGCAGGAGGCCGCCAGCACCGCAGAAGCCGCGCCGCAGAAGCCGCAGCGCGAACGCCGTGAGCGCCAACCCCGCGAAGCGCGTGAGCAACGCGAGGCGCGTGAGGACGCCGTCGCCGTCCAGGCTGTCGCCGCCGAAGCCGGTGCCGAGCAGGCACAGGCTGACGCCGTGCCGGCTGCCGAGGGTGGTGAGCAACGCGAAGGCAACGGCCGTCGTCGCAACCGTCGTGGCCGTGGCCGTGGTCGTGGCGAGAACGCCAATGCCGTGGAAGGCGACAACACCGAATTGGTGAGCGCCGAACAAGCGGTCGAAGGCGCGACGCAAGCCGCTGCCACGCGGATCGCGGGCAGCACCAAGCGGGGTCCGATCGAAACCGTCTTCTACCCCACCGCCGAAGCCGAAGAAGCCGCCAAGCGCGCGCTTGAAGCAGCGCGTGCCGAACAGGCTGCCGCTGACGCAGCCAAGGCCGCCGCCGACGCAGAGCGCGCCGCGCGTGAAGAAGCACAACGCGCAGCGGCTGTCGCCAGCGTAGAAGTGGTGCGTGAAGCGCCGCCGCTGGCCGATGCCGCACCGCTGGACACGGCATCTGTCGAGCCGGTGCAGACGGTGAAGGACGAAGTCATCGCCGTCGAACCGGCGCCGCTGGCGCAGACCGGTGACCTGTTCGCTGCCCCGGCCGACGAAGCCGAAGCGGCGCCGGCACCGGCGCTGGTGGTGACGCCGACCGAACCGGCACCCGTGCCGGTGCCGGTTGCGCCGGAAGCCAAGCCCGCCGCAGCGCCTGCAGCCGCCTCGTCTGGCGCATTCGATCTGGCGGCCATCCT
>JASGFB010000019.1:0-46907 GCA_047605765.1 Rhodocyclaceae bacterium
CCAGAACCCCCTGGGCGGTCCGGCCACAACGGACGCTAACGGATCAGGTGGCTGCGCCCAGCGCATCGCCAACGGGCACCACCTGGCCCACATGGGCAGGCGAAGACAGCCAGCGCTGCAACAGACGATAGATGTCGGCGTCGAACCGACGTGGATTGCCCAGGCACTCGATGGCATCGTCATAGGTGCCGGCCGAGCCGAGATGGCACCAGCGATCGAAGACGTGCGCCTGCGTGCGGGCGGTGGTTTCGTGATGTTCCTGGATCAGCACGGGGCCTTTGAACGGCCATGCCTTGGCTGTCAACGTCGCCAACGCCTCGGTCATTCGCGCGTCATGCTCGATGGGTTCTTCGTGGCCGACACAGACCCCTTTGCAACGCCCGAATGCCTGCGCCTGGCACGGTGACGCCTGTTCCAGGCCGAGTCGGCTGGCACACAGCGCATGGCGACGCACCAGCTCGCGCAACACGGTTTCAGCTTCACGCTCTCCGCGGAAGCATCCATAGACACCGTCCCAGTCGGCGGGGTCGCTATCGGCTAGATCTTCCAGTTGCAGGCGCGGCGCGTCATCCAGCGTACGCAGCCAACGCCAGCCATAGGCCGCAGGCCGCTTTTCCGGCTCGAACTGGCGCGCGATGGCCAACTCCATCAACTGGGCCCCCAACTCACCTGCCGTCGGATAGGTCTCGACGTTGCGCACCTTGGCGGCCAGGCTGCGGCTGCGATTGTCGTGACGCGTGCCGGTGAATAAACCCAGCACCTGAGAGCGCAGATCGCGCGCTCGGCCGACGTTGAGCACGCGGCCGTCCGCACCATAGAAGACGTAAACGCCGGGGCTGTCGGGCAGTGCTTCGAGTTCTCCGGTCGGCAGGCGCGGAACGGTCGACGTGGAATAGGCACGCGACCAGGCACGCTGGAGGACGTCCTTCTCACGCTGGCCGGCAGCATCACGCAGGAATTCCCACACAACGCGGGCGTCGTCCAAGGCTCGATGACGCGCGGCGATCTGATAACCGCCACGCTCGATGATGGCGTCCAGGCCATGGCGAGCAAAATGAGGATCCAGAGCACGCGAGAATTTCACCGAACACAGCATCGGTGAATCGAAGTGCTGTCCGATGCGCTCGAACGATGCGCGCAGAAAGTTATAGTCGAAACGCGCGTTGTGGGCGACGAACACAGCGTCCGCCAGCCGCCCGCGCACCGCCTCGGCAACGTCCTCGAAACGCGGCTGCCCCGCCACCATGGCATCGGTGATGCCGGTGAACGCCTGAATGCGTTGCGGGATCGGCATGTCGGGGTCGATCAGGCTCGACCATTCTTCGATGAGCGTGCCACCTTCGACCAGCACGATGCCGATTTCGGTGATGCGTTCGACGCTGGCGTCGGCCCCGGTGGTTTCGAGGTCAACGATGGCAAGGCGGGGATAAATCATCGATACACGGCCCCGGGCAAGCGGCGCCGCACCCTGGCGGCACCGTAGCCCGGCCGGTCAGACCTCGGTTTGGTAGACGTAGGGCTTTTGCGGCACGCGCGAATCGGCATTGGCCTGGCTGGTCGCCATATCCTGCGGTTTGTCCCACCACAGTGCGCGCCCTTTGCGCTGCTCAGCGAGCTCTTCGGGGTGTTGGTCGAGAAACTCACGGATGAACTTGGTGTGTTCGGATTCGTACATCGCCATCTTTGCAGCTCCAGCAATCTCGTTCGTGGGGATGCCGCTCACAGGCGGCGTTCGGTCTTTTCGGCGGGTTTGTCGCCCCGCGTTCTGTTGATGCGCACCACATCCGGAATACGGCGGATGGCACGCATGATGCGCGCCAGATGCAGGCGATTCTGCACCTGCAGGGTGAAATTGATGGTGATGTGGGCGGCCCGCTCAGACTCCATGCTGACGTTCTGGATGCCCGCCTCCTGGTCGGTGATGGCCGAGGCCACGCGTGCCAGCACGCCACGGCGCTGCTCGGCGATGACGCGGATGTTCACATCGAACATGCGCTCGGTGCCCAGCTCCCATTCGACGTCGACCCAGCGGTCGCGGTCCGAAGAGTGGTTGCGTGTGAGCACCGGGCAATCGTTGACGTGGACCTCCAGCCCCTGGCCCTTGCGGATCATGCCGACGATGGGGTCGCCCGGGATGGGCCGGCAGCAGCGCGCCATCTGCACCGCCATGCCTTCGCCGCCATGGATGAGGATCGGGCTGCTGGCACGCGGGCGCGCGGCTTCGTCGCCCTCGCCACCTGCTTGCCCATGCGCACCGTGCAGATCGACCAGTTGCTTGGCGACCACTGCGGCCAGGCGCTTGCCCAGCCCGATGTCGGTGAGCAGTTCATTGCGCTGCTTGAGACCGACCTCGCGCAACAGGCGGTCCCAGGCCACCGCGCCGATCTCCGGCAGCGTCAGGCTGTGGCTGCGCAATGCCTGTATCAGGAGGCGCTCGCCCAGGGCGGTGGCCTCTTCGTGCTGGACGGATTTGAGGAAGTGACGGATTTCCGCCCGAGCCTTGCCGGTGCGCACGTACGACAGCCAGGCGGGATTGGGGCTGGCGTGCACGGCGGTGATGATCTCCACCTGGTCCCCGTTGGACAACTCGGTGCGCAAGGGCATCAGCTCGCCATTGATGCGGCAGGCCACGCAGCGATTGCCCACGTCGGTGTGCACGGCGTAGGCGAAGTCCACCGAGGTGGCGCCACGCGGCAGGTTGAAGATCTTGCCCTTCGGCGAGAACACGAACACGTCGCCCGGGAACAGGTCGATCTTGACGTGTTCGAGGAACTCGGACGAATCGCCCGACGTGGTCTGTAGTTCAAGCAGGGATTGCAGCCAGTTGTGCGTCTTGCGCTGCAGGTCGGACAGGGGCTGCGACTCGTCCTTGTAGAGCCAGTGCGAGGCCACGCCGCTTTCGGCCACGGTGTGCATGTCGAACGTGCGCACCTGCATCTCGACCGGCGTGCCGCCCGGTCCGATGACGGTGGTGTGCAGCGACTGGTAGCCGTTGGCCTTGGGGATCGAGATGTAATCCTTGATCTTGCCGGGCACCGGTTTGTACAGCTCGTGCAGGGCGCCTAGCGCCAGATAGCAACTGGACAGGTCGCGCACGAGGATGCGGAAACCGAAGATGTCCAGCACCTGCGAGAACGACAGGCGCTTGTCGACCATCTTGCGGTATATGCCGTAGAGGTGCTTTTCGCGCCCGTGCACCTCGGCATCGACGTGCCAGGTATGCAGCCGCTCCTGGATCGTCCCCATCAGGCGCGCCACCATCTCGCGCCGGTCGCCGCGCGCCTGGCGCAGGGCCTTGGCGAGTACGCGGTGACGCATCGGATGGATGTACTGGAACGACAGTTCCTGCAGCTCGCGATAGATCGTGTTCAGCCCCAGCCGGTTGGCGATGGGGGCGTAGATCTCGAGCGTTTCACGCGCGATGCGGCGGGCCTTGTCGGGCCGCACGGCGTCGAGCGTGCGCATGTTGTGCAGGCGGTCGGACAGCTTGATGAGGATGACGCGCACGTCGCGCGCCATGGCCAGGAACATCTTGCGGTAGTTCTCGGCCTGGGCTTCCTTGTACGACTGGAATTCGAGCTTGTCGAGCTTGGAGACGCCGTCCACCAGATCGGCGGCCGTCTTGCCGAACAACTCGGTGATCCGTTCCTTGGTGACGCCGGTGTCTTCCACCACGTCGTGCAGCAGGCCGGCGATCAACGCCTGCACATCGAGGTGCCATTGCACGAGCATCTGCGTGACGGCCACCGGATGGGTCACATAAGGCTCGCCGCTGATGCGGAACTGACCGGAATGCGCCTCGACCGCCAAGTGATAGGCGGCTTCCAGGCGTTCCAGCTCGTCGGGCTTGAGATAGCGCGCGGCCTCGCCCTTGAGACGCGCGAATTCGACCGCCTCGATCGAAGTGGGCACGACGGCGCCTGTCGCCGCGTTGGCGACGTCGCCGATCTCGCCTTCGATCACGGTCAGGTGTGCCGCGGCGGACTTGCCGCGCGACAAAGCGGACGACTGCGGGATGCGGGGAGCGGGCTCCATGGCGATTCCTTACCGTCCGGACTCTTGGTGGCTTACGCCTGGCTTCGGTTGAGCATTTCGAGGCCGACCTTGCCGACGGCGATTTCGCGCAGCGCGGTAACGGTGGGCTTGTCGCGCTCGGCATCAATCAGCGGCGAGCTGCCAGCAGCCAGTTGGCGCGCACGGTAGGTGGCGGCCAGCGTCAGTTGGAAGCGGTTCGGGATTCTGCGCAGACAGTCGTCGATCGTAATGCGGGCCATGAGAACTCCTGGGTAACAAATTAGGGTAAGGGGTGCCAGTTCAATGGCACCGGAACTCGCGCAACGTTTCTATACAACACCTAACGCATCAAGCGTCTGGAAGGAATACGCCGGGGTGCCGACGCCGCGCTGCAGCGACCTTCAGGCGGGCTGCGCGCACGACTGCGCACAGGTCCGAGGTCGCTTCCTGCAAGTCATTGTTAATTATAACGTATTCAAAGTCATCTACCCGACGCATCTCATCCTGCGCCGCAGCCAGCCGGCGCTGGATCACATCCGGGTGGTCGGTAGCCCTTCCGCGCAGGCGCGCTTCGAGCACGGCATACGAGGGCGGCATGATGAAAACGCCCACCGCACCAGGGAATTTCGCCCTGACCTGAGCCGCGCCCTGCCAGTCGATTTCGAGCAGCACGTCCTGCCCCGCCGCAAGTTGCTCGCCCATCCAGGTGGACGAGGTGGCGTAGTAATTACCGTGGACCTCCGCCCATTCGACGAATTCGTCGGCGTCGCGCATGGCCATGAAGCGCGCCACGTCGGTGAAATGGTAGGCCACGCCGTCGATTTCCCCGACGCGCGGAGCGCGCGTGGTATACGACACGGAAAGCCGCACGGCCGGATCAGCGGCCAGCAGCCCCCGCACCAGCGTTGTCTTGCCGGCGCCCGATGGCGCCGAAACGATGTAAAGAATGCCTGTCATAAAGGTCCCGATGCGCAAAGGCCCAACCCGTCAGGCTGGGCCTTGCTGTCCCCGCTCAGCGTGATGCCGGCCGCCCCGCCAGGGCAAGCGGCCGGGGCACGACCGGCAGCCATGCCGGGTCGGCCGCACGACGCGGTGATGCATCATTCAAGGTTCTGCACCTGTTCGCGCATCTGTTCAATATAGAGCTTGAGATCGACAGCAATGGTCGTCAGCTCGGTCGACACCGATTTCGATGCCAGCGTATTGGCTTCGCGGTTGAGTTCCTGCATGAGGAAATCGAGCCGCTTGCCGACCGCACCACCCTTGGCGAGCACGCGCTCGACTTCGTCCAGGTGGGTGGTCAGGCGGGTAATTTCTTCAGCCACGTCGACACGCTGCGCAAAGAGGGTCACCTCCTGGCGGATGCGGTCTTCGTCCAGCGATGCCACGGCTTCGCGCAGGCGTTGTGTCATGCGCTCGCGATATTCGGCCACGGCGGCCGGCACGATCGGCTCGGCGGCGGCGACGCGCTCGCGCATCAATGCCACCCGCTCACGCAGCATGGCGACCAGCTTTTCACCCTCGCGGGCCCGGGTGGCGCGCAGTTCCTCCAGCGCCGCGCGGGCCAGGGCTTGTACTTCCGGCACCAGGGTCTCGGCTTGCATGGCGTCTTCGGCCAGAATACCGGGCCAGCGTAGCAGTTCACCGACGGAGAAGCCTTTGGCATCCGCAAAGACCGCGCGCACTTGGGCTTCGGCCTGCTTAAGCTGGGCCAACAAACTGCCGTTGATCGTCAGGTCCGCGACAGCCGCCGCCGGTGCCTGTAGGCTTAGACGGCATTCGACCTTGCCGCGTGATAGGCTCGCGCCGATCAGTTCCCGGATGATCGGCTCGGCAAAACGCAGTTCCTCGCCGATACGGAAAGCGAGATCGAGATAACGAGAATTGACGCTGCGCAGCTCGATTTGCATTACCGCGCGACCGACATCGCGCGAAAGGGCTGCGTAGCCCGTCATGCTATATACCATTGGAATTGTCCGTGTGATCAAGTGGGCGGCCCGACAGCCGGGAATCGTGTTGCATACAGAAAGAAGCCATACGAGAAAATGCCGCCGCTTGCCGGATCATAACGCTCAGACACATGCCGTCTCAAGCCAATAGCCCCCTCCCGCCCGGCTTCCAGCTGGAGCAATACCGCATTGAGCAGCAGCTCAGCCTGGGGGGGTTCTCGATCGTCTACCTGGCCACGGATGCCGATGGCACCCCGGTGGCGATCAAGGAATACCTACCCAATTCGCTGGCCCTGCGCGGCCCTGGCGAGATCGAGCCGCAGATCACCGAGGACCACCAGGCCGCCTTCCGCTATGGCATGAAGTGCTTTTTCGAGGAAGGCCGCGCGCTGGCCAAGCTGATGCATCCCAACGTGGTGCGGGTGCTCAATTTCTTCCGCGCCAACAACACCGTCTATATGGTGATGCAGTTCGAGCGCGGCCGCACCCTGCAGGATTTCATCCAGCGCAATCGCGGCGAGGTCAAGGAACGGCTCATCCGGGGGGTGTTCACGCGCCTGCTCAACGGCTTGCGCGAGGTGCACGCCCACAAGCTGCTGCACCTGGACATCAAACCCTCGAATATCTACCTGCGCAACGACGGTACGCCCGTCCTGCTGGACTTCGGGGCCGCCCGCCAGACCCTGGCGGCCGACACGCCGATGCTCAAACCCATGTATACCCCCGGTTTCGCGCCGCCCGAGCAGTTCAACGACCGCGAACACCTGGGCCCATGGAGCGACATCTATAGCACCGGGGCCGCCATGTATGCCTGCCTGGCCGGGCACGCCCCGCAGCGCTCGGACGAGCGCATCAAGAAAGACACTATGGAGTCGGCCAGCCGCCGCTGGCCGGGGCAGTACTCCTCGCACTTGCTGGAAACCATCGACTGGTGCCTGCAATTGAATCCCCTGGACCGTCCGCAGAGCGTCTACGCGCTGCAAAAGGCCCTGCTCACGCGCGCCTCACGTCCCACGCCGCCCGAGCCTCCCAGCCTGATCGACATCGTCGGCAACCGTCTGCGCGCACTCATCGGCAAATCATGAAATTCACGATCTACCAAGAGAGCCGGCCCGGCAGCCGGCCGAACAACCAGGACCGCGTGGCCTACAGCTATACGCGCGAGGCGCTGCTCATGGTCGTCGCCGACGGCATGGGCGGCCATCTGTACGGCGAAGTAGCCGCGCAGATCGCCGTGCAGTACATCATCGAGGCCTTCCAGCGCAACGCGCAGCCGCTCCTGCAGGACGAATTGATGTTCCTGTCGCGCTCGCTGGCCAACGCGCACAACGCCATCCTCGACTATGCCTTCGACAAGGGCCTGCCCGAGGCGCCGCGGACCACCATCGTGGCCTGCGTGGTGCAGAACAGTGTGGCGTTCTGGGCGCACGCCGGCGATTCCCGGCTGTACCTGGTGCGGCGTGGCCGCGCCATCGCCCAGACGCGCGATCATTCGCGGCTGCAATTGATGCTCGACCAGGGCCTGATCACCGAGGAAGAAGCCGCGCGCCATCCAGCCCGCAACCGCATCTTCAGTTGCCTGGGCGGCAGCCACTCGCCGCAGATCGAGTTCTCGTCGCCCATGCCGCTGTTCGCCAACGATCTCATCGCGCTGTGTTCGGACGGGGTGTGGGGCAATCTGCCCAACGATGAGATCGCCCAGCGCATGTCGGACGGCGACATTCTCAAGATATCGCCGCAACTGCTGGACGACGCACAGGCCACCGGCGGCGCCACCTGCGACAACCTGTCGCTGATGAGCATGCGCTGGCACGACGACTATGCCGACGAGTTGCCGGCCAGCATCTCCACCGCCACCATGCCGGTCGATTCGGTCACCACGCAAATGGAAGGCTTCGCCCGCGGCCGGGCGCCGGAAGGCACCAATTCGCTCTCGGACAACGACATCGAGCAGGCCATCCAGGAAATCAACCAGGCCATCAAGAAGTACAGCCGCTTCGATCCGGGCCGTTGAGCCCGGCCGACGCTCAGGCCTCGCCCAGCACCACCGGCTGGCCGGCCTGCTGCGACACCAGGCGCGACAGCGCCCGGTACAGTTCTTCGCC
This sequence comes from Rhodocyclaceae bacterium, assembly GCA_047605765.1. GTDB lineage: Bacteria > Pseudomonadota > Gammaproteobacteria > Burkholderiales > Rhodocyclaceae > JBGVSA01. The sequence continues at coordinate 8,069 of JASGFB010000019.1, forward strand.
GTCGCGCGTACCCACCCAGCGGCCCTCGGCGTGCTTGAAGTGAAAGCCCCCGGCGCGGGCGGCAACCCAGATCTCGCGTGCCGCCGCGTGGCGGTTGATGATGATCTTGCTGTCGTTTTCGAAGGTCAGTTGCAGGATGCCGCCGGCCTGCGGCTCGATGTCGCAATCGATGTCGGCGTCGTCAAAGGTGCGTTCGAGCACCTGTTCCAGCCGCGCCAGTTCAGCGTCGGCCAGGTCGAGGAATTCAGCTTCGTCCATCTGGATGAGTGTCCTTTGTTACCATGGCGGTTTTCCGTTCCTGCCACGACCGCGCATGCGTTCTATCATTTGCCTGACGGCGCTGGCCACCCTGTGCGCCGCATGCGGCATCAAGGGGCCACTTTACCTGCCGCCGCCGCGTCCGGCGGCCCCGGCTGCGCAGCCTGCCGCCGCCACACCCGCCCAAGCGCCGGCCTCAGCCCCGGTTTCATCGGGCGATGGTAGCAAAACGCTGCCACCGCTCGCACCTGTACAGCCCTGACCCGCCCAGCCCGATATGCCTTACGCCCTGCCCACCCTGACCGACGCCCCTGACGGACTGCGCCTGGAAGCCGTCCCGCTGACCGAGATCGCCGCCCGCTTCGGCTCGCCGGTCTATGTGTACTCCCGCGCCGCGCTCGAAGCCGCCTACGCCGACTGGACAGCCGCCCTGCAAGGGCGCGACGCCATGGTGTGCTATGCCGTCAAGGCCAACAGCAATCTGGCCGTGCTCAACGTATTTGCCCGCCTCGGCGCCGGCTTCGACATCGTTTCGGTGGGCGAACTGGCCCGCGTGCTGGCGGCCGGCGGGCGCGCCGATCGCGTGGTGTTCTCCGGCGTGGGCAAGCGCCGCGACGAAATGCACACGGCGCTGGATGCCGGCATCCATTGCTTCAACCTCGAATCGGCCGCCGAACTGGACCGCCTCATCGAGGTGGCGGCGGCCGCCGGCAAGGCCGCGCCGATGGCCTTCCGCGTCAATCCCAACGTCGATCCCAAGACCCACCCGTACATCTCGACCGGCCTGCGCGAGAGCAAATTCGGCATCGACTTCGACGAGGCGCTGGCCTTGTACCGCAAGGCCGCAGCGTCCAAGCACCTGCGCGTGGCCGGCATCGCCTGCCACATCGGCTCGCAGATGCTGGAAGCGGCGCCGATGGCCGAGGCCGCCCACAAGCTGCTGGGCCTGATCGACACCCTGGCGGCCGAAGGCATCACGTTCACCCACGTCGACCTGGGCGGCGGCCTGGGCATCCGCTACGACGACGAAATCCCGCCGAGCGCCCGCGAATACACCGCGCCGCTGCTGGCCGCCTTTGCCGGGCGCAGCGAAAAACTGTGCTTCGAGCCGGGCCGCTCGCTGGTCGGCAATGCCGGCCTGCTGCTGACGCGCGTCGAATTCCTCAAGCATGGCGCCACCAAGAATTTCGCCATCGTCGATGCGGCCATGAACGATCTGGCGCGTCCGGCCCTCTACGATGCTTACCATGCCATGGTGCCGGTGCAACCGCACCAGGGCCCGGTGCAGTCGTACGAGGTCGTTGGCCCGGTCTGCGAAAGCGGCGATTTTCTCGGCCATGGACGCGAACTGGCCCTGGCCGAAGGTGATCTCATCGCCATCCTGTCGGCAGGCGCCTATGGCATGGCCATGGCGTCAAACTACAACACGCGTCCGCGCGTAGCCGAAGTCATGGTCGATAACGCCCAGGTTCATGTGGTGCGCCAGCGCGAAACGGTCGAATCCCTCTACGCGCTCGAATCACTGTTGCCGGCCTGAGAGACCGGGTCCAGCGCCCCGTTTGCCCCGCTTGATCGGGCCGGGCCGTTTGAAACACGATGCTGACCGCCGGACATGGCACAAGGCATGCGTGCAAATGGAAGAGACGGCCGGCCAACGGGCATGCCAGCTCTGGCGTTTTACCCCTTGGTCGGTATTCAGACCGTCCGCTGGGTGCCGATACATTAGGCGTGTACGGGGCGTTGTGCCCCGAGGCGTTATCGACGCAGGCGGCCCCGCCATCGGGCCGCCCGGCCAATGGCAGTGCCGCGAACGGCATATCGGCTGGCGCGGCGGTCGTACGGACGATGGCATCCTCACCCTTGCGTGAAGGGCCGTTGCCATCGGACCGGGCAGTACGGGTCGATGCGTGCGTCATGAGGAGAGCGGCAGTGGCGGAGACTGACGGTAGCGACGAACTCCTGTTCCTGGGCGAAGACGACGGCACCAGCGTCGTCGGCGGCGCCAGCAGTCGCACGCCCCCGTGGCGCGTACTCATCGTGGACGACGATGACGACGTACACGCCACCACCAGCTTTGCCCTGCGCGGCATGCCCGTCCTGCATCGCCCGGTGACCTTCCTGCACGCCCACTCGGCGACCGAGACACGCAAGCTGCTGGCGCAGGATCGCGATATCGCCGTGATCCTGCTCGATGTCGTCATGGAGCAGGATGACGCCGGTCTGCGCCTGGTGCGCGAGATCCGCGAGGATTTCGGCATGCAGGACACGCGCATCATCCTGCGCACCGGCCAGCCCGGGTATGCACCCGAACTGGATGCCGTACGCGACTACGACATCAACGACTACAAGACCAAGTCCGAGCTGACGCGCAACAAGCTGTACACCACGCTGACCGCCGCGATCCGCTCATACGACCAGATCCGCACCATCAATGCCGCCCGCTACGGGCTGACCATGGTGGTGCACGCCACCGGCGAGCTGATGGCATTGTCGGGCATGCGCAATTTCGCCGCCGGCGTGATCACGCAGATTTCCGCCCTGCTCGGCGTCCGGCCGGAAGGGCTGATCTGTGCCCAGGGCTCGCCGGACGTCGGTTTCGGCGACTGCGATCCAATCGTCATCGCCGCCGCCGGCCGTTATTCGAGCCTCATCAACCAGCCGGTCTCGCGCATCGACGACGACGACATCCGTGCCCAGCTGGAGCGCAGCCTGGCAGAAGAACGGCATATCTTCGACCGCGATGGCACCACGCTCTTCTTCGGCGCGCGCGACCGCCACAACATGGCCGCCTGGCTCGACACCGCCACGCCGCTGGACGCCAATATGCGTCAGTTGCTGGAATTGTTCTGCACCAATATCGCCATCGGTCTGGACAACACGCGGCTGTTCTCGCGCCTGCACGAGCAAGCCTATTTCGACACCCTCACCGGCCTGGCCAACCGCGTCAGCCTGGTGTCGCAGATCGATGCGCGCCTGGGTTCGTCGGAACGCAGCCAGTACACGCTGGCGCTGATCGACATCGACCAGTTTGCCGACGCCAACGATTCGCTCGGGCCGGCCTTCGGCGACACCCTGCTGCGTGCCGTGGCGCAGCGCTTGTACAGCGCCCTGCCGAGCACGTGCGAGGTGGCGCGCGTGTCGGTGGATACCTTCGGCGTGCTCGGGCGCGTCGAACAGCTCATGCCGGCCGCATTGCGGCGCCTGCTCGACGAACCCTTCAAGATCGACGGCCAGGAACTGATGATCTCGGCCACCATGGGTATCGCCCATCTGGCCGACGTGGACGGCGACGGGGCCGACGCCATCAAGTACGCCAGCATGGCCATGCGCCGTGCCAAGATCAGCAGCCGCGGCGAACATGCGTTCTTCACGCGCGACATGGCCATCGAAATCGGCGAGCGCGCGCGCCTGTTGCAATCGCTGCGCCACGCCCTCGAGCGCCAGCGGCTTTACGTCGTCTACCAGCCGCAGGTCTGTCTCGACACCGAACGCGTGTGCGGCCTCGAAGCGTTGCTGCGCTGGCGCACCGAAGACGGCAGCCTGATCCCGCCCGACCGTTTCATCCCGGTGGCCGAGCGCTCCGGCATGATCATCGCCATCGGCGAATGGGTCTTGCGCACGGCCTGCGCGCAACAGGCGCGCTTCGCGCGCGACGGCATCGACGCCGGCCGCATGGCGGTCAACGTGTCGATCTACCAATTGCGCCACCCGAACTTCCTCGACGTCTTGCAGGCCGCCTTGCGCGACAGCGGCGTGGTACCGCATTCGATCGAGCTGGAACTGACCGAATCAATGGCGATGGAGGAGGGCGACCAGGTCGCCCACACGCTGGACGCGGTGCGCCACCTGGGCGTGCGCATTGCCGTCGATGATTTCGGCACCGGTTTTTCGTCGCTGTCCTACCTGCAGCGGCTCAAGGTCGATCGTCTCAAGATCGACCGCGCCTTCGTCAGCGACATCGTCCACGACGAGCGCGCGCGCCGCATCCCCGAACTGGTCATCGACCTGGCCGCCAAGCTGGGCATCGAAACACTGGCCGAGGGCGTCGAAACGACCCAGCAGCTCGAACTCCTGCGCGAGATGGGCTGCGGCGACGCTCAGGGTTATCTCTTTGCCAAACCCATGGAGCCGGATCTGCTGCATCAGTGGCTGAGCCAGCGCAGCGTGCAGGAACGCCGAGCGCGCTGATGAAGAAAGGGCGTCTGCTCTCGGCGCTCACGGTGCGGCGTGCGGTCATCATCGCCGTGCTGCTGGGCACCCTGTTGCCGGCCGCCCTGGTCGGCTCCTATCTGGCCCGCGTGTTGTATCGTGAATCCCTGCAGACAGAAGTGTCGCGCAGCCTGCGCCGTGAAGCCGAAGTCCTCACCCTGGGCGTGCGCGAGAGCCTGTGGGCGCTCGATTCGGAGACAGCCGGCGCGCTGGTCGACGCGCTGATGCGCGACGCCTCGGTGGTCAGCATCGAGGTGCGCGACCCACGCCTGGGGCAATTCATCTATCGCGAAGCCCCCGAGCGGCGCGACGGCACCATCCACAGCATCGACGAAGACATCGTCCATCGCGGTGAGATCATCGGCCGCGCGCGCATCGAGATCACCGACGCGCCCCTGGTGCGGCAGATCAGCCAGCAGGTCACCACCTTGGCCAGCATGCTGGCTTTGCAGGTGATCTCATCCGTTCTGCTGATCCTGTACGTGCTGCACCGGCGTCTGGGCAAGCCGCTGCACCGCCTGTCGCAAGAGACCGCGCGGCTGGCCAGGGGCGAACTGGATCAACCCATCGAACCGGGCTGGCAGGACGAGATCGGCAACGTCGAAGCGCAACTGGAAGTCACACGCCAGGCACTCAAGACCACGCTACATTCGCTGGAACAGAAAAACCGCGCGCTCGAAGTCGACCTGCGCGAGCGCATGCGCGTAGAGAGCGCCTTGCGCGATCGCGAGCAGCGCCTGCGCACGCTCGTCGAACAAAGTCCGCTGGCGGTCATCGAATGCGATCTCAACTGGCACGTGCTCGACTGGAACGAAGCGGCCATGCATATGTTCGGCTGGCGGCGCGAAGAGGTGGTCGGCCAGCACATCGACTTCCTGATCGACATGCCGCACGAGGAGGGCCTGCTGGAAGGCGTGCAGAACGATCTGACCGCCATGAACGGTGTGGTACGGCGCCAGTCGCACAACCTGCGCAGCGACGGGCGCCCGGTGCTGTGCCAGTGGTTCAACAGCATGATCCGCGACAGCGCCGGCGCGCCGCAGCGCGTCGTCAGCATTGCCGAGGACATCACCGAGAGCCAGCGCATCAACGAAGAGATTCGACGCCTGGCCACGGTGGTCGAGCTGACCACCAATCTGGTGGCCCTCACGGATGCGCATGGCGTCATCGAATGGCACAACGCCGCTTTCGCCCAACGCTCCGGACTGGCCCCGGAGCAGATTCGCGGCATACATATCGTCGAATTGCTGCGCGGCCATGCGGGGGGCGCACCCTTTGCCCCCGTCATGGACGCCATTTCGCGCGGCATTCCACTGCGTGGCGCGGAATTGCCCTGCCGTGACAGTGACGGCAAGACCTATTGGGTCGAAGCAGAAATCCAGCCGTTGCGAGACGCCGACGGTGCCTTGCTGCAGTACGTGGTGCTGCTCAACGACATCACTTCGCGGCGCCGCATCGCCGACGCCTTGTCGGCCCTGGCACGCATCGGCGTCGGCAACGAACCGCGCCTGTTCCTCGAACACACCCTCAGTGCCCTGGCGCGCGGGGCCTGCGCCGATGCCGCCTATCTCGCCCACGGCGTGGCCGGCGGCACGCTCAACGTGGTCGCCAGTTGGGCCGCATCGCCCAACTGGGTGCTGCGCGAAGGCGCTGTCGACGCACCGTCGCGCGTGGCCGAACGCCTGGCGCGCGATGGCGTGTTCATGCGCCTGTCCAACGCCCACGAAGCCTTTGCCGACGACCCCATTCTGGGCCAGTGCCCGGATCTGGACAGCTTCGTGGCGGTGGCGGTGCGCGACGAGCAGAACCGCCCGGTCGGCCACCTGGCGCTGCTGTTCGCATCCCCGCCCAGCGATCTGCAAGAGGCGCAGTCGCTGGCGGAACTCGGCTCGGCGCGCGCCGGCGCCGAGTTCGCCCGTGCCGACATCCTGGAAGCGCTGCGCCACAGCGAACACAAGTTCTCGTCGATCTTCCAGCACACGCCGATCCCGTTGTTCCTGATGCGCCAGTCCGACCGCGTGTATCTGGACGTCAACCCGATGGCATGCGAGGTCTTCGGCTTCGACCGGGAAGAATTCATCGGCCATTCGCCGATGGAGTTGAACCGCTACGAAGACGCCGAGGAGGGAGAGCGGCTGGCGCGCCAACTGGCGGAGCATGGTTTCGTCAGCGGCGCCAACTTGCGCCTGCGCTCGAGCAATGGCACCTTCAAGGACTGCCAGGTCTACGTGCGCAGCATCATGACCAACGAATTGTGCTGGCTGGTGGCCACCGTCGACATCAGCCCGATGCGCGAGGCGCAGCGCCAGGTGGAAGATCTCAACATGTCGCTGGAACAGCGCGTGTTCGAACGCACGCGCGATCTGGCGGCCGCCAACCGTGAGCTGGGCACCACCCTGGAGCGCCTGCAGCGCACGCAGACCGAACTGATCCGCTCCGAGAAACTCGCCGCGCTTGGCTCGCTGGTAGCGGGCGTGGCCCACGAACTGAACACCCCGATCGGCAACAGCCTGATGGTGGCAAGCACCTTGCACGACATGAACCGCGACTTCCAGGGCAAGGTCGCGGGCGGGCTCAAGCGATCGGAACTCGACACCTACCTGGGAGAGAGCCGTTCAGCCGCCGACATCCTGGTGCGCAACCTGCAGCGCGCCGGTGAGTTGATTTCCAGCTTCAAGCAGGTGGCAGTCGATCAGACCAGCTCGCAGCGCCGCGTCTTCGATCTGGAAGAGGTGATCCACGAGATCGTGCTGACCATGCAGCCGATTTTCCGCAAGACACCGTTCGCGGTACGCACCGACATCCAAATCGATATCTGGATGGACAGCTATCCCGGCCCCTTCGGCCAGGTACTCACCAATCTGCTCACCAACACGATCGCCCACGCCTTCGAGGGCCGCGATCACGGCACGGTCACGCTGGCAGCATCGGTCAGCGACAACAATGACGTTATCATCGAGTGCATCGACGATGGTGCCGGCATCGCACCGGCCGACGTCGGCAAGGTGTTCGACCCGTTCTTCACCACCAAGCTGGGCCGCGATGGCTCGGGGCTGGGCCTGAACATCGTGCACAACATTGTCACCGGCATCCTGGGCGGTGACATCTGGGTGCGCAGCACGCTCGGCGGGGGCACCACGTTCTCGATGCGCCTGCCGCTCACGGCGCCCCATTACGAAGCGCCGCGCGAATCAGCCTGAAGTGGTTCAGGCCGGCAGCTCGGCCAGGTAGATTGCCGGTTCGCCTTCGAAATCAGACGTATACAGCACGCGCTTTTCGTCCGGCGTAAATGCCGGGTGCGGATGCGTCACCTGGCGGTTGGCGCGGTATTCACGCCATGAGGTGTTGTGGGCACAGATGCGGCGTGTGCTCTTGTCGGTGAAATCGAACAAGTACAGGAACGGATCGGTGGCCTGCTCATGCCCCGAGGTATCGGCCATGTCCTGCGGCGTGCCGGATCCATCCGCCACGGCACGCGTGCCGTCGAAATTGCTCATCAGGTGCGAACAGGCCGGCATCGGCATGAGCACCTCGTTCTCCAGCGTCACGGGGTCGGCCGTGCAGATCCAGCGGTCGTGCTCGCCGCGCCGCAAATATGACACATACATCATTTTGGAACCGTCCGGCACCCAGAATTCGTGCGTGCAGCGCTCGCCCGGTTCATGTTGCTTGATCTTGCGGATGTGGGTGCCGTCTTCATCGATCAGCCACATGCGCGCATCGACCAGGTCGAGCGGTCCTTCGTGGCAGTAGCCGACGGTGTTGTCGTCGAACGGGCGATAGATCGGGTGGCCGGTCCATTTGGCCTGTTCCAGCAGCGTGCGGGCCTGGCCGGTGGCGATATCGATGGAAATCAACCGGCAACGCGGATTGCGCAGGAACTGCTCGCGGAATTCCTGCCAGGTTGCCAGCGCCATCAGATCGCCATCGACCACTTCGATACCCACCAGCTTGGTGCACGCGGAATTCACACCCCAGGTGCCATAGCCAACGTAGCCGACGGGCACTGTGTAGATGATCTGCTCTTCGAGCGAATCGAGCGCCACGCGGCGCAACTCGCGCCCATTCTTCACGTAGTACAGGAACTGCTCATCCGGTGACAGGAAACAACCGAAGGTGTTGTCGCCCTTGCCTTCGGTGATCTGGCGCGCGGTCTGGCTGGCCATGTCGAGCAGATAGCAGTTCCAGTCGTTGTCGAACCAGGCGCCGAAGAGCAGTTTGCTGCCATCGTCGAACCAGCACTTCTGGTAGAAATAATTGCGGTGGCAGGTGACATCCGGCGGCGTCAGCCGCGTGATGCGCACCCCCGTGGTGGGATCGGTAAATTCGTGGAACGCCAGCTGGATGATGTCGCCTTTTGCCACAGTGCTGCCTCGTCGGACGTGTTCGGAGAAAAAAAAGAAGGCCCAAAGACGGAGGATTGCTTTGGGCCTGCGACGAGCCAATGTGCCGGAACCCGTGGCACAACGACTGAGCCTCGCCGTGTCGCCAGTATCGAATCCGGCCGGGGGGCTGTCTTGTAATTTTGCGACATGACTACCCGCCCACCGGGTGCCGCCCGGTCTTGCGCAAAGGGTGCGCGCCGATGTCGGAAAATTACAAGACAGAACGCGTGCCGACAAAAATACTGGCGCCACAGGCATCGCACGAGAACGCCTGATCGCATCCTGGAGGAGACACGGTAATGAAGTACTTTCCCCAAACACTGGTGGCGGGGCTGATCGCGGCCATGGCGCCAGTACTGGCTCAGGCCTACACCCAGGCGCCCATGCTGGACGCCAACAAGCAGTTGCCGCCGGTCGACAAGCGCGTGCCGGAGAAGCCCCTGGTGGTCAAACCCCTCGGCACCAACGGCGCCTTTGGCGGCACACTTCGCACGGTGGTGCGCGCCACGGGCGACCAGAACGGCATCCTGCGCATGATCGGCAACCAGGGCCTGACGCACTGGACGCAGGACGGCAACGGCGTGGAGCCGTACATCGCCGAGAGCTACACGATGAGCCCGGACGCTTCGGAGTACACCTTCAAGCTGCGTCCCGGCATGAAGTGGTCGGACGGCGCGCCGTTCGGCGCCGACGACGTCGTCTTCGCGATGAACGATCTCATCCTCAACAAGGAGTTCTTCGGCCAGACGCCCGACATGTACATGGTCGGTGGCAAGCCCCCGGTGGTGACCAAGGTCGACGACCTCACCGTCAAGTTCAAGTTCTCGGCGCCGTACCTGACCTTCCCGGAATGGCTGGCGGCACCTTACGGCCAGCACCAGGTGCTGTACGCCAAGCACTATTGCCAGCAGTTCCATCCCAAGTACAACGCCAACGTGCAAGAGCAGTTCGCCAAGCACAACGTCAAGGATTGGGTCGCGCTGATGCGCACCAAGTGCGCGGACACCGAAGTGCCGTCGCGCTGGGGCAGCACCGAGCGCCCGACGCTGGACCCGTGGATCGTCAAGGAGCCCTACGGCGGCGCAGCGCAACGCGTGGTGATGGAACGTAACCCGTACTTCTGGCAGGTCGACCCCAGCGGCAAGCAACTGCCGTACATCGATCGCGTGCAATTCGCGGTGATCTCCGATGTACAGGCCGCGCTGCTGGCGGCCACCAACGGCCAGTTCGATTTCGAAGGCCGCATGTTCGTGGACGTCTCCAACCGTCCGGTCCTGCTGAAGAACCAGGAGAAGGGCAAGTACAAGGTGTTTGGCCAGGTCAGCACCAATGCCAACTCGGCGGGCCTGTGGCTGAACCAGACGACCAAGAACGACAAACTGCGTCCGTTCATCACCAATCGTGATTTCCGTGCCGCGCTGTCGCACGCCATGGACCGTCAGGAAATCAACAAGGTGGTGTACTACGGCCTGGCAGCGCCGTGGCAGAGCGGTCCGTTCAAGGAAAGCAAGTGGTACAACGAGCAACTGGGCACGCAATTCCTCCAGTACGACCAGGCCCTGTCCAACAAGATGCTCGACGCCTTGGGCCTGACCACGCGCGACAGCGACGGCTATCGCCAATACCCGAACGGTGGCCGCGTGCAGCTCGAAGCCATCGTGATGATCGACCGTGCTCACATGATCGCCACCCTCGAACTGATCCGCCGCCAGTGGCAGCGCGTCGGCGTCGAATTGACGATCAAGGCCGCCGAGCGCTCGCTGATCACCAACCGCGCGGTGAACAACGACTACGACATCAGCATCGACGTGTTCCCTGGCGGCCTCGACGCTACGCTGGCACCGCGTGCCTATGTCGCCAACTATCCGCTCGAATCGCGCCAGAGCCTGGAATGGGTGAAGTGGTATCTCACCCAGGGCAAGCAAGGCGTCGAGCCCTCGCCGAGCATGAGGAAGCGCATGGCCCTGTATGACCAATGGCGTGCCGCCAAGAGCTCGGCCGAAGCCGACAAGCTGTTCCGCGAACTGCTGCAGATCGCCGCCGACGAGTTCGACGTCATCGGCACCGTGCGTCCCGCACCCGTGACGAGCATCCGCAGCATCCGGCTGCAGAACGTCAACGAGAAGGCGCCGTTCAGCTGGCCGCTGGGCTCGCCCGCCCTGTCGCTACCGCAGCAATGGTGGTTCAAGAACTGATCGGCTGAACGCGCCGACGCGGCATCGAGCAACGCCCCACGGCTTACCGTGGGGCGTTTTCATATGGCGCGAGCCTGGTGGGTGTCGAAGCGGAGTGCGTGCGTCAGTCGCCGTGTGACCGGCATCATTTGCAAAAAGATGTCATAAAAACTTAGCGTCCGAACCTCAGGATGGCGGACTCCCCCCTTCCCGAGAGGTTCTGTCTCATGCAGTACGAGTTCTATCGCGGCCGGCCCACGCTGCTGGCCCTGCTTGTCGCCAGCACCATCACGCTGACGGCGTGCGGCGGCGACGATGATGACAACGCATCGTCATCCTCGTCTTCATCGTCCTCCAGCGCATCTTCGAGCGTCGTGGCGCCGGCTGCGCCGGCCGATCCCGGCTTCACCGACAGCGCACCGGTCCCGTCCGCCAGCGCCTTCGTGGATCAATACAAGAACAACGTCACCGCCAACACGACCACGGCAACCAACCCGGTGCTGTCCCTGTTGGCCGGCTTCAACCAGTTGTGGACGGCAGGCGCCACCTGGGACACCGGCAGCGCGACCACCGTCGGCACGCCGATCCTGGCCGGCAACATCCAGCAGTCGATCGATGTCACCACGCAGCGCACCTCGGCGCAGGCCGATGCGGCCTACTATGACGATCGACGCAACCAGAACTACAGCGTAATCGAGGGCCTCGGCCCGCTGGCGACGAACTATCTGACCGGCTCGGGCGCCACCACGACCATCACCGCCATCGAAGCCGACGCCACCAGCACGCTGTACAACGACACCGGCACGGGTGCTGGCAGCACCAGCGGCCCGCTCGGCTCGGTCGTCAGCCTGATCGGCGTGCTGCGCGGCAGCTATTCATCGACCACCCCGCCGAAGACTTTCTTCTCTTATCCGCGCCCATGGCGCCAAAGCGCCAGCGTGGTGGTCGTGCCGACCCTGTTGCCGGCACGCAGTAGCACCCCCGCCACGGATGGCGGCTTCCCCAGCGGCCACACCAATGCGGCCTACCTGGCGGCGCTGTCGATGGCCTACGCCGTGCCGGAGCGCTACCAGGCGATGCTGGCGCGCGCCTCGGAACTGGGCAACAACCGCGTCGTCGCCGGCATGCACTCGCCGTTCGACGTCATCGGTGGGCGCGTGATGGCCACGGCCCTGGCCGCCGCCATCCTCAACGATTCGGCCAATGCCAGCGCCAAATCGGCGGCCTATACGCAAGCCCACACTTACCTGACGGCACAGACCGGCACCAGCACGGCCGACAATACGTTCAATGCCTTGGCGCATTCAGGCTCGGCGGCGACCGATCGTTATGACGATTACGCCACCTTCAAGACGCTGTTCGCGCAGCGCCTGAACTACGGCTTCAGCAAGATCGGCACCGCCGGTGTCGAAGCCAGCGTACCGAAGGGCGCCGAAGTGCTGCTGGAGACGCGCCTGCCCTACCTGAGCGCCGACCAGCGCCGTGTCGTGCTGCGCACCACGGCCATCGATTCGGGCTATCCGGTTGTCGACGACGCCGAGGGCTGGGGGCGCTTGAACCTGTACGCCGCCGCCGACGGCTACGGCGCCTTCAAAGGCAACGTTGTGGTCTCGATGGATGGCAGCCAGGGCGGTTACGCACTGGCCGACGCCTGGCGCAATGACATCAGTGGCAGCGGCCGCCTCGTCAAGCAGGGGTCCGGCGCGCTGACGCTGTCCGGCGCCAATTCGTGGAGCGGCGGCACGGTGCTCGAAAGCGGCACCTTGGTGGCAGCGTCGGCCAAGGCGGTCGGTAGCGGCGATGTGTACGTGAGCGGCGGCACGTTCGCCAACACGGCGGCACTCGGCGTGGGTGGCAACTTCACCCAGTTGGCGGCGGGCCAGAGCACGCTGACCCTCGGCGCCAATGGTGCCGGCGCGGTGACCGCCGCCAAGACGGTGACGGCCGCCGGCACGCTGGTGGTCAAGCTGCAATCCGGCTACGTGCCCGCAAGCGGCAGCACCCTCACGCTGTTCACGGGCGCGGTGCGCCAGGGGCAATTCGACAAGGTCACGCTCGATGGCGTGCGCGGCACCGTGGTCTACACGGCCACGGCAGTGCAGTTGCGCGTCGAATAAGCGACTGCGGTCACACCCCGATTGGCCCTGCGGGCACCGCCCGCGGGGCTTTTTTTTATTTCGTTGGAACCCTGATGGTCAGCCCTCTGCGTCCCGTATGCGGAGGTTTTGTGACGCATGCTTGAATCTTTTCGCACCACCTCCATCTAAGCGGAAGCGCATGAGCGCTTTTTTCATTCGAAAGGCAGGTGTGTAGGCATGTTCAATTGGGTCAAGACCTCGGTCCTCATGGCGGGCATCGTGGCCTTGTTCGCGGTGGTCGGTCAGCTCATCGGCGGCGCGCAAGGCATGTTGATCGCCCTCGTGCTGGGTGGCGCCATGAATCTGTGGGCCTATTGGTTCTCCGACAAGATGGTGTTGCGCATGTATCGGGCGCAGGAAGTCGACGCCACCTCTTCACCGTACCTGTACAACATCGTGCGCGATCTGGCCGCGCGTGCTCAGTTGCCGATGCCCAAGGTGTACATCATCGACGAGCCGCAGCCCAATGCCTTCGCCACCGGCCGCAACCCTGACAACGCCGCCGTCGCCGCCACCACCGGCATTTTGCATCTGCTCTCCGAACGCGAACTGCGCGGCGTGATGGCGCACGAACTGGCGCACGTGAAGCACCGCGACATCCTGATTTCGACGATCTCGGCGACAGTGTCCGGCGCGATCTCTTCGCTCGCCCAGTTCGGCATGTTCTTTGGCGCCCGCGATGAAAACGGCCGCCCCACCAACCCCATCGTGGGCCTGATCGTGGCGATCCTGGCGCCGATCGCGGCCATGCTGATCCAGTTCGCCATTTCACGCACCCGCGAGTTCGGCGCCGACAAGGGCGGTGCCGAAATATCCGGCGATCCCAACGCACTGGCCGACGCGTTGGCCAAGATCCACGCTTATGCGCGCGGCATTCCGATGCAGACCGCCGAGGCGCACCCCGAAACGGCGCAGATGATGATCATGAATCCGTTGTCCGGCGGCGGCCTGCAGGGCCTGTTCTCGACTCACCCGGACACGGCCGAGCGCATCAGCCGCCTGCGCGCCATGGCGGCGGGGCGCGCGTAACGAAGTTGTACCTTGTCTCCTTCATCCTCAATTCAGCCCGGCCGTTGCCGGGCTTTTTTTTGGTTCATCGGGGTGTTCCATGCACGATGCTCAAACTGACGCCTGCGGGCATTTCGCGCCCGACGTCGGCGACCACACCATCGTGGCCGCGGCCCACAGTGCGTACCAGTATTGGGAAGTATGGGACACCGCGCATTGCGGCCGCCTGTACCGTCTCGATGGTGCGTTCATGGCCTGCGAGGCAGATGCCCACGTCGGCCACGAAGCGCTGGTGCATGTCCCTGGCATGGCGCATGGCGCCCTGTCGCGTGCCCTCGTCCTGGGCGGCGGGGACGGCGGTTCGGCATACGAACTGCTACGCTACGCCGCGCTGAAAGAAGTGGTGGTCGCCGAGCTCGATGCGGACGTCATCGATATGGCGCAGCGGTACCTGCACCCCATTGAGCAGGGCGCGTTCGGGCACCCGCGCCTCAAGGCGGTGATCGGCGATGCACGCAATTATGTGGCGCGCGCCATTCAGGCCGGTGAGCAATTCGATCTCATCGTCTTCGATCTCACCGAACCAAGCGTCTCGGCACCGCTGCATGAAACCGCCTTCTTCGAACGCTGCAAGCAGTTGCTGACCCCGCGTGGTGCCCTGTCGGTGCAATTGGGCTCGCCCCGCCACCAGGCGGCGCAGGTGAATCAGTTGGCCCAGCGATTGGCGGCGCATTTTCGCTACGTCACGCCGTTCTATCCGCACATCCCTCTGTATGGCGGCCCCTGGGCGATGGCCTGCGCCAGTGATTCGCTGCGTCCGGCCATGACATCGTCACACGCGTTGGCTGCTGCCCTGCGTGACATCGGCCCGCTGCGTAGCATCAGTGCCACCACATTCCCGCAATTGTTCCGCTCGCCGGCATTGGCCTGAAAAGCCAACAGCTTGGCACGCAATGACAGGGCCTTGGCGGCTCGCCCTCTTTACGATGCGTCTACCGCATTCGGCATGACGTCCCCCCTCACAGCGACGCACCGACGGAATCCCATCGTAAAGAGGAGTAACACAATGAAAACGAAGATCATGATCACGCTGGCTGGTGTTGTGATGGCAAGTGCCGCCATGGCGGCCGAACCGGGCCTCTATGTGGGTGCCAATGTCGGCGCCAGCAAGCAGGACGTGAATACCGCCGGCGACAAGAGCGACACACCGACCACCTACGGCGTGTATGGCGGCTACAACTTCGACAAGCATTTCGGCGTCGAACTCGGCTATCAGGGCCTGGGCTCGGTGTCCGCCACGCAGACCGATGGCAACACCGCACGTGCCCGCACCGATGCCTATTCGGCGGACTTCGTCGCCCGCCTGCCGGTGACCGAACGCCTGGACGTATATGGCAAGGCCGGTCTGGTGCGTTATGAACGCCGCTATGCCGGCATCGATGGCGCATCGTCCGATAGCGGCACTGGCGCCAAGTTTGCCCTCGGCACCGAATACGCCGTTACGCAGCGTGTCGGCCTGCGCGCCGAAGTGGCGCAGTACCAGGGCATCCCCGACCGCGACCAGTTGGGCGCCAGCTTCAAGGATTCTTCGACCGTGTTCACGCTGGGCGCGAACTATCGCTTCTGATCGCCCCACCTCGTTGTGGGTACGGCGGGCGATCTCCTCCCGGCCGTCGTACCCGCAATGATTTCTTACAGTTGAAGACGCACGGAGCGGCACTGGTGGCCGCTTTATGCGTCTACGGGCTCTAGAATGATTTATTCACGCATTCGCGTAGCCCGTGCATGTATGACACCTGGTTAGCCAGCATCCTGCTGCTGGTCCACACTGAATTAACGCATCGCGGCTTTGACGCCGATGCCCTGGCGCGCTCCGTCGGCCTGGAGCCGGCTTCGCTGCGCGACGCCAATGCCCGCGTACCGCACGAGACCGTGCGCGCCTTCTGGAGCGCCGCCGTACAGGCCTGCGATGGCGATCCCTGCTTCGGCATCGACGTCGTGGCACAAGCCAACCCCACCACCCTGCATGCGCTCGGCTTCGCGGTAATGGCCAGCGGCAGCCTGCGCGAGGCCATGCAGCGCATGCTGCGCTATTCGCGCATCGTCACCACCATCGACAAATGGGAATCCCGCCACGAGGGCGATCGCACGTGGCTGATCTTCGCCAGCGACGGGGACGACGCCAGCTACCCACGCAGTTTCGATGCGCGGCTCGCACTGGTACTGCGCCTGTGGCGCGTGCTGGC
Organism: Rhodocyclaceae bacterium; assembly: GCA_047605765.1. Taxonomy (GTDB): domain Bacteria; phylum Pseudomonadota; class Gammaproteobacteria; order Burkholderiales; family Rhodocyclaceae; genus JBGVSA01. The sequence goes on from JASGFB010000019.1 coordinate 24,487, forward strand.
GGGTCGTCCGCTGGCGCCGCTGGCAGTGCGCATGCGCCATCTGGCGCCGCAAAACGGCCTCGATCGCATCGAAGCGTTCTTCGGCACCATGCCCGAATACGAAGCCGAGGAATACGCGTTGGCCTTCTCGGATGATGAGCTGGACGCCCCGGTGCCCGGCAGCAACCCCGAGCTTGCGCTGGCGGCCGAAAAGGTGGCTGCCGACTACCTGGCGCGGCAAGCACGCGATGACGTGGTGGCCCGCGTGCGCCGCGCGCTCATCGAACTGCTGCCATCGGGCCGCAGCGGGCGGGGCGATATCGCCGAGCGTCTGTCGATGTCCGAGCGCACTTTGCAACGGCGCCTGGCGGAGCAAGGGCTGACCTACGCCGAAGTGCTCGATACCCTGCGGCGTGATCTGGCGGCCGACCATCTGCGCAACAGCCGCACGACGGTCAATGAGGTGGCCTATCTATTGGGATTTTCGGAAGTCGCCAGTTTCAACCGCGCCTTCCGTCGCTGGACCGGCGCATCGCCCTCGCAGTGGCGCGAGGGCGTGGTCCAGTAGAACGCCCGCGAAAATCAGGCGACGGTATGCGGCACGGCGGCGGTGGCTTCGTCGAGCGCTTCCCACACCACGTTTTCTTCGAAGTCGACGTGTTCCTGCAGCAACTGCGAGAAGCGTTCGACCAGAGCCGGATCGGGCTTGTCGCCGAAAGCGGCGATCATGGCGCGCAGTTCTTCATGCTGGGCCAGCACCTTATCGGCCAGATCGTCGCGGCCGATCTCGCGCAACTTGGGCAGCGCGTGTCGCTCTTCTTCCTGAAAGTGCGGCTCCATCTCGGTCTGGAACACGTTACAGACACGCAGGCCGAAACCCGGCAGATCGGGGTCCTGTCCCGGCAACGGCGACACTTCGCGTGCGGCGGCGACCAGCAGCATGGCGGCCCGATGCTCTTGGGAAAGGTGCTTGAGACGGAGACTGAGCTTTCTCATGGGACGAGCGCCTTTGGAATAGGTACAAAAGAATGCAGTAAGTTAACGGTCAGAAAATTACACCGCTTGATTTAGCGCAATATGTTGCGCAGCGAAGAAGGCTATCCGGCCGATGAATTTTTTCAATAATGAAACGACATGTCGAATTCTGCCCCAAACGTGCTGCCAAGTGACGCCATCGTCAATATATCATGCTACAAATTCGTCGAAATCAAAGATATAGACGAACTCCACGATCGTTTGGCCGGGCAATGTGACGCCCTGGGGCTCAAAGGCACCATCCTGATCGCACCGGAAGGCATCAACGTCTTTCTCGCCGGTGGACGTCAGGCCATCGATACGATCGTTGACGCGCTGCGCGCCGACCCGCGTTTTACCGACCTGGAACCGAAAGAATCCTACTCTCCTGTGCAGCCTTTCGGACGCATGCGGGTACGCAAAAAGCGCGAAATCATCACCATGAATCATCCCGCCATTCGCCCGTCGGCCGGGCGTGCGCCGGCGGTGACGCCGGCTCGCCTGCGCCGCTGGCTGGATGCCGGGCACGACGACGCCGGCAGGCCGGTCGTGTTGCTCGACACGCGCAATGCGTTTGAAGTCGACGCCGGCGCGTTCGAAAATTGCGTGGACTATCGCATCGCCCGCTTCAGCGAATTTCCGGCGGCCGTCGCCGCCCACGCTGCCGACTTGGCGGGCAAGACGGTGGTGACGTTCTGCACCGGTGGCATTCGCTGCGAAAAGGCCGCCATTCTGATGACCGAGGCGGGAATCGAAAACGTGTTCCAGCTCGATGGCGGTATCCTCAAGTACTTTGAAGACGTCGGCGGCGCCCATTGGCGCGGCCACTGTTTCGTATTCGACGAGCGCGGCGCACTCGATCCCGCTCTGGCTCCTGCAAAGGCCTCGACATGAACGCACCCGCATCCATCTATCTGAAGGACTACACCCCGCCCGCCTATCTCATCGACACGGTCGACCTGGACGTGGCGATCTTCGAAGGCCACGCCCGTGTCGGCGCCCGCCTGGCCGTGCGCCGCAATCCGGCCGGCCGGGGCGGCCCGCTGGTGCTCAACGGCGAGGGGCTGACGCTGGAATCGGTAAGCCTCAACGAGCGTGCGCTGCCCGCTGACGCATGGCGCCACGCCGATGACCTGCTCACGCTGGCCGACGTTCCCGACGCCTTCGTGCTCCACACCGTGGTGCGCGTCGATCCAGACAACAATCTGCAACTGTCCGGCCTGTACCGCTCGAAGGACGGCTATTTCACCCAGTGCGAAGCCGAAGGCTTCCGACGCATCACGTTCTATCTCGACCGCCCGGACGTCATGGCGCGCTTCACCTGCACGCTGCACGCGGACAAAGCGCGCTTTCCAGTGCTGTTGTCCAACGGCAATCCGGTCGGGCAGGGTGACGAGGGCGAGGGTCGCCACTGGGCGCGCTGGGAAGACCCCTTCCCCAAACCCGCCTACCTGTTTGCCTGCGTGGCCGCCAAGCTGGAGGTGAAGGAAGAGTTCTTCACCACCGCGTCCGGCCGCCGCGTGCGCTGCGCCGTGTATGTCGAGCCCGGCAAGCTGGATCAGGTCGACCATGCGCTGGCCGCCATCCAGAAATCCATGAAATGGGACGAGGACACCTTCGGTCTCGAGATGGATCTCGACCATTACATGATCGTGGCGGTGGGCGACTTCAACATGGGCGCCATGGAGAACAAGGGCCTGAACATCTTCAACACCAAGTACGTGCTGGCCAGCCCCGCGACGGCCACCGATGCCGATTTCGACGGCATCGAAAGCGTGATCGGGCACGAGTACTTCCACAACTGGACCGGCAACCGCGTCACCTGCCGCGACTGGTTCCAGTTGTCGCTGAAGGAAGGCCTGACCGTCTTCCGCGACCAGCAATTCGGCATGGACGTCCATTCCGCCGGCGTCACGCGCATCCAGGAAGTGCGTCTGCTGCGCGCCGCGCAGTTTCCGGAGGATGCCGGCCCGATGGCCCATCCCATCCGTCCGGCCAGCTACGCCGAGATCAACAACTTCTACACCGCCACCGTCTATGAAAAGGGCGCCGAGGTGGTGCGCATGATCCACACGCTGATCGGCAAGGACGCCTTCCGCCGTGGCATGGATCTGTATTTCGAGCGCCACGACGGGCAGGCCGTGACCTGCGAGGATTTCGTGGCGGCCATGCAAAGTGCGTCCGGCCTGGACCTGACGCAATTCAAGCGTTGGTACAACCAGGCAGGCACGCCCCATCTGGTTGTCCGCGGCGACTACGACGCCACGGCGCAAACGTATGCACTGGAAATCGAGCAGCAATACCCCCTGACGGCCTATGAAGAACGCATGGCTGCGGAAGGCAATCCGGTGCCGCGTGGTCCGTACCACATCCCGGTGGCACTGGGCTTCATCGGCGAATCGGGTCAGGCACTGGCGGTCCGTCTCGAAGGCGAAGCGCAGGCTGACGCCGGCACCCGCGTGCTGTCGGTAACGCAGGACATGCAGCGCTTCGTATTCACGGAAGTGGCGGAACGCCCGACGCTGTCGCTGCTGCGTGGCTTCTCGGCCCCGGTGACGCTCGACTTCGCGTATCACGTCGATGCGCTGATCCACCTGATGGCGCATGACACCGACCCCATCGCGCGCTGGGACGCCGGCCAGCGCCTGGCGACGCGCATCCTGCTCGACGGCGTGCATGCCTACCAGCGCGGCAAGGGCGAGGCGGGCGACTGGATTCCGGCAGCCTATGCCGACGCCATGCGTGCCCTGCTGCTCGATGCCTTCGCCACCGGTGGCGATCCGGCGCTGGTGGCCGAGAGTTTCATCCTGCCCAGCGAGACGGTCATCGGCGAAGAAATGGACATCGTCGATCCAGACGCTATCCACGCCGCGCGCAGCCACCTGCGCCGCCACATCGCACAGGCGCTGGCGGATGATCTGCAACAGGCCTACGTGCGGCTGCGCGTCACCGACGCGTATTCGCCCGACGCGCTGCAGGCAGGTCAGCGCGCGTTGCGCAACCAGTGCCTGGGCTACCTGTCCGAGCTCGAGTCGATGCACAGCAACGATCTGGTGGTGACGCACTTCAACACCGCCAGCAACATGACCGATTCGATCGCCGCACTCGGCGCCCTCGCCAATCTGAACGTACCCGGGCGGCGCGAGGCGCTCGACAGCTTTTATGCCAGTTGGCAGCACGAAGCGCTGGTGGTGGACAAATGGCTCATGGCGCAGGCCACCTCGCGACTGCCGGGCACCGGCGCGGCGGTGCGCGCCCTGATGGCGCACGAAGCCTTCGACATCAAGAACCCGAACAAGGTGTACTCGCTCATCCGCGCCTTCTGCGCCGCCAATCCAAAGCACTTCCACGCCGCCGACGGCAGCGGCTACGCCTTGGCGGCGGACGTGGTGATCGCACTCGACGCCATGAATCCGCAGGTCGCCGCACGCATCGCACGCACCTTCGATCGCTGGAAGAAATTCGATGCCGCACGCCAGGCCGTCGCCCGTGCCCAGCTCGAACGCATTCAGTCGCACGCAGGGCTGTCGCGTGATGTGGCTGAAGTGGTCGGCAAGGCGCTGGCAAGCGCCTGAGCGCCGCCACTGGGCGGGGGCAAAAGGCCGACGTACGTCGGCCTTTTATTTGCAACGCGACACTGCCGCTCAAGTAAAGGCTCTGACCGACGGGCGTTCGCCCGGGCGACCCATGCTGCGGCGTGGGCCGTTTTGTTTGGCATTGGCCGGGCCCGCGCCATAATGCCGCCATGCCTGCCAAGCTGCTCACCGCCGACGCATCCGATTACCGTGTGGCCCGCTACGCCACGGCGGCAACAGTGCTGTCGGTGGCCGAGGCAGCCATTCCTTCGCCGTTGCCGGGAATCAAGCCGGGCCTGGCCAACATCGTCGTTCTCATCGTGCTGGCGCGCCACGGTTGGCGCGAAGCGGCCTGGGTCGCGCTGCTGCGGGTATTGGCCAGCGCCCTGTTGCTGGGGCAATTCATGGCCCCCGGCTTTTTCCTCAGCCTGGCCGGCAGCGGCGCCAGCCTGGCCGCGCTGGCATTGGCGGTGCGCCTGCCGACACGCCTCTTCGGCCCGCTGTCGCACAGCATCATCGCTGCCTTCGCGCACATTGGCGGGCAACTCATCCTGGCGCGGCTGTGGCTCGTCCCGCATGATGGCATCTGGGCGCTGAGCCCGGTATTCGCCGCTGCCGCGCTACTGTTCGGCTGCGTCAACGGGCTGATCGCGGCCCGCCTGATCGACGAGAAACCATGAAAACCATCGCCGTGGCCCTGACGGGCGCTTCCGGCATGCCCTATGGCATGCGCCTGATCGACTGCCTGGTGCAGGCGGGTTGCCGTGTGCAGGTGCTGTACTCGCAGGTCGCCCAAGTGGTGGCGCGACAAGAGATGGACATCACCTTGCCGGCGCGCGCCGCCGACGCGCAAGCGTGGTTCGCCGCGCGCACCCAGGCCGCCGACGGCCAGTTGCAGGTATACGGGCGCGAGGAATGGTTCGCACCGCTGGCCTCCGGCTCCAACCCGCCGGACGCCATGGTGGTATGCCCATGCACCATGGGCACGCTGGCCGCCATCGCGGCAGGCTTGTCGAGCACATTGATCGAGCGCGCCGCCGACGTGTGCCTCAAGGAGCGCCGCACCTTGGTGCTGGTGCCGCGCGAAACGCCGCTGTCTACGCTGCATCTGGAGAACATGCTGCGCCTGTCGCGCATGGGCGTCGTCATCCTGCCGCCGGCGCCGGGCTTTTATCATCGACCGACGAGTGTCGACGCGCTGGTGGATTTCGTCGTCGCGCGCATCCTCGACCAGATCGGCATCCCGCAGCAACTGATGGCGCGCTGGGGTGAGGCGGACGAAGCATGACCCCGCCACCGCGCATCTGGCATGGCGAGGGATGGGAATTGCGCGTCGCTCACGACAGCCGCGCCTGCTACCGCCCGCACCTGCATGACGCACTGTCGATCGGGCACGTGCTGAGCGGGCGTAGCACCAGCACCATCGCAGGCCGCGCGCACGCACTGGCGGCCGGCAGTGTGGTGACAATCCGCGCCCGCGTGCTGCATGCCTGCAACCCCGCAGCGGGGCCGTGGAGCTATCGCATGCTGCACATCGAGCCTGCCTGGCTGGCGGCACAGGGTGGCCACGAACCGGCCGACTGCGTGCTGCACGCACCTCATAGCGCGGCCCGGACGCGCGCTTTCGATGCCTTCGCGCACGTTGCCGAGCAGGGCACCGGCCTGGCCTGTGACGAAGCGCTCGCCCACCTGTTGGCGCTGTGCGCGGTCGATCCGGCGGCGGTTGAGGCCACCCCGCGTGCGCTGCAACGCGCCTTCGATTATCTGCGGGCGCACGCCTGTGACACGGTGCGTCTGGAGGCACTGGCGCGCCAGGCGGGGGCCAGTCCGTGGCAAGTGCTGCGTGGATTCCAACGCCATTTCGGCGCCACGCCCCATGCCCTCCAGCAGGGCTTTCGCATCCATCGCGCACGCCGCTGGTTGCGTCATGGCGCCAGTCTGGCCGATGTCGCCGTGCGTGCCGGTTTCACCGATCAGGCACATTTTTCGCACATATTCAAAAAGCATACGGCGTTGACGCCTGGGGCGTATCGCAAGGCATCGCGCCCGGACTGAGCGCCGCTGCAAGTTTCTACAAGATCGCAACCGCGCCCACGCGAACACTGCCGGTGTTCCGTTCGTGGATGGCGTTGCCGTGAGAGTCTTCCTTCTTGTCGCCCTGGCGCATTTCATCGCCCTGCTCAGCCCAGGCCAGGATTTTCTGCTGCTCCTGCGTACCAGTCTGTGCCATGGGGTACGCAGCGGCATGCGCGCGGCCGCCGGCATTGCCCTGGCCAATGCGTTGTGGATCGTGGCGGCGCTGACGCTGATCGGCAGCGTGCAACACATCGATGCACTGCTTGACGCCTTGCGCTGGGTGGGCGGCGCGATCCTGATCCATGTCGGCTGGCACTGCCTGCGTGCGCCAGCGGCGGCCCCCGATGCGGGTGCCCTGGCATCGCCATTGGGGGCGTTCGCCGCCGGCTTCGCGTCGGGACTGTCGAATCCCAAGAATGGCCTGTTCTACGCCAGCCTCTTCGCACTGGGCATCTCGCCGACGACGTCGTGGCTGACCAAAGCCGCCTACGGTGTATGGATGACGTTCGCGGTGTTCAGTTGGGATTGTGCCGTGGCGCTGGCGGCGGGCCGGCTGCATGGCAAGCCGGTCGTGGCGCGTTGGCAAAGGTGGATCGAGCGCGGCGCCGGGGCCGCGCTGATCGGATTGGGTGTGGCGATGGCGCTCGGCTGAGCGCCATCGCGCTCAGTGACGCTTGAGGCGGGCGAACGCGTCGGCCATGGCACTGTTGCCCTGCGCGGCGGCGGGCTTGCCGCCACGGCCACGCTGCCCCTCCTTGCCGCCAGGACGGCTGGCGGGACGGGCATCACCGCTACGGCGCGGTGCCGGCTCGGCCGGGTCGTTCAGGCGCATGGTCAGGCCGATGCGCTTGCGCGCCACGTCCACCTCGACCACTTTCACCTTCACCACATCGCCAGCCTTGACCACCGTATGCGGGTCCTGGACGAACTTGCTCGACAGCGCCGAGATGTGCACCAGACCATCCTGGTGCACACCGATGTCCACGAAGGCGCCGAACGCGGCCACGTTGGTGACCACGCCTTCGAGCAGCATGCCAGGCTGCAGATCCTTGAGGCTCTCCACGCCGTCGGCGAAGGTCGCCGTCTTAAATTCGGGACGCGGGTCACGACCGGGCTTGTCGAGCTCGCGCAGGATGTCCTGCACCGTCGGCAGGCCGAAGCGTTCGTCGGTAAAGGCGTTGGCCGACAGGCTGCGCAGGAAATTGCCGTCGCCGATGAGCGCGTTCACCGGCTTGCCGGTCTCCAACACGATCTTCTCGACCACCGGGTAGGCTTCGGGGTGGACGCCGGACGCATCCAGTGGATTGTCGCCGTTCATGACACGCAGGAAACCCGCCGCTTGCTCGAAGGTCTTGTCGCCCAGGCGCGGCACTTTCTTGAGCGCCGTACGTTCGCGGAAGGCGCCGTGCTCGTCGCGGTAGGCCACGATGTTGTTGGCCAGCGTGGTATTCAAACCCGAGATGCGCGTGAGCAGCGCCGCCGAGGCGGTGTTCACATCCACGCCAACGGCATTCACGCAGTCTTCCACCACGGCATCGAGCGAGCGCGCCAGGCGCGTCTGGTTAACGTCGTGCTGGTACTGGCCGACACCGATCGACTTGGGATCGATCTTCACCAGTTCGGCCAGTGGATCCTGCAGGCGGCGGGCGATCGACACCGCACCACGCAGGCTTACGTCGAGCTGGGGGAATTCCTTGGCGGCCAGTTCCGAGGCCGAGTACACCGAGGCGCCCGCTTCGGACACCACGATGCGCGTCAAGCCCAGATGCGGGTGATCGCGCATCAGATCAGCAGCCAGTTTGTCGGTTTCGCGGCTGGCGGTGCCGTTGCCGATGGCGATCAGCTCAGCCTTGTGACGCGTGGCCAGGGCGGCCAGCGTGGCGAGCGAGCCGGTCCAGTCACGGCGCGGCTCGTGTGGGAAAACGGTGGAGGTCTCCAGCAACTTGCCGGTGGCATCGACCACCGCCACCTTGACGCCGGTGCGCACGCCCGGATCGAGGCCGATGGTGGTACGCGGGCCGGCCGGCGCGGCCAGCAGCAGATCATGCAGATTGCGGGCAAAGACGCGAATGGCTTCGTCTTCGGCGCCGTCGCGCGCGCGGTTGAACAGTTCCAGTTCGAGCAGCACGAAGAGGCGGGCGCGCCACGCCAGGCGCACGCCGTCGAGCAGCCATTTGTCCGCCGCCCGCCCTTGGTCGGCGACGCCGAAATGCTGGGCGATGCGCACCTCGTAGGCGGTGCGCTGGGTACTGGGCACGTCGTCCGGCTGGTAGGCCAGCGCCAGCGACAGCACTTCTTCGTTGCGTCCACGCAGCAGGGCCAGCATGCGATGCGAGGGCAGGGTGCGGATCGCCTCGCGGTGATCGAAGTAATCGGCGAACTTGGCGCCCGCCTGCTCCTTGCCGGCCACCACCTTGGCGACCACTTCGCCTTCTTGCCACAGCTTTTCGCGCAGCTCGCCCAGCAGGGCGGCGTCTTCGCCGAAACGCTCGATCAGGATGGCGCGCGCGCCGTCCAGGGCGGCCTTGGCATCGGCCACGCCGGCCTCGGCATTGATGTACCCGGCGGCGACCTCGTCGGGGGTCTGCGTCGGATCGGCCAGCAGCGCATCGGCCAGCGGCTCGAGGCCCGCTTCGCGCGCAATCTGCGCCTTGGTGCGACGCTTGGGCTTGTAGGGCAGATAGAGGTCTTCGAGTGTCGTCTTGTCGGCGGCCGCCAGAATGGCGCCTTCCAGCTCGGGCGTGAGTTTGTCCTGCTCGCGGATCGATTTGAGGATGCTGTCGCGCCGCTGGTCCAGTTCGCGCAGATAGACCAGGCGTTCATCGAGCGTGCGCAGTTGCGTGTCGTCCAGGCCGCCAGTGGCTTCCTTGCGGTAGCGTGCGACGAAGGGGACGGTGGCGCCTTCGTCCAGCAGGGCGATCGTGGCGGCGACTTGTTGCTCGCGCACGCCGAGTTCTTCGGCAATGCGCTGGGAAACGGATTTGACCATCGGAAGAATACGGTACCGGGAATCGACGAAACGGCGTGGGCGAGCGGCCAAGTCGTGGCGCGCGCCTCGCGCGAGGGGGCACAGGATACAACAGGCGCCCCGCCGCGCCCGCGTATTCGCTCAACGGGCGGCTCAGACCTCCGTGCGTTCGGCCACCGGGATCAACACGTCCAGTTGCGAGCCGGGCCGCACCGGCCCGGTAAAACGCTCGTCGTAGCGTTCGATGATGACTTCATCGGCCGGCACGATGCCTTGCGACGATAAGGTCGCGAAGGCGCGGTCGCAGGTCCGGGACAATTCGCTCACCGGGCCGGTGTGGGTAAACACCGCGTAGCGCTGGCCGGGCAGGATCCAGCGATGCATACCCGCGGGCGAACTGCTGCCCGGGCGCGCTTCGCACCCCGCCAGGTAGCGCAAGCCGCCCTGCGTCGGTTCGCACAGGCCATAGGCGACGACCGTGCCCCTGGGCATCACCTCGTCCATGCGCACATTGAACTGCAGCCACAGTGCGGACACGTCATCGCTACCGTGGCACAGGGCTTCGAGTCCCACCACCGTCAGCGTGGGCAGATCGATGAATCGGCATTCGGCCATGATCCCTCCGAGGTCTGTGACGAACGGTGCCGGCCCGCCACCCACGGCTCGCCGGCAGGCATAATGCGCACCTTTCCGTCAGTGTAGTCGTACAAGGGAGAGGTCGTGACCCCGCAGGAACTGAGCCGTACGCCTTTCGAGATCTTTGGCGGCGAAGCCACCGTGCACCGCCTGGTGGAACGCTTCTATGGATTGATGGATAGTCTTCCGGAAGCCTATGCCGCGCGCAAGCTGCATCCGGAATCGCTGGCGGCGAGCCAGCGCAAGCTGTTTGAATTCCTGTGCGGCTGGCTGGGCGGACCGCAGTACTACGTCGAAAAGTACGGACACCCGCGCATGCGTGCGCGCCATTTGCCATTCGCCATCGGCGAGGCCGAGCGCGACGCCTGGCTGGCCTGCATGGCGCAGGCGGCGGCCGAAATACTGCCGGAAGGGGTGGCGCGCACGCGCTTCCTGGAATCCATCCAGGGACTGGCCGATCACATGCGCAACCAGTGATCGGCGTGTGCCGACCTAACGCACCGCCGCGTCGGCCGGCGTGCGCCACGCCAGACCGGTGCTTTCGCGATAGTCGGCCGTCACCTGGCTCAGATCGCCATTGATGCGGAAGTAGGCGATCGACAGGCGTCTGGAGAGATTGCGGAACATCGCATCGGCAAAGGCTTTGCCGAATTTGCCCGCCATCGATTTGATTTCCTGTGCTGCTTCGAGGTCATGCTCGGCCAGGGCCGCCAGCACCTGCTCGGCCGGTCGGGCATCGGGCCGCGCCGCGCTGAGCGCCTGCTGGATGCGCGCCGTGGCGTCGGCGGTGAACGCCGAACGGCCGGTCACCTCCTGGAATACCCGCGCGACCACGATGAATTCGGCGATGTCGGCATAGCCGCGCCACTGCTCAGCGGTGAAACGCTGGGCCAGCGGGCTATCGTTCACCACATTGGCCCAGGCCTCATCGAAATCATGCTGACTGAGGCCCACCAGGCGGCCCGAGCGCGCTTCTTCGTCTTCCAGCGCCGCACACAGCATGGCGTGTTCGCGATCGTAATAAACGTTGCCCCGTTTCCAGTCCGGCCCGAGTTTGCCGCGCGAGCCCATGCCGACGAGCATGTTGTCGGCGAAGGCGTCACGCTGATCGGCGAGCAGTTCATCGAACATCGACTGCAACCGTGTCAGATCGACACGCGTCTGGTCGCGCACGGCAGTAGCGGCCTCGACAGGGTTGGCAGCGGTATTGGCGTGGGCGCCGCCAGCGAGCCCGCCCCCCGCACAGAGGGCCAACACACAACGTCCGACAAGCTGGTGCATCTTCATGACACGAGACTCCACGCGGCAACATCATGACTGTACCGAAGCGGCGCGCGGCGTGCGTCAATCATCGTTGCGGAAGAGTGACAATTCTTGGCGTGACGCGCTTACACCAGCCTTGCGGCCTCACGCTCGAAGATCTCAGCGATCACGTCGGCCACGCGCCGCACCCGTGGCGAGCGGCGCACGTCGGTGTGCAGCACCAGCCAGACCTCGCGCGGCACGGGCTGAGCGTCATCCACCAGGACCAGCGCCGGATCCTGGCGTGCCATGTAATGGGTGATCATCGCCACGCCCAGCCCACAGCGGGCTGCGGTCAACAATGACCAAGGGTCGTTGCTGCGCAGCGCGAACGCACGCTCGCCGGCATAGGTGTCGAGCCATTGCACGGTGGGCAGGTGGCGCATGCCGACGTCGTAGCCGATGAATTCCCACTCTGCGCGCGGGCGCGCCAGCCACGCTGGCGTAGCGTACAGGCCGTAGCCGATACGGCCGACCAACCGCGCCGCCAGGGCCGGCGAATGGGGCCGCCCCATGCGCAGCGCCATGTCGGCCTCACGGCGCGCCAGATTGGCCTCGCGCGTCTCGCCGATCAGTTCCAGTTCGATGCCGGCCCAGCGTGGCCGCTGTTCAGCCAGGTGCGGCATGAGGAATTGGCTCACCAGGGTGGGCGGGGCCGATACCCGCACCCGGCCGGTATGGGTGCCGGCCCCGAAGGCTGCGCGCTCGAAGGCCAGCGCTTCGTCCTCGATGCGCTGACCCAGCACCACCAGGTCTTCACCCTCGACCGTCAAACGCCAGCCGCGCGGCAGGCGATCGAACAGCCGCAGCGCGAGACGCGCCTCAAGCGCTTCGACCCTGCGCGCCACGGTCGAGTGCTCGACACCCAACTGGCGTGCGGCGCCGGACAGGCTGCCCTGGCGAGCCACGGCCAGAAAGTAGCGGACGTCTTCCCACTGCAAGCGGGTGTCTGTTTGTTTTTGCACAGAAGCTGGGCGCGTATGGGGAATTCACCTCAAATTGTGCGCAGACTAGAGTGCGCGCACAAGGCCGATCCGGCCTCTCCCCCCAAAAAAACCGGAGTTCGCCATGCGTCGCCCCGCTTCACCCCTTTCGCAGCCCTCAACGCCCCCTGCGGGGGCTCGATCATGAGCCCCTCCAACAAGACCCTCGGTGCCGGCCTGCTGATCCTCGCCGCCGTCCTGTGGGGCGGCATGTTTCCCGCCGCCAAGCCGATCCTCGGCGAGGTCGACGCCTATGGCATGACCTTCACGCGTTACGGCGCCGCCGCGCTTGTGATGGGCACATTGCTGGCACTGACCGAAGGCCGCGCAGCCTTTGCCACCGAAGGCCGCCACGTACGTCTGGCGCTGCTCGGCATGGCCGGCTTCTGCGGCTTCAGCGTACTGGCCTTCATCGGCCTGCGCCTGTCCACGGCGGCCCATGGCGCCGTGATGGTGGCCCTGACACCCTTGCTCACCGCCTTGGTACATGGCGTCCGCACACGCAGTTGGCCGCGCGCGACGACGCTTGCCGCCATCGCCTTGGCCCTGTTCGGTGTCGGCCTGGTGGTTACCGGCGGACATCCTGCGACCTTGCTGGCCTCGCGCTCGGCGCTGGGCGATGGCCTGATCCTCATCGGTGCGCTGTGCTGGGTGATGTACACGCTGGGTTCACACGATTTCGCCCATTGGTCGGCCCTGCGCTACACCAGCGTAACGGTGCAGTTCGGCTTTGCCGGCATCGTCCTGGTGTGCCTGGTGGCCTACCAGGTGGGCGCACTGCATCTGCCCAGCTCGCGCGAGTTGATCCACGCCCTGCCGAACCTGGTGTACATCGCCATCGGTTCGTCGATCGTGGGTGTGCTGGCTTGGAACGCGGGCGTACGACGGCTGGGCGTGGTCAATGGCGCGCTGTTCTTCAATCTGGTGCCGGTCAGCACCTTTGCGGTCGAAGCCGTGGGCGGACGCATGCCCGGCGCCTGGGAACTGGCTGGCGGCGCCTGCGTGATCGGCGCACTGCTGATCAATGGATTGGCCGCGCGCCTGCCGGCACCTGCCACCCCGGTCGACTGCGCCAGCCGCGCCTGAGATGACGGTCACGCCATGCGCGGCGGATAATGCATCGTCCAATACGAGGAGATGCATATGTCAGGAACTCCGAATGCCCTCGGCCTGCCGGGCTATGGCACGTCGCTCACGCTCGAACAGGCCAAGCGCGTGCTGGCCGCCGCCGAAGCCGAAGCGGCGCGCAATGGCTGGCCGATGGTGATCGCGGTGGTCGATGCCGGCGCCAATCTGGTGGCGCTGCATCGCCAGGATGACGCCAACCTCGGCAGCCTGGGCGTCGCGCAGGCCAAAGCTGCGACCGCCGTCAATTTCCGCCGCCCGACCAAAGTCTTCGAAGAGTCGCTGGCGGCCGGCGGCCATGGCTTGCGCATCGTGACCATGCACGACATCTGTGCCGTCGAAGGCGGCCTGCCGATTCTGGCCGATGGCCGCATCATCGGTGGCATTGGCGTGTCGGGCGCCCAGGCTGCACAGGACGGCCAGGTCGCCACGGCCGGTGCGGCGGCGCTGGGCTGAACAGCGCTCGGCGAGCACAAAAAAAGGCAGCCACGGCTGCCTTTTCGTTTGTGCCATGTAGCGACGGATTACTTGGCTTGCGCCACCATGTAATCGACTGCCGCCTTGACCTCTGCCTCCGACAGGCTCGGGTTGCCGCCCTTGGCCGGCATGACGTTGTTCTTGCCATCAAGGGCCGAGTGATAGAGCGCGTCGTTGCCTTGCGCGATGCGCGGCGCCCAGGCCGCCTTGTCACCCACCTTCGGTGCGCCGGCAGCGCCGGTCGAATGACAGGCCGTGCACGTGGTGTCGAAGATCTTCTTGCCATCGACCGCCGCGCTCTGCCCACCCGCCGCAGGTGCCGAGCCCGCAGCGGCGTCACCGGCCGGGGCCGCGGGTTCCTTGAAATTGGCACCGCCCTGATTGGCGAGGTACACCACCGCGCGCGCGAATTCGATGTCCGGCATATCGGGTTGCCCCCCCTTGGGCGGCATCCCGCCCTTGCCATGCGTGGCGATGTTCAACACTTCGTCGTAGCCGGCGGCGATACGCGGCGCCCAGGCCGCCTTGTCACCCAGCTTGGGCGCGCCAGCCAGGCCCGCAGTGTGGCAGGCGAAGCACACCGCTTCATAGACCTGCTGACCCGTACGCAAAGCGGCCCCAGCCGCTGGCGCACCGGCCAGTTCGATCTTGGCCACCGGCTCGATGAGCGAGGCTTTTTCTTCTTCCGAGACGGACTCGTTCTTGCTGCAAGCAACGAGCGCACTCGCCACAACGACAATCGCTACCGTAAGCGCAGGACGCACAAACTTGGCCATGAAATCCTCGAAAGAGAGCTAGCAAAACGGGAAAGCGCCGATTATAACGTCAGCCCCCGGAAGTTTGCGCAGCGCCATGGACGAGGCGAGGAGAGCTGAAGTATCATTCCGGGCTGCCGTGCGCCCGGGTTCTGCCCGGATGATCCCTGTGATCGCGCGACGGCGTTCCATCCCCGCATCCGTAGCTCAGCTGGATAGAGTACTGCCCTCCGAAGGCAGGGGTCGCACGTTCGAATCGTGTCGGATGCGCCATCAATCCGGGCCGCACAGCGTCGCCCTGGGCAACCCTCCCATGCACCCGCTCGGGTTTCATTTGAAGCCAGGCATCGGTACGCCATCGGCGCCGCGCAACCGCCCATATCCATACTGGATATCAACGTACATCCATGTGAGGGGTTCGTGGTCGGCACGACCCCGAACGGGCATGCCACGTTCAAGCCGCGCCGACCCGCAGCGATTGCCTAGACGCCTCGCTTGTCCATCAGAACGACAAGATCGACGAGGCGGTTGGAAAAGCCCCATTCGTTGTCGTACCACGCCAGGATCTTGACGAGCTTGCCACCGATGACCAGGGTGGACAGGGCGTCGATGATCGACGAGCGCGGATCGCCTTGATAGTCGCTCGACACCAGGGGCTCCTCGCTGTAACCGAGAATGCCCTTGAGCGGCCCCGATTCGGCGGCGGCGCGAAAGGCGGCATTGACCTCGGCGACGGTCACGTCGCGCTTGAGGGTGACCGACAGATCGACGACCGAAACCACCGGGACCGGCACGCGCAATGAATAGCCGGTGAGCCGCCCGTCGAGTTCCGGGATGACCTTGCCGATGGCCTTGGCCGCGCCGCTTGAGTACGGCACGATCGACAGCGCTGCGGCACGGGCGCCGCGCAGATCTTTTTCGGGCTGATCATGCAGCGCCTGACTGTTGGTGTAGGCGTGCGTCGTGTTCATCAAACCGTATTCGATGCCAAACACCTGATGCAGCACCAGCACGGCGGGCGCCAGCCCGTTGGTGGTGCAACTGCCGTTGCTGACGACCTGATGGCGGGCCGGGTCGTAGCGGTCGTCGCTGACCCCCATGACGACGGTGAGATCATCGTCCTTGCCCGGGGCCGAGATGATGACCCGTTTGGCGCCGCCTCGCGTGATGTGGACTTCGGCCTTGGCCCGTTCGGTAAAGAAGCCGGTAGCCTCGATCACGATGTCGACACCCACACTGCTCCAGGGTATGGCGCCCGGATCCCTTTCGGAAAAGACGCGCACCGCCTGGCCGTTGACCACCAGACTGTCACCGTCGACCTCGACCTTCGCCGGCAGTGCGCCCATCAGCGAGTCGTGCTTGAGCAGATGCGCCAGCGTCTTGCTGTCCGTCAGATCGTTAATGGCGACGATCTGCAGTTCATCGCGCCCCAGCGCGGCGCGGAACATGTTGCGGCCGATCCGCCCGAAACCATTGATACCTACTCTGACCATGTCGTGCTCCTTTGTGTAGCGAACTTCAATCTAGCTCGCCCAGCGATGGCGCAAAAGACATTAAACAATCAAATCAGGACATCGACGGCGCTGAAGCGCTCACGGTATTCCGAGGGCGTGAGCTGGAGGTTCTTTTCGAACACCCGGCGCAGATTGAGTCCATTGCCGAAGCCGCTGATGCGGGCGACCTGATCGACGCTCTCGCCGCCTTGCTCCAGACGCTGCCGCGCCGCATCCAAGCGTACCTGCTCGACATACCGGGCAGGCGGCATGCCTGTCTCCCGACTGAACACGCGGGTGAAATTCCGGGGACTCATGGCGACGCGATGGGCCAGCCTTTCTATCGACAGGTCTTCGGCGAGATGTTCGACGATCCACGATTGCAGGTCGCGAATCGGGCCCGGATGCCTCGCCTGGTCGATGACATAGCGGCTGAACTGCGACTGCCCGCCGGGCCTGCGCAAGAATATGACGAGTTCCTGCGCGATATCACGGGCGAGCGTAAAGCCGTGATCTTCTTCGACCAGCGCCAGGGTCAGGTCGAAGCCAGCGGTAGCCCCACCCGAGGACCACACGTGCCCGTCGCGCACGTAGAGCGGCCCACGTTCGACCTGCACGTCGGGATAGCGCGTTTGCAGCGTATCGAGCAAACGCCAATGGGTGGTCGCGCGGCGCCCGGCGAGCAATCCCGCCTGGGCCAGCAGCAAGGCGCCCCCGCACACCGACACGATGCGCCGGGCGGCCGGCGCTGCTTGGCGCATCCAGTCTGCGGCCTTGTCGCCTTCGGCCGCGGACGCGCCCCGGCCAACGATCGCGATCGTGTCACGAGGCTCCGCCGGATCGAGTTCGCCAAGACGGTAGTCGGCGAGCAGATTCAACCCCGACGCACCGTGAATGACGCGCTGGGCCTGCGTGGTGGCCATCGCCATTTGATAGGCGGGCGCCCCGTTGGGTGGCTTCAGGCGATTGGCATGCCCAAGGATGTCGGCAATACCGGCCGCTTCGAACAGAAGGCTGCCGTCCGGCACGATGATCAGAAACGTGTGCATGGCCTGAAGATGTCCATTAGACGAAACAGGCCAAGCTTAGAACCATCGCGGCGAACCGGCCAGCCACTCCGCCACATGCAGGCATCCGGCGCCGCCATTGTTGACAGGCGGTCAAGGGCGTTTGGACGACAACGATGTTTATCGACGGGCCGCCGCGTCCTAACATCACAATGGCGGCGACTGTCACCGACCGTGGACCGACGATGCGTGCAAGGCCCCAGCACAAGGGCACGGCATCCCCCGCAACAGCATCTCGCTCTTCTCAACGTCCCCTCATTCGATCAGGTTGATATGAACTCACATCAGAAGATTGCATTGATCACTGGCGCAACCCGCGGCATCGGCTTCGAAACCTGCCGCCAACTGGCCCACGCTGGCGTGACGGTATTGCTTGCCGGACGCAATGCGGCCAGCGCGGCCAAGGCGGCCGACCAACTCAAGGCAGAGGGTCTGTCCGTCGAACCCATCACCCTGGATGTCACCCACGCCGCAGACATTGCTGCGGCCGTCTCTCACATCCACAGCCGCTTCGGCCACCTGGACATCCTGGTCAACAATGCGGGCGTGCTGCTCGATGACATGTCCCGCAAGCCGTCGGAGCAGACGCTGGCCTGCTGGCGAGAGACCTTCGACACCAACGTGTTCGCCGTCGTCGAGCTCACCCAGGCGCTGCTGCCGCTGCTGCGGGCGGCACCTGCCGCGCGGATCGTCAATGTGTCCAGCCAGTTGGGCTCATTCGGCCTGCATACCGATCCCGGCTCGCCGATCTATGACTTCAAGGTGCCGGCCTACGATGCGTCGAAGAGCGTCGTCAATTCGTGGACGGTCCATCTCGCCTACGAACTGCGTGGCACGCCCATCAAGGTGAACGCCATTCATCCGGGATATGTGCGGACCGACATGAACGGCGGCGCAGGCGAACTGGTGGTAGCGGACGGCGCCAGGAGCAGTGTGCACATGGCATTGCTCGCCGACGACGGCCCCAGCGGCACCTTCACTCACCTGGGCAAGACGCTGCCCTGGTAGCCGTCGGGCGCATCACCCCGCCTGGTCAACGCACGCTGGCCCGCACGGGCGGCGTGTGGGCCAACCCACCCGGATTTAAGTTCTGCGCGCCACTGGTCGCTGCCGCTTTCAGTATCGACAGCGATTCAGGAAGTGGTGATGACGGCAAGAAAGCAGATGCTCATCGTATCGGCGTCCCTCGTCGCCTGTCTGGCGGGCATGGGCGGCGGGGCGCTGCTGGCCTATGCCGATTACACGAAGACACGGCGGGAGGCGGCCCTGGCCGATGATCGTGCGCCGCGCAGCCCGGCACAGGCCATCACCGAATTCGCCATTGCCCGGCGAGGCGCGGAACGCGGCGGCAACGGACACGACCTATGCACGCGTGCAGGCGCGGTGGCCACCGCCTTCCTGCAGGACCACGACATCGGCAGCTATCTGGAGTGGAAGAAGAAAGAACGCGCTTACTGCCATCCGTCCCAGGCGCATCGCTGAATACGATGTCTCGCCGCCAGCCCGCGCAGCTCAGCTCAGCGCGCGAAGGGCAGGGCCGAACCGATGAGAGAAAAGAGCGCGCCACACAACCGGTTGAACGTGCGGCCTGACCGCTTCAACCAAGGGCGGATGCTGTGAGCCAGCGTGGCGATGCCGAATTCCACGCAGGCCTCGGCCAGCGCAAAGGTTGCCGCCATCACCACGAACTGAACCAGCAGGCTGCGCGTCGGCGTGATGAACTGGGGCAGGAAAGCGCCATAGAAAAGCAGCACCTTGGGATTGGACGCCGCCGTCAGGAAGCCCTGGCGGAACACCGTCAAGCGAGGCGCGGCCGACTGGGGCGAGGCATATTCGGCCAGATCCAGTTGCAAGGCGGGCGCGCGCCATAACTGAATGCCGAGCCACACGAGATAGGCGCCACCGATCCATTTCATGACGGTCAGCGCATGGGCAGACGCCTGCAGCAGGGCGCCGATACCAAGCATCGTGAAGGCGATCAGGCAGGTGAAACCCACGGCGCCGCCGGTGATCGTCCACAGCGTTCTGCGGCGCCCGTACAAGGCGCCATGTGTCAGCGCCAACAGACTGTTGGGGCCGGGCGTCAGAGACAGGCCCATGACGGCCAGCGCGTAGACCAGCCAGATTTTCCATTCCATTGAGGGGGATCTCAGAGGGTGGCGAACAGGGGAAGCCACCAGTCTACCCGCCCCCGGGCGTAGCCGCATACGGGGGACCCTATACGGCCTATCGCGCCGGACGCAGGCGCGCATCGAATGGCCGCACGAGCGTTGTGCGCTCAGCAGGCGTATGACTCGGCGAAGCGCGAAGGATCGGGCAGATGGATCTCGGCGTGCGCCGCCTGGATGTGAAGTTGCTCGTGGTTCTGGAATACCAGTGTCACTGCGACAGGGCCTTGCGAGAGGCCAGCGCCGGCCACGGGCAGATCACGGTGCGGCAGGCCGTCCGCCTGCCATTGACCATCCACCAGGCGGCCCACGCACACCGCCAGCGCGGCGCCGTGCCAGCGGGCGTCGTGGAAGACCCACCGCACCTCCGGCAGGTAGCCGGTTTGCGGCCCGCGCCGCACGGCGGCAACCGCCAGCCTTACCGTCAGTACGGCCCCTTCGGCCACCACACTGGCGACTTCGGAATCATGAAACGACAAGTTGTAGGGCGTCATGCCAGGGCTCCGCATCGGGGCGTTCGAATAGTGTCCGGACGCCATGATACGGCCGCCCCGGCGCCGCGCTTATTTGGCCGGGCCCGTCGCCTGGGCGATCCAACTGTCGAACTGGGCCTGGTGTGCCTTGATCCACAAATCGACATGGCGTTCGATGTCAGCAGGCTTGTTCTCGCCGTTACGCATGCGCAGATTCTGTGCGTTGATGTCCGCCAGCGGCAGCTTCATCGCAGCGAACAGGCGCGCCGCCGCCGGGTTCTTGTCGGCAAATGCCTTGTTGGCGACGACGTGCTGCGTATTCACCGGAAAGCCGTAATCGCGCCCGTCCGACAAACGCGTGCTGTGGCGGGCCTGCTCGCCGGGCAGCGACGAAAAGGGCACTTGCAACCACACCACGTCCTTGCCTGGCTTGAGTACACCGCTGACCCAATACGGCGTCCACGTGTAATACAGGACCGGCTGGCCTTGCTTGAACCGCGTGATGGTATCGGCGATGAGCGCCGAGTAACTGCCCTGGTTGTGCGTGACGGTTGCGCGCAGGCCATACGTGTCGAGTTGGTGCTCGATCACCTGCTCGCAGCCCCAACCCGGGTTACACCCCGCCAGGTCGGCCTTGCCGTCGCCGTTGGTGTCGAACAGCCGGGCGATCTGTGGGTCCTTGAGCTGGTCGATGGAGGTGATCTTGTAGCGCTCGGCCGTCTTGCGGTCGATGAGATAGCCCTGCACGGATTGCGTCACGTAGGTGCCTTCGCGATACAGCTTGGCGGGGCCGCCCGCGTTCTTGAAGAAATCGTCGTGCAAGGGTTGCCATGAGGCGGCCATGAATGTGGCATCGCCGTTGGCCAGCGCCAGGTAAGCGGTGGCGTATTCGATCTCTTTGATCGGTGCCACGGTATAGCCCAGGCGCGTCAGTGCCCGCGATACCAGCAGGGTCTGGAAGCTCTCCTCGGCGATCGAGCTCTTGATCGGCTGGACGGTCACACCCGTGCCGGGCAACGGTTGCGCCAGGGCGGGAACAGCGAGGCACGCCAGGACGGCGGCGCAGGCGCCCACGGCAACGCGGGCAGAGGAAAACAGTCGGTTCATGCGGTCAGTACTCCGTGAATTCTGCAAAAGGTGTCGGTGCTCAACCCTGCACGCGCAGGGGGGCGGTCGGCGCCGTGTCAGCAACGCTGTCCGGCGTACGGACCAGCCGTCCGATGAGGGTCGCCAGCAGCCCCGCCGGGCCACGCTGCCACCAATGGCGGGCGCCGCGGCGCGAGCGCCCCATGGCCTGGGTAAGACGGTCGAGCGTGATGGCCAGCAGCACGATGCCGAGGCCACCGATGGTGGCCAGGCCCATGTCGAGGCGGCCGATGCCGCGCAGGACCATCTGGCCAAGCCCACCCACAGCGATCATCGATGCGATGACCACCATCGACAGCGACAACATCAGTGCCTGGTTGATGCCAGCCATGATTGAAGGCAGCGCCAGCGGCAACTGCACTTTCAGCAGCATCTGCAACGGTGATGCGCCGTAGGCACGCGCCGCTTCGACCAGGTCACCGCGCACCTGGCGAATGCCCAGGTCGGTCAGCCGCACCAGCGGAGGCAACGCGAACACGATGGTGACGATCACCCCCGGCACATTGCCGATACCGAACAGCATCACTACCGGCACCAGATAGACAAAGGCCGGCGTGGTCTGCATGGCGTCGAGGATGGGGCGCGCGACGCCGCGCAGCCGGTCGCTCGATGCCAACAAAATACCCAGGGGCAACCCCAGCACGACGCAGAACACCAGTGAAGTCAGCACCAGCGACAGCGTCGTCATGGCGTCCTGCCAGATGCCCAGCATGGCGACCACGGCCAGCGACGCCACGGCACCCAAGGCGGCCGCGCGACCGACAAACTGCCAGGCCAGCAAACCGACCACTACCATCATCCACACCATCGGCATGGACTGAAGCAGGCCTTCGACCGAGCTCAGCAGGCCGTCGATGGGCAACCGCACGCTCTGGAAGAACGGCCGGAAATGCAGCACCGCCCAGTCGAGCCCGCTGTTGATCCAGTTCTCCACAGGGAGCGAACCATCCCAGAGCTGGGACAGGTGAAAGCCGCTGTCATGAACGCTGGCGGGGTCGGCTGGTGCCGCGCCCAACCAATCGGCGTCGACGGAGACGTCCGCGCCGCTCCAGGCATCGGCCGGTGCGGCGTCGATGGGCGCGTCATCCGGCGCGGGCGTCGTGGCCCACGGGTCGGCGGGCGCGGCCTGCCAGGGGTCGCGGAGCAAGGGCGCGTACGCCGACGTGGGCGGCAATACGGTTTCT
>JASGFB010000020.1:0-46237 GCA_047605765.1 Rhodocyclaceae bacterium
GCAGCCGCTACGCGGAGGCACGAGATGATTCGCGTGATGGTTGTCGATGACTCGGCAGTGGTACGCCAGGTCATCCAGGAAGTCCTCAAGAAGCACCCCGACATTCAGGTCATCGGTGCCGCCTCCGACCCCATCTTCGCGCTGCAGCGCATGCAGAACGATTGGCCGGACGTGCTGGTGCTGGACGTCGAAATGCCGCGCATGGACGGCATCACTTTCCTCAAGCAGATCATGCAGCAACGGCCGACGCCGACGGTGATCTGTTCGTCGCTTACCGAGAAGGGCGCCCAGATCACCCTCGACGCGCTGTCCTCCGGCGCGGCGGCGATCATCACCAAGCCAACGCTGGGCGTGTCGGATTTCCTGCGCGGTCACGAAGACGAGCTGGCCAGCGCCATCCGCGCCGCCGCCGCCGCCAATCCGCGCCGTCTCGGCCAGAAGCTGGTGGCCCCCAAGCTGTCGGCCGACGCCATCCTGTCGGCGCCGTCCAACACGCGCGCCATGGCACGCACAACGGAGCGCTTCGTGGCGCTCGGCGTATCCACCGGCGGCACACAAGCGCTCGAATACATCCTGCCGGCCCTGCCCCGCACGGCGCCCGGCCTGGCCATCGTGCAGCACATGCCGGAGCGCTTCACGCGCAGCTTCGCCGAACGACTCGACACCCTGTGCGAGATCGAAGTCCGCGAAGCCGTCAGCGGCGACCGCATCCTGCCCGGCCGCGCCCTCATCGCCCCCGGCGGCAAGCACATGCTGGTCAAGCGCAACGGTGCCCAATACTGCGTCGAGGTGGTCGACGGCCCGCTGGTGTCCCGCCACCGCCCCTCGGTTGACGTGCTGTTCCGCTCGGCCGCCAAGAGCGCCGGGCCCAATGCATTGGGCATCATCATGACCGGCATGGGGGACGACGGCGCGCGCGGCCTCAAAGAGATGCTCGACGCCGGGGCCCGCACGGTGGCGCAGGACGAAGCCAGTTGCGTGGTGTTCGGCATGCCGCGCGAAGCGATCCGGCACGGTGGCGTGCAGGACGTGGTGGGGTTGGACAAGATCCCTGAACTGATTGCCCGTTATGGCCGCTGAAACAGCACTCGCCCCCGCCTTGCTCGAACGCGGGGTGCTGATCGTCGACGACAGCGATCTGCAGCGTTCGCACACGGCCTATGCCCTCGAAACGCTGGGCGTCACGCGCGTCGAACATGCCGCCAACGGACTGGTGGCACTGACCCGGCTGCACACGCTGTCGCCGACACCGGCGCTGGCCATCATCGATCTGGAAATGCCGGGCATGGACGGCGTGGAACTGATCCACTGCATCGCCAAGCTGCCCGAGCACCCGACGCTGCTCATATCGAGCCAGCGCGAAGCGTCGATCATCCATGCCGTCGAATCGATGATCCGCAACCTCGGCCTGCCGCTGCTCGGCTCGTTGCCCAAGCCGGTGACGCGCTCGGCCCTGTCGCGCGTATTGGCCGACTTCGAAGCGGCCACCCGCCGCGTGACGCGGCGCGAGACCATCAACAATGACCACGGCATCGATGCCGATGGCCTGCGCACCGCCCTTGGCACGGGGCATCTGCGCGCCTGGTTCCAGCCCAAGCTGTCGCTGGCCACCGGCCGCATCGACAGCGTCGAAGCGCTGGCGCGCTGGCTGCGTCCCGACGGCACGGTGATTCCGCCGGCCTGCTTCGTGCCGCTGGCCGAACGCAGCGGCCTGATGCCGCAACTGACGCTGGCCATGCTGGAGCAATCCATCGCCGCCCTGCAGCGCTGGGCCGTGCACGGCCGCGTGCTATCGACGGCCATCAACCTGTCGGCCAGCGCCATCGGCGACATGCACCTGGCCGATGCCATCATCCTGCGCGCCGAGCGGGCCGGGATCTCATCGGAACGCATCACCTTCGAGGTGACCGAGACGGCCATGATGGAAGATGCCGCCGCCATGGGTACGCTGTTGCGCTTGCGTCTGCGCGGCTTCGGGCTGTCGATCGACGACTACGGCACGGGCTTTTCGTCCATGCAGCAGTTGTCGCGCCTGCCGTTCTCGGAACTGAAGATCGATCGCAGCTTCGTCACCGGCGCGACCACGCGGCCGCGCATGCGCACCATGCTGGAATCGGCCCTCGACATGGGCCGCCGGCTTGGCTTGAGGACGGTTGCGGAAGGCATCGAAACGCGCGAAGACTGGTTGCTCGCGCGCGAGCTGGGTTGCGACGAAGCACAGGGCTACTACATCGCCAAGCCGATGCCGCCCGAGCGCATCGTCGATGCGCTCGACCTGCTGGCCGAGCGCATGGAACGTGACAGCGCCGTCGAACGCCCCGCCTAACGACCCACCAGCGGAGGACGGCCCGACACCACGCCTTCGGCGGCGGTGAACGCCGGGCAGTCCGGCACGCCGTGGCCCAGCCAGCGTCGCGCCAACGCCGCGCAGACCTCCCGCGTGAGGGCATCACACCGTTCATCGTCGGCCACACAATCCAGATGGCATACGACCATCTGGGCCACCGCCGCGCGCGGCGATTCAGCGTAGCGCGTCATGGCGAACAGCGCCGCCGCCAGCGCCGAGGTGCGCGTCACCTCGCACAGCAGCGCATCGCCCAGCGGATCAATGGGCCGCGCCGACATGTTCTCTCTCCCGCTTGACCGCCCAGGCACGCCACCGTTGCGCCAGCGCCGCCGCCACTTCGCGCAGGCGGCTATCGGCGGTTTCGTCATCGGCCACGCATTCGAGGTGGCGCACCACCATGCCGGCCCGTTCGGCGCACGGCGCCTCGGCGAAGCGCGTCATGGCAAACAGGGTCGCTCCAGCAAGCAGGGCGGCGCTGCAATGTTCGGGATTCGGTGAGGTCATGATGGTCCTGTGAGGGGCGCGGCACGGGCTGTGGCTGGCTGCGAATCATCCTATAGTTATTGCGAATCATTCGCAATAACTATAGGCAGACGCTATTGAAATCAATCTCCTACCCGTTTCGTCACACAGTGTGACGCGCTCCCCGGCAGGCTCTTGAAAGGCCAGCGAAGCGTCCCTACATCCGCTGCATGGAGGGGGAAACACCCCTCGGCCCCCAGATGGAACAGTAAGGAGAATGACCATGAACCTGATGAACACCGATCCGTTCGACGACTTTTTCCGTGGCTTTTTCGTGCGTCCGGTTGAGCTCGAAGGCGACCGCCAACGCGTGGGTTCGATTCGCGTCGATGTGAAGGAAAGCGCCGGCGATTACGTGGTGCACGCCGAGCTGCCGGGCATCGCCAAGAACGACATCCAGGTGTCGATCGATAACGGCCTGCTGACCATCAGCGCCGAACGCAAGCAGGATAAGCAGATCAAGGACGGCGAACGCGTGCTGCGCACCGAACGTCATTTCGGCAAGGTCTCGCGTACCTTCCAGCTCGGCCATGAAGTCGACGAGGAACGTGCCGCCGCCAAGTTCACCGACGGCGTGCTCGAACTGACGCTGCCGAAGAAAGCCGCGCCGCAGGCCAAGCGCCTGACGATCCAGTAAGCACCCGCTTCCGGCTGTCCCCAGCGGCCACGGGTTGCCACAGGCGCGCCCCGCTCATTGCGAGCCGGGCGCGCTTTTTTTGAGCGCAGCCACCCTGCGGGCGGGTTTCTTGCAGACCGCGCTGGCAATGACGCAACGCTCTGCCCGCCTGACTTACAGAAGGCTTTGTCATCGACCGCCCGCGTCAGTACACTCTCGCATTCGGTTTTCCTGGACGGCTCAGCCCCATGTCTACGCTTCCTCTTTCGCAAATCGACCCGGCGACCAAGGCCGAGGTCCTGGCCGAAGCCCTGCCCTACATCAAGCGCTTCTACGACAAAACCATCGTCATCAAGTACGGCGGCAACGCCATGGTGGACGAGAAGCTCAAGGACAGCTTCGCGCGCGACGTCGTGCTGCTCAAGCTGGTGGGTCTGAACCCGGTGGTGGTGCACGGCGGCGGGCCGCAGATCGACGACCTGCTGCGCCGCGTCGGCAAGCAGGGTCAGTTCATCCAGGGCATGCGCGTGACCGACGAAGAGACCATGGACATCGTCGAGATGGTGCTCGGCGGCCATGTGAACAAAGAGATCGTCAATCTCATCAACAAGCATGGCGGCAAGGCGGTCGGGCTGACCGGGCAGGATGGCGGGTTCATCCGCGCCAAGAAACTGCTCATGCCCAACAAGGAAAAGCCCGAAGAGATGATCGACATCGGCCAGGTCGGCGAGATCACCAAGATCGATCCGAGCATCATCGGCTTCCTCGATTCGGGCGATTTCATCCCGGTGATCGCGCCGATCGGCGTGGGGGAAGAAGGCGAAACCTACAACATCAACGCCGACGTCGTCGCCGGCAAGCTGGCTGAAGTGCTGAAGGCCGAAAAACTGGTGCTGCTGACCAACACTCCCGGCGTGCTGGACAAGAACGGTCATCTGCTCACCGGCCTGACGCCGCGCCAGATCGATGATCTGGTGGCCGACGGCACGCTGTCCGGCGGCATGCTGCCGAAGATCAGCTCGGCATTGGATGCGGCGCGCAACGGCGTGCGCTCGGTGCACATCATCGACGGCCGCGTCGAGCACTGCCTGCTGCTGGAAATCCTCACGCACCACGGCGTGGGGACGATGATCAAGTCGCACTGACGGCGACACCGGGGCGCGCTCGCGCCCCGGCCTATCGAATACGCTCGCAAAGACGACTCAGGGCGCCGTGGCGGCGGCCGGCGCCGAAGCCGCGGCGGGCGCCGACTGCTCCACCTGCGGCGGCGGATTGCGCCACTTGCCGGCACGCTGCAGCCTGTCGCGCAGACCGCCGAGCGGGAAGCCCTGTCCATAGGCCTGCCAGGCAAACTTGAGGGCGTCGTCGTAACGACCCAGATCGGTATAGACCAACCCCATGTTATAGGCCGCATTGGCGCTCAGCTCATCCTGCTTGGCGGCTTCATCGAGCTTGGCCAGCGCATCGGCCTTCTTGCCCTGCTGCGCCAGGAAGGTGCCGTACAGCACTTTGACCATGGCATCGTCCGGGCGGAAACGCTCCGCGCGCATGAACCAGCACGTCACCGAATAACGCGAATGCGGAGGCGGATCGCGCGCCTCGCGGGCAGCCAGCTTCATCATCGCCAACAAGGCGCGCGGATGATTGGGAAAGGCACGCAGGGTGTAGTCGATATCGCTGCCCAGATAGCCTTCCTGGCCGCTGCGCAGGGTCTCCACCTGCTGCGTGAAGTGGTGGGTTTCCACCACTCGCAGATCACCGGGTGAAGCCACCCGGTAGTCAAACGGGCCAAAGGCGTTGTCGAGGCTGCCGCATACCTCCTGCGCGAACGCCGGCCAGGCGGCGCAGGCAGCCAGTGCGATCAGGGCGCGGCGGGCGCGCACGAGTTTGAAGCGTCGTCCATCCATCGGGCACTCCTTCAGATGCGGGTGGGTCACGCTTGCCGGCAGCCGGGCCGCGAGGCCATCCAGGTGCTACAGCGTACGGACAAAAGCGATCGTCGTGGCGGCCACTTCATCGCGCCAGGCCGCGCTCGAAAACGTATGCGTAGCGGCAGGCACTTCGTGCCAGCGCACGGCCGGCGCACGCACCACTTCGGCCAACGGCGCCTGGAGTGCCGCCTGCCGGAATTCTTCTGCCACCAGGTCGCTGCCCGACAGCACGATCTGCACCGGTCGGGCAAACGCGCGCAGGGCTTCGGACAGGCGTTGCGGCAGCGGCCGCTGGCGCTGCCACAGCGAAGCCCCCGCCACGGCAGCGGGCGCCTGACGCGCGCGACGTGCCGTGTGCCAATGGCCGACGAATTCGCGCAGGCTGCGCCACAGCGCCACATCACCGCGGGCAATCTTGCGCCACAGCGCCGGCGACATCAGGCGGCGACCGTAATAGCCGCGCACCAGGGCCGCCGCTTCGCCTTGCTCGGTGCGCACCCAGGGATTGAGCAGCACCAGCCCGGCCACGCGCGCATCATGGGCGGCGGCAAAGACGGCCGCGCTGGCGCCGTCGCACAAGCCCCACAAGACCACCCGGCGCAGGTGCGGCAAAGCAGACAGCAGGGCGGTGATGGCCGCGTCGATATCCGCCGCGCACGCTTCGAAATCCTGCCCCTCGCCCGGCGCATCCCCCATGCCGCGATAGTCGAAACGCATGCACGGCACGCCAGCCGAGGCCAGCGCACGCGCCAGCAGAACGAACTGGCGATGGCTGCCGACACGGTATTGCGGACCGCCCACGATGACCAGCACACCAACATCAGCGGGCGCATCGGCGCCCTCGATGATGGCAGGGAGGCGCTGACCGGCGCACGCGAAATCCGTCACGATGCGACTCATTGCGCGTCCTCGAGGGCGGCGACGGTGGCCTCGATGAGGGCCGGTGCCAGTTCGACTTCGACGGTCTGCCAGAAAGCCGGCCCTTCGACGCAGCGCGCCTCGACGGCATGGCCGGCGCCGCGCAATGCCTCGATCGCCTTGCCCGAAGCCGGCGACAGGCCGCGCCCGGTTTCGAGCCAGCGGATGCGGCCGCGCCAATCGGCCGGCAGGTGAAAAGTGGCCGCGTCCAGCCCTTCGGCGAGCGTCGGCGACAGCGCGTAGCCGGCGATCTCTTGGGGGTGCCCTTCGATGAGCGCCTGACGCAGGCTGCGCGTATCCGGGCCGGGGCTGTCGCCACCGAAGCTGGCGGCCATCTTCAGGCGCAGGAACTGCCCCAGCACCTGGCGACCGGCCAGTTGCGGCTGCCACAGCAGCAGGCCATCGACACGCGCACCGCCGTGCAGGGCGTCACTGGCCAGCAAGGCACCGGTGCGCACGCCCCACAGCCACAGGGGCGCATCGCCAAGGCTCGCCGTCCATGCGCAGGCGGCGTGCAGATCGTCCAGCCAACCGGCCCAGCTGGCCTGACCGAACTCGCCGTCGGCGTCACCCGTGCCGAACAGATCGGGCACCAGCACGGCCCAGCCCTGTGCGGCCAGCGCGCGCGCCGCCAGCGCCACCATGCGGCGGCATTTGTTGAGTTCTTCCGCGAACGGCGGGGCGAGCACGATCCGCCCGCGTGGCGTCCCGCGCGGGGCACGCACATAGCAGAACAGCTCGCCTTGACCGGCGGGTAGGTAGAAACCGCGCTCCTCGATGGTCTGCACGGCCTCGGGGAGGACTACGTGGAAACTTTGTCTTCGACGAACCGACGCAGGCTGCCGAAGGTGGCGAAGGTCGCACCGTCCAGTTCGTCGTCTTCAAGGAACACACCGAAATGCTCTTCGATGCTGGTGATCACCGCCACCACGGCCATGGAATCCAATTCGGGCACGGCGCCCAGAAGGGCAGTGTCATCGGTGAAGGTGGCGGCACGCCCCCCCAGGCCGAGCACTTCATCCAGAATGCCTGCCAATTCGCTCTTGATATCCAATCCAACCTCTCCCTTTATGCGTGCGCAGAAGGATCCTGTCACGGACGCCAATCTGGCGAGGGCCGTATTATAGGTCGCACTTTTTGCACTGCCACGTGACTTTGTGCGCCTCTTCGTGTGTGCCGCCGCCGACATGATCGCCAAGCTCCGAGAAGTGTTCAGACAGATGGGTCCGCGCGAAGGCGCGCTGTACCTGTGTGCGCGGGCGCTGGCGGCGGTTTCCGGCGGACGCCTGCGGCTGGTGCGCTACGCCATCGTCGCGCAGCCGGTGCCGCCGGCGGGCTTCGCGCCCTACTGCCGTCCCTCGGCCGCCACCGAAGTGCGCGAAATCCCGGCCGGTGACGTCCTGGTGGGTGCTTTCCCGCGTCCGCCGCAGGTCATTGCCTGGCGCTACGCGCAAGGCCACGCCTGCTGGGGCATCACCGCGCGCGGCGCCTTTGCCGGCTTTTTGTGGCTGGCGCGCGGCGCCTATCTCGAAGACGAAGTGCGGGTGCGCTACGTGCTGGAAGATGCCGACCGCTGCGCCTGGGATTTCGACGTCCACGTCGAACCGGCCTACCGGCTCGGGCGCAGTTTCGCGCGCCTGTGGGAAGCCGCCCACCAGCAGTTGGCCGCCGAGGGCGTCGAATGGACGCTGTCGCGCATCTCGACCTTCAACCCCGATTCGCTGCGTTCGCACGCGCGCCTGGGCGTGCGCCGCCTGATGACGGTGACGTTCCTGTGCGCCGGCCGCCTGCAGATCGCCCTGCTGCCCGTGGCGCCTTTCGTGCACCTGGGCTGGCGCAACAGCCACGTGGCGCGCCTGCCGCTGCCTGCCCCCGCCGCCTCTGGCGCACGCCTTTCATGAGCCTGGACATGGCCCCTGCCGACCGCGTCTTGATGATCGCCTATCACTTCCCGCCGCTGGCCGGCAGCAGCGGCATCCAGCGCACGCTGCGCTTCGTCCAGCAACTGCCCGATTGCGGCTGGGAGCCGATCGTCCTGGGCGCCAGCCGGCACGCCTTCGAGCGCGTGTCGCCGGATCTGGCGCGCGAAGTGCCTCCCAAGCTGGTGGTCGAGCGCGCGTTGGCGCTGGACACCGCCCGCCATCTGGCGGTGCGCGGGCGTTACGCCGGCGCCCTGGCAGTGCCGGACCGCTGGGTCTCGTGGTGGCCGCATGCCATCGTCAAAGGTCTGGCGATGATCCGCCGCTACCGGCCTGCCGTGCTGTGGAGCACCTACCCCATCGCCACCGCGCACATGATCGGCCACACCTTGTCGCGCTTGTCGGGCGTGCCGTGGGTGGCCGACTTCCGCGACCCTATGGCCCAGGACGACTACCCCACCGAGCCGGCGGTGCGGCGCAGCTTCGAGCGCATCGAGCGGGCGGCGCTGGCGCGTGCCCACACGGCGGTGTTCACCACCCGTGGCGCCGCCGACGTGTACCGCAACCGCTATCCGCAGCATGCCGGCAAAGTCGCGGTGATCGAAAACGGTTTCGATGAAGAGAGCTTCACCGGTCTGGCGTCCGCACCGGTCCGGCAGGAAGGGCCGTTCACCCTGCTCCACAGCGGCATCGTGTATCCATCGGAACGCGATCCGCGCGCCTTGTTCACCGCCCTGGCCCGCCTGCATCGCGCGGGCCGCATCACGCCGGCCCAATTGCGCATCCGCCTGCGTGCGGCCGTGCATGACGGCCTGCTGCAGACCATGGCGGCTGAAGCGGGCGTGGCCGACTACATCGAACTGGCGCCGCCCCTGCCCTATCGCGAGGCGCTCGCCGAGATGCTCGACAGCGATGCCCTGCTGGTGCTGCAGGCCGCCAACTGCAATCAGCAGATCCCCGCCAAGGTCTACGAATACCTGCGCGCGCGCCGGCCGGTGCTGGGCCTGACCGATCCGGCCGGCGACACCGGCGAACTGCTGGCGCGCAACGGCGTGCAATGGATCGCACCGCTGGACGACGCCGAAGCCATCGCGGCCGCCCTGCCGGCCTTCGTCGATGCCGCACGCGCCGGCCAGGTGAGCGTACCGACGGCAGAACAGGTGGCAACGCATTCGCGCCGCGCACGCACCGCAGCGCTGGCCGGCGTGCTGGCGACGGCAGCCGCCTGAACAGCCCGGCTGTGCGCCGGCGCACACCTTGGTAGGATGCGCGATTGTCCCTCGCTGTTGTTCCGCGCATGACCGAGCACACTTTTTTCTGGCACGACTACGAAACCTTCGGCGCCGAGCCACGCCGCGACCGCCCCGCCCAGTTCGCCGGCATCCGCACCGATGCCGCGCTCAATGAAATCGGCGCGCCGGTCGAACTGTTCTGCCGCCCCACGCCGGACTGGCTGCCCGATCCTCAGTCCTGCCTGATCACCGGCATCACGCCGCAGCACTGCCTCGAACACGGCGTGCCGGAAAACCGTTTCGCCCAGGAGATCGAGCGCGTGCTCGCCGAACCGGGCACGGTCGGCGTGGGCTACAACTCGATCCGCTTCGATGACGAAGTGACGCGCTTCCTGTTCTGGCGCAACCTGATCGACCCCTACGCACGCGAATGGCAGGACAACTGCGGCCGCTGGGATCTGCTCGACACCGTGCGCACCGCCTTCGCGCTGCGCCCGGAAGGCATCGAATGGCCGCTCAACGACGAAGGCCGCGTCAGCCTGCGCCTGGAACACCTGACGGCAGCCAACGGGCTGGCTCACGAATCGGCGCACGACGCCCTCAGCGACGTGCGCGCCACCATCGGCCTGGCACGCCTGCTGCGCGAACGTCAGCCCCGGCTGTTCGATTTCTGCCTGAGCCTGCGCAAGAAAGACCGCGTGCAGGCGGAGATCGGCACCAGCCCGCGCCCGCTCCTGCATATCTCGGGCATGTACGGCACCGAGCGCGGACACCTGGCGGTGGTATGGCCCATCGGCTGGCATCCGACCAATCGCAATGAACTGCTGGTGTGGGATCTGGCGCAGCCCCCCGAAGCCCTGTTCGATCTGACGCCCGCCGATATCCGCACACGCATGTTCACGCGCACCGCCGACATGCCGGAAGGCCTCACGCGCCTGCCCATCAAGAGCATCCACATCAACAAGTCGCCGGTCGTCATCGGCAACCTCAAGACGCTCTCGCCCGAGCGCGCCGAACACTGGCAGATCGACCTGACGCGCGCCAGCACGCATGCCGCCGCGTTCGCGCACGCCCCGCACATCGACTGGCAGGCGGTTTACGCGCGTGAAGCCGGCACGCCGCCGGACGTGGACGAAGATCTCTACGGTGGCTTCGTCGGCAATGCCGATCGCCGCACGCTCAACCGGCTGCGCCAGCTCGAAGGCGAAGCCCTGCGCGACGCGCGCGCAGCCTTCGAGGACGAGCGCCTCGACGAACTGCTGTTCCGCTACCGCGCCCGCAACTACCCCGACTCGCTGACCGAAGACGAAGCCGAGCGCTGGGACATGCTGCGCGCCGAACGCCTGATCGAGGGGCGCGATGGCTATCGCACGCTCGATGCGCTCGACATGCAGATCGAAACGCTGCTTGCCGATGCCGACGAGGAAAACACCGCCATCCTGCAGGCGGTGGCCGAGTACGCACACAGCATCACGCTGTAGAAGATGACGCGCCACGGCCGGCGCAACGTGAGTTTTCGGTGACGATGACGTCATGTTGCGCCCAGCGGCGCGGCACGCTGCGTACTCATGGGCGGAATCGGCGGTGGCGCGCACAGCGCTCGCCTATCGTGTGCGTCACGACTCAATGACCCGTCGCGCGCCGACCGCGCGTTGTTCATGACGCATGCTTTATCTTCGATCAAGGCCGCCGCGGCATTGGGCGCGCTTTGCTGGATGGCTGTCGCCGCCGCGCAGGTCACGCAGTACGCTCCCCCGGGAAATGTGATGCAGGCCGCCGCCGTCGGCTGCGAAAAACCCGCCCGGCTGCACAACCGGCTGACGCCGGCCGACCTGTATCCGGGCATGGCCCGATGCCTGGAACAGGAAGCCTACACCGATGCCGTCGTCATTTTCGCATTGGCCGGCGCCTACTCCCATTACGATGCCCAGCGCGTGGCCGACGCCACCGCGCGACAAGCGCATGCGGTGTTGTTGCGCAATACGCTGGCGCCTCTGGACGCCGTCAAGCAAAAGCGCTTTCTGGCCGAGCTGCGGCAGACCATGAGCAAGCAGGAGCGCCTGCAGCCGGTGTGCCGCGAGGTGGCCCGCATCGGCCCGCCCGACTACTACCCGCGCTACATGATCCAGCACGGCCAGAGCGCGATGGTGACGGGCTACGACGACGGCCTGCGCCCCGACTTCGATCGCGAGGCAGCGTGGCGCCGCTCGCTGGACGGCTATCTGCGCTGCCCGATCGAATAGACCGCTGCCATCCAACCCGTTCGCCCGAGCAATCGCCCCCGTCCCCGCACCGCCGCTCAGGCTGTCAGGCAAACATGCGCAGGCGCTCATCGCGCCGGCATGGCCCACCGTCATCGGCATGCAGTGCGCGCGCGCCATGCTGCGCGGGACGTGCATCGTGATCGATTTGGCAGGCTGCCGGCGCGGCACTGATAAAATGCTCGCAGGCCGCGCACGCCCGAGGCGCCGCGCGCCCAATGGTCGCCTTGACCCCCCGCGCCGATTTCGATGATCCTCGGACTTCGCCGCGCCCGGCCGCCTCTCTGGCGCCTGTCCGCCACGCCCCATGCGAGATGACGATGAGCACGCTGCTACATGAACTGATCCTGCATTCGGCCGAGCGCGCACCTACCGCGTCGGCGCTCACCTTCAATTCCCAGACCCTCGGTTACGGCGAACTGGCCGAACGCGTGCGCCGCTTTGCCAGCGGCGTGGCCGCCCTGGGCCTGGCACGCGGCGAACGCGTAGGCATCTACCTCGACAAGCGCATCGAAATGGTCGTCGCCAGCTTCGGCGCGGCGGCCGCCGGCGGCGTATTCGTACCGATCAATCCGCTGCTCAAGCCCGAACAGGTCGCCTACATCCTGCGCGACTGCAACGTGCGCGTGCTGGTCACGTCGCCCGAACGCCATGCCCTGCTGGCCGACGCCCTGCGCCAGTGCCACGACCTGCGCCACGTCGTGCAGACCGAGGGCGCCCCGCTGGCCGCGCAAGGCTACAGCGTGCATGGCTGGGAGGCCGTCAGCGGCCCGGCCGGCCACGCCCTCCACCGCGTGGTGGACGCCGACATGCTGGCCATCCTGTACACCTCCGGCAGCACCGGCCGCCCCAAGGGCGTGGTGCTGTCCCACCGCAACATGGTGGCCGGCGCCAAGAGCGTGGCCAGCTACCTCGGCAACCACGCCGACGACACCTTGCTGGCGGCTCTGCCGCTGTCCTTCGACGCCGGCTTCTCGCAACTGACCACGGCCTTCCACACCGGCGCGCGGGTGGTGCTGCTCAACTACCTGCTGCCGCGCGACGTAGTGCGCGCCCTCGAACGCGAACGGGTCACCGGCCTGACCGCCGTGCCGCCGCTGTGGATCCAGCTCACCCAGGTACCCTGGCCAGAGAGCATCGCCGGGCATCTGCGCTATATCGCCAACACCGGCGGACGCATGCCGCTGGAAACGCTCAAGGCACTGCGCGAGCGGCTGCCGACGACGCGGCCGTTCCTGATGTACGGGCTGACTGAGGCATTCCGCGCCACCTACCTCGATCCGGCCGAGGTGGACCGACGCCCCGATTCGATCGGCAAGTCGATTCCGAATTCCGAAGTCATGGTGCTGCGCGAAGACGGCACGCCCTGCGCGCCGCATGAACCGGGCGAACTGGTGCAGCGCGGCGCGCTGGTGGCGATGGGCTACTGGAATGACCCCGAAAAGACCGCCGAGCGCTTCCGCCCGCTGCCCGCCACGGTCCGCGAAGGCGGCCTGGTGCTGCCGGAGATCGCGGTGTACTCCGGCGACACCGTGCGCGCCGACGAAGAAGGTTTCCTGTATTTCATCGGCCGCCGCGACGAGATGATCAAAACCTCCGGCTACCGCGTCAGCCCGACCGAAATCGAAGAAGTGGTCTACGCCACCCAACTGGTCGGCGAGTGCGCGGCCTTCGGCGTGGAGCATCCCGCGCTCGGTCAGGCCATCGTGCTGGTGGCGACGCCGCGCGAGGGCCAGACCCTGGCCGGCGAAGAGCTGCTGGCGCGCCTCAAGCGCGATTGCCCCGCCTACCAGGTGCCGGCCCTCATCGACGTGCGCGTCGGCCCGCTGCCACGCAACCCCAACGGCAAGATCGACCGCAAACTGCTCTCCGGCGAATTCACCGGGCGCTTTACCACAACGACGCCATGACCGATCCGACCCCCGCCGTAGCGGCCCGCCCCGTGCCGCGCCATGCGCCGATGACCCAATTCGCCGACGATGGCCACGAGTTGCTGATCGGCGGCATGCCGCTGTCGCGCCTGGTTGCCCGCGTTGGCCAGACACCGTTCTACGCTTACGACCGGCAGGCCCTGCGCGCACGCGTGGAAGCCCTGCGCGCGGCACTGCCGCGCGAGGTCCAGCTCCACTACGCCATGAAGGCCAATCCGATGCCCGCCCTGGTGGCCTTCATGGCGAACCTCGTCGACGGCCTGGACGTGGCTTCGGGCATCGAGCTGCGCGTTGCGCTCAACGCCGGCGGCCGCCCGCGCGACATGAGCTTCGCCGGCCCCGGCAAGAGCGAGGCCGAGTTGCAGCAGGCGGTGGCGGCCGGTGTGCTGCTCAACGTCGAATCGCTGCGCGAAGCGCGCGCGCTGGCCGACATCGGCGCACGCACCGGGTGGACGCCGCGCGTGGCAGTGCGCGTCAATCCCGATTTCGAACTCAAGTCATCCGGCATGAAAATGGGGGGGGGCCCCAAGCAATTCGGCGTAGACGCCGAACAGGTGCCCGCCCTGCTGGAAGAAATCGGCAGCCTCGGCCTGGCGTTCGAAGGCTTTCACCTGTTCGCCGGCTCGCAGAACCTCAAGGCCGAGTCCATCGTCGAAGCGCAGCAGAAAAGCTTCGAGCTGGCACTGCGGCTGGCGCAGGGCGCCCCAGCGCCGGTGCGCACGCTGAACCTCGGCGGCGGCTTCGGCATCCCGTATTTCCCCGGTGAGGGGCGGCTCGATCTGGCCCCCATCGCCGACAACCTCGCCACCCTCGTGCATCGCACCGCCAGCGCCCTGCCGCAGGCCGAGCTGGCCATCGAACTGGGCCGCTACCTGGTCGGCGAGGCAGGCATCTACGTGGCACGCGTGGTGGACAAGAAAATCTCGCGCGGCCACACCTACCTGATCACCGATGGCGGGCTGCATCACCATCTGTCGGCTTCCGGCAACTTCGGCCAGGTGATCCGCAAGAATTATCCGGTCGCCATCGGCAATCGCATGGGCGCGACGACCACCGAGACCGTGTCGGTGGTCGGCCCCTTGTGCACGCCGCTCGACCTGCTGGCCGAACGCATGGACCTGGCCTGCGCCGAACCCGGCGACCTGGTGGTGGTGTACCAGTCCGGGGCTTACGGCTTCACCGCCAGTCCGCGTGATTTCCTGAGCCATCCGCAACCGGTCGAAGTGCTGGTATAACGGCGCCCACCGCAACCCCACCTGACGAGACGACTGGTTTCATGATTCGCGGCTATCTCGATTTCTCTGCGCTCGATGCCCAGGCGCGCATCGCCCTGGCCTCACCCGACGAACACGCGCTCCGCCTGCCCGGCCTGGAACTGCAATGGGCGTCGGCGCAGCTCTATCACAACGAGCGGCAACTGCTGCTCGTGCAGGGCGAACCGACAGCGCGCGACGCACGCCTGCTGAGCACCCTCAACCATGAGGGCTGGCCGGCCGTGCTGCCCTGGATCACCGCCTCGCCGCACAACATCGTGCCGCAACTGGGCGGACGCTTTTCACTGTTCTGGCTCGACGTGCAGACCGGCAGCTTCGGCTTTGCCACCGACCGCTTCGCCACGCATGCGATGTGCTATGCGGTGGAAGGCCGGCGCGTAGCCTTCGCCGATCGCGCCGACGCGGTGCCGGCGCAACGGCGCGAGATCGCCCCGCAGGCACTGTTCGAATACCTGCACTTTCACATGATCCCGGCGCCGCGCACGATCTTCGAAGGCGTGCTGCGCCTGCCGCCGGCTTCGCTGTTCACCGCCAAGGACGGCCAGACGCAATGGCAGCGCTGGTGGACGCCCCATTTCGAAGAGCCCAAAAAGGGTAACGTCGCCACCGAGAAGCAGGCTTTTCGCAACATTCTCGACGAGGCCGTGCGGCGCGCCGCCGGGCCCGGCGAGGTTGGCGCGTTCCTGTCAGGCGGCACCGACAGCTCGACCGTCGCCGGCATGCTGGCCGCGCAGCGCAGCGCGCCGATCAAGGCGTATTCCATCGGCTTCGATGCCGCCGGCTACGACGAAATGGAATACGCCCGCATCGCGGCCAAGCATTTCGGGCTTGAGCACCGCATTCATTACGTCACCCCGGAGGAAGTCGCCCTGGGCATCCCGCAGGTGGCGGCGCATTACGATCAGCCTTTCGGCAATTCATCGGCAGTGCCGGCCTTCTACTGCGCCCGCATGGCCCACGACGACGGCATCAGCCGCCTGATGGCCGGCGACGGCGGCGACGAACTGTTCGGCGGCAATACCCGTTACGCCGACCAGCGCCTGTTCGCACCGCGCGACCGCATGCCGGAATTCCTCTGGCGCGGCGCCGCCGAACCCTTGCTGCACGTAGTGGGCAGCATGCCGGGCCTGCGCAAGATCGGCCGCTACGCCTACATCGCCGGCCTGCCGGTGCCGCAGCGCCTGGACATCCACAACCTGCTCACGCGCCTGGGGCACGACGAGGTCCTCGAAGCCGGCCTGCGCCGCCGCATCGATCCCCATGCCCCCATGGCCTTGCGCCAGCAGGTGTGGGACGAAGCCGGCGGGCGGGCGCTCATCAATCGCATGCTCGCCTTCGATTGGCGCTTTACGCTGGCCGACAATGATCTGCCCAAGGTGCTTGGCACGGCGGAACTGGCAGGCGTGAGCGTCGGCTTCCCGCTCATCGACGATGATCTGCTCGATTTTTCGATGACGCTGCCGCCACGCTTCAAGCTGCGCGGCACGCAACTGCGCTGGTTCTTCAAGAAGGCGCTGCTCGACTTTCTGCCGCGCCGCATCGTCACCAAGCAGAAGCACGGCTTCGGTCTGCCTTTCGGCCAATGGGCGCTGCAGAACGACGCGCTGCGCGCCATGGCCGGCGACTCGCTCGACAGCCTCGCCGCGCGCGGCATCATGCGCGCCGACTTCCTGCGCAGCCTGATGGGGGAACGCGTGGCCGCCCACCCCGGCTACTACGGCGAGATGGTGTGGATCGCCATGATGTTGGAACAATGGCTGCGCGCGCACGCGCCGGACTATCGCTTGTCGGCGGGCTGACATGAGCAGCCCGACCGGACGTCCGCTGTGGCTGATGGTCGTCCCCTGGGCCCTGCACCATGCAGGGGGCGTCAACACGGTGGTGCGCGAATTGGCGCCGGCACTTGAATCGCAAGGTTTTGACGTGCTCGTATGGGTGGATTCGACGCGCACCGACCCCGCCCCGGCGGGCATGACGCTACCGGATCACGTCACCCAGGCCCTGCCCGGATGGGATGCCGGCCAGAGCCGGCTGC
The DNA here is from genome assembly GCA_047605765.1 of Rhodocyclaceae bacterium. Lineage (GTDB taxonomy): Bacteria > Pseudomonadota > Gammaproteobacteria > Burkholderiales > Rhodocyclaceae > JBGVSA01. The sequence goes on from JASGFB010000020.1 coordinate 16,987, forward strand.
GCGCCGTGGCCGGCCTGGCGCTGCGCCTTGTCGGTGGACTCCGGCAACTGCGCTCAGTCATCGGCAGCCGGCCGCTGGCGGTGGTCAATCTCCATTACCCGGCCGGCAATCTGGCCTTTTTCGCCGCCCTGCGCCGGCTCGGCCTGCTGCGCGCACGCCTGCTGGTGTCGCTACATGGGGCCGATCTACGTCGCTTCGAGCAGGCCACCGGCTGGCGCCGCCGGCTGCAGCGCTGGCTGCTGGCGCAAGCCGACGCGGTGGTGACGGTGTCTGCCGCCCATCGGCACGAATGCCAGGCGATCCTGCCGGGCCTCAATGCCGACGTCATTCACAATGGCGTGACCGCGCCGCCCTCGGCGCCGCCCGAGACACCGCGTGCACCGATCTTTCTGGCGGTCGGCACATTCGAACACAAGAAGGGGCTGGACATCGTGGTCGACGCCTATGCCCGCATCGCCCACCTGTTGCCGGACTGGCGCCTGGTGCTGTGCGGCCGCAAGGGTGAAGCCCTCGAGATGCTGCGCGCCCGCGTGCATGCCCTGCACCTGGATGCGCGCGTCGACCTCAACTGCGATCTGACGCCCGCTCAAGTGCGCGGCCACTATCACGCGGCCAGCATATTCGTGCACGCGCCACGCATCGAACCTTTCGGGCTGGTGCTGCTGGAAGCGGCCCTGCACGGCCTGCCCTTGGTGGTGGCGCGGGTTGGCGGCATCAACGAGATCGTCGATGACGACGCGCTGGGCCTGCGGGTGCCGCCGGAAGACGCCCCCGCTCTGGCCGAGGCCATGCTGCGGCTGGCGCAGGATGCCGGCCTGCGCCAACGCCTCGCCCGCCACGCGCAGACAACCCTGGCCGGGCGCTTCAGCTGGCAACGATGCGCGCAACATTACGCGCGACTGGGCCGGTAGCGCATACAGCAGCCGTCCGAGCACCGGACCGGCGACCCATAACGCCTCACCCCTAAGGCAGCGGGCCGCCGGTCCCGCCACACGGAAGAGCGCGCCCCCTGCGCTCGGGGCGCGCCCGCTTCATCGTGTTGCGTGATGCGCTCAGGCGTCCTGGCGCGAACCCGACCAGCGCAGCGTGGCGCGGCGATTGACGGCGGCCGGCACGACGCCGTATTCGGCGTCGGTCACGTTGTCCATGATGCTGCAGGCGGCGACCTGCAATTGGCGGTGCTCGATGTCAGCCTTGCGCCGCGCAACCAGGGCCGCACGGGCCGCCTGCGGTGCGGCGTCGAGCGGCGTCAGCCGCCCCTCCAGGAAGGCCGCGGTATCCAGCAGATCGATACGCTTGTCGCTCAGGCGCACCCATAGCAGATCACCGTTTTCGAGCGCGCCGATGCCACCGCCTTCGTAGGCTTCGGGCGTCATGTGACCGACGCAGGCGCCTTTGGTGACGCCCGAATAACGGCCATCGGTGATCATGATGGATGATTTTTCCAGCACGCCGTGATGGCGCAGGTTCTGGCTCGGCGCAAACATCTCGGGCATGCCGAACGCCTTGGGCCCCTGCCCTGCAATGATCAACGCGAAAGCCAGGGCGCCGCTGCCGATCATGGACGCCACGCTGGTGTCCGCCGGCAGGCCGTTGAGCTTGCGCAGCGTGCCGAGCAGTTCCGGCGTCAGGCCGGGCATGCGGCTGAGCAGATCGACGAGATCCTGGGAGCGCAGTTCGTTGTTGCACTCGACCTCGTTCTCGTAATACCTGACGACGAAGACGCGCCGATCAAAGCGCGTGTACGACTCGGTGGACATGCCGGCCACCTTGAGCGTGCACGACGAGAAGAAGTTGCCACGCATGACGTCGGTGCCGGAAATATCGCGCACCGGCGCGATGCGGATGACGGATCGTTCTTGCGGCAAGGCCGGCGACACGGCCGTGTCGATGGCCGCCACGCGCTCGCGCCAGCTCTGCCCATCGACGGTGGGCGCATCCAGATCCATCGGCACGCCCAGATCCACGAGCACCTTGAACAGACTGGTCATGCCGTGGTGCAGGCCCGCCTGCGCCTGTTGTGCCAGCACGAAGGTATCGCGCCCCTCGGTCAGGCTGTGCGCAAACACGTCCGGCACCGGATGAGCCGCGCGCACACGCTCGTAGTCGAACAGCGACACGTCGAAGCCGGCATGACGCATCACGCACGGCATGTGCAGCATCAGGTTGGACGAACTGCCGGTGGCACCGTGGATGCGAATGGCATTGGCGTAGTTGCGATCGAGGATCTCGCACACCGCGTACTCGGGCTTGTTGAACATGCGGAACAGCCGATCGACGTTGTCGTCGACGATCGACGTACCCGGCACGTCGGTGAGCAGTTCGGCACGCGCCGGCGTGAAGCCGAGCGCAGCGACGAGGGTGCGCGACGAATTGCCGGTGCCGTTGAAAGCGCAGATGCCGCCCTTGTCGTCACAGGTGGCGGCGGCGATTTCGTCGAGCAGCACGTTGGCCGCGTCCTGGGCAATCAGGCCCTCGCCGACGGCGCGCGTCAGCAGCCCGAGAAAGGCTTCGCCGGACGAGCACTGCAGAATGTAATGGCAGTTTTCTTCGATGTCGTCGGCCAGTTGCGGATCGCCGGCGGCGACGGCGGCACGTTGCAGTTGGCGCAGGGCTTCACGGGTCCGCGCCGGGATGGTGCCCCCCTTGAGCACGTGCGCCGGCACGAAGGTCGCCCATACCGGCGCCGTGCCGCGCTCGGGCTCGCGCCGGGCGCGATCGGCGGCGGCCAGACCGGCGAGGATGCCCGTCGGCGTCTTGTCGCAGCCGGACAGCACGTAGGCGGCGTGATAGCTGTGGCCTTCGAAGTTGATGTTTACGGCCATCGCCGTGTGATTGCGCGAAGCCAGCGAATAGCTCTGGCCGATGTTGCTCTGTGCCGTACCGTCGCAGATGACCGGAATGCCGAAGGTAAAGGGCACGCCACCGTTTTGCCAGATGCGTGCCGCGGCGCGCAGCGTATGTTCGTAGTCGAACAGGTGGGCCGGGTGATCGGGCGAGCCCTGGATGATGCAGACGCGGGGCCGGTTGCGCGTCAGGCGTTCGACGATCTCGTCGAGCGAATAGTCGCCGAGGCCTTCGTAGCCGGCCTCCTGCGACAGCAGATCGTCGGCCCGCTGCAGCAGGGCGCGCACGGTGATGGGTTCGTTGGAGACCCCCTGGATGCAGCTGCGGTAGGGGTTGTAGCGCTCTTCGATGAAGAGATCAGAAAATTCGGGGCGGATGGCGGGGCTCATTGGCGCAAGACTCACATTCGTTTTCTGGGTGGTTACCTGGAAAGGGAGCAGATACAGGCGACACCGTCGCTCGGCTATCGATCCCATGATGTTTAATGTATCGTACCACCAACAATCAAACGTTGTAGTACAACAATGAGTGCCATGTAGGTTATAGGGGCAAGGTCAATTTCACCATTTCGTTACAGCCCCATCTGCCCCTGACAGGATGCGACGTCGGGCGCCCACGGCGGCGGCATGAAAGTGCCTGCCGCGCTATCCTTCTTCCCGACCGAACCGGGTCAGCCAAGAGAGCATTTGTGTGACCAAGAAGAACACCAAGACCGACCGCATCATCCAGGCCCTTGGCCGCGCCATCGTGCACGGCAACTACGCACCCGGCGCAGCCCTGCCCTCCGAAGCGGAGCTGTGCACGCAATATGAGACGTCGCGCAACGTGCTGCGCGAAGTATTGAAGGTGCTGGCAACCAAACAATTGATCGAGGCCCAGCGCTCGCGCCGGCTGGCGGTCATGCCGCGCGAACAATGGAATTACCTCGACGCGGACGTACTCGATTGGGCCTTGGAGACCGGCAGCGACGCCGCCCTGATCCACTCGCTCATCGAAGTCCGCAATGCGCTCGAGCCGGTCATCGCAAGGTGGGCTGCGCAACGGGCGACGGCGCTCGATCTGGTCGCCATCGAAACGGCGCTCGATCAGATGAAGAACAGCGCCAACGACCGCATGGTCTTCATGGAGGCGGACATCGCCTTCCACCGTGCCATCACCATTGCCACTCACAACCTGGTGATCCAGCAGATGAGCAACGCGGTGAGCGCCTTGCAGAAGGCCATCTTCGATCACACCTACATCGATGACGAAGCCCACCTGGCGCTGACGTTCAAGGAACACACCGAATTGTTCGACCACATCCGCTGCAAGAACGTGGACGCGGCCGAGCAGATCTCGATCACCATGATCGCGCGCACCGCCCGCCGGGCCAGGATCTAACCCCGTCCCCTGCCGCCCCTGGCCGGCATCGCTCCTGCCTGACTCTTCTAAAACGCGCATGACACACCGCGAGGCGTGTCGTTCGCGCAGCCCCCGGGCGTCGGCACCGACCAATCGGTCCGCCGCGCACCCCTAGCGGTAAACCCCTAGCCCTATCGTGGTTATTGATGTGGAGCAAATCCCCGGTCTTCTGCTACTGTAACGTTTTACTGAAACGTTTCAGTAAAACGTTACAGTGAACGTTTCAGCCCACCTGGGGCAGAGCCTTCGCCAACCGGCGCGGACCCCGCCTCCAGTGGGTAGTCCAGCAGTGGGATTCCATTCATAGGCCACATATCGGTGGCCATACAGGAGGAGAAGCATGATGAGATTTGACTTTCCCTGGTCGCTCGGCCGCGTGATGCGGGCTTGCCTGGGCGCATCGGTACTGGCGTGTGCGGCGCACGGCGCAACGGCGGCACCCGCCGTCACCCTGCGCATGTATTCATCGCTGCCCGCCGACGCTAACTCGGCTCACTACGTCTGGTTCGAGCGCTTCAAGGCGAACCTGCAAACCCAATACAAGGGCGCCATCCAGGTCAATTACTTCCCCAACGCGATGCTCGGCAAGGAAGCCGACGCCATTCAGCAGGTCCGTCTCGGTGCCATCGACATGATGGTGTCGGGGACGTCGATCTGGTCGACCCTGGCGCCCGAAGTGGGCGTACTCGACCTGGGTTACCTGTTCGAGGACTGGGACCAGGTCGGACGCTCGCTCGACGGCAAGGCCGGCACGCTGGTCTCCGAATTCCTCATGAACAAGGCCAACGTCAAGCCGCTGGGCTTTGGCTACAGTCTGGGCGCGCGCAACGTATTCACGCGCAAACCCGTCGCCGGCCCGACCGATCTCAAGAACCGCAAGATCCGCGTGCTGCCGGTGCCGAACTTCATCGCCACGGTCAAGGCAATGGGTGCCACGCCGATCCCGATGCCGCTCGGCGAGGTGTACTCGGGCCTGCAGATGGGCGTGATCGACGGGCTCGAACACGATTCGGCCACCGCGCTGGCGGGCAAGTACTACGAAGTGGCCAAGTACGGCACGCTGACCAAGCACGTCCTCAACCCCATTGTCATCAACATCAACAAGGCCAGCTTCGAGCGTATCCCCGCCGCCATGCGCGACGGCTTCCTGCAGGCCGCCGCCGAAGCGACCGCCTATGAGCGCAAGCAAGCGGTCGCCGCCGAAGCCAAGGCCATCGAAGACCTCAAGGCACGCGGCATGACGATCAACGAAACCGATCGCGGTTATTTCCGCCAGGCGGTCAAGCCGGTGTGGGACGAGTTCGCCAAGCAATACCCGACGACGGCCCCGATCCTGCAAGCGATCCAGGCGGCAGAGAGCAAGTAGTCCGTTCTCCATGAGCACTGGGCTGCGTCGTGGTGCCAACTGCCGGCACCGCAACGCAGCCCAGGAGGATCGGCCCGTCGCCGATCGCCGTGCGCGTCCTCGCGCTGACTCTTTCTAATGGGATGTTCCATGTCTTCCACCCTTGCAATGGCGGATAAGGGGGCGCTTCGCCTGCCCACCCTCAACGCCCTGAGCCGCGGGCTGACCCAGGTGACCGCCGTGATCGGCGCGGGCGCGCTGCTCCTCAATGTCATCGTCGTGTTCTTGTCCGTGATCTGGCGTTACGCGCTGCACTCGCCCATCGAATGGGCCGAAGAAGTCGCCCGCGCGCTCATGATCACGATCGTCTTCTGCGGCGTCGCGACCTCGACCGGACGCGGCGGGCACATCGGCATCGATCTGTTCCTGGGGTTCCTGCCCGCTCACCTGCGTGAGTACGTCGCCCACGCCAGCCGCTGGATTCTATTCATCGTCTCCGCCGGCCTCACCGGCTCGGCGGCGAAACTGTCGGTGGCGGCGCTGGCGCAGACCACCGAAACCGGGCTGCCACAGGTGATCTACGTAGCGCCGGTGCTGCTGGGTGCTGCCGTCATGCTGGTGGCCGCGCTCCAGCATGCGCTCGAAGGCCAGACCCGCCAGATCGTCATCGGCGCGCTGGGCGTCGCCGTCCTGGCCGCTATCGGCTATGCGTTCCTCGGCGTCCTGCCGGATCCGAGCGGCGCGCCGGGCGTGCTGATGCTCATCTGTTTCGTCCTCGCCATCCTGGCCGGCGTGCCGATCGCCTTCACCCTGGCGATCTCGGCGATGGTCTACTTCATCAGCCAGGGCTCGCTGCCCTTCGCCTTCTTCGCCCAGCAGGTCGCCGCCGGTGTGGATCACTTCGTCCTGCTGGCGATTCCGTTCTTCCTGCTGGCTGGCGCGGCGATGGAGGTCAACGGCATGTCGTCGCGGCTGGTCGAACTGGTGGTGCGCGGCATGGGTCGCGTGCGTGGCGGCATGGGCATCACCACGGTGGTGGCCATGTCGTTCTTCTCGGGCATTTCGGGCTCCAAGCTGGCCGACGTGGCCGCCGTCGGCGGCGTGCTGATGCCGGCGGTACGCCGCGCCAAGCAGAGCAGCGAAGATTCGGCCGCCCTGTTCGCCGCGTCGGCGGTGATGGCGGAGGCGATCCCGCCCTGCGTCAATCTGATCGTCATGGGCTTCATCGCCAACATCTCGATCGGCGCGCTGTTCGTGGCAGGCATCGTGCCGGCGATCTTCCTGATGCTGTGCCTGCTGGTGGCAGCGGTGATCTTCGGCAAGCGCGTCAACATCAAGGAAGCGTATCCGGCGCCCATGCCGATGAAGCAGCTCCTCATCGGCGCGGCCGTCGGCCTCGTCATGATCCTGATGATCGGACGGGGTGTCATGGCCGGCATCGCGACTTCGACCGAGATCTCCGCCTTCGCCGTGGTCTATGCCATCGTCGTGGGCCGCCTGGCATTCCGCGAGCTGACCTTCAAGGCCACCGTCAAGCTGTTCGTCGACGTCGCGGCCAAGTCCGGCATGTTGCTTTTCATCGTGGCGGCCGCCAGCAGCCTGTCGTACGCGCTCACCATCGAGATGATCCCGCAGCGCATCGCCGAGCTGCTCGGCAGTGTCGGCGCCGACCACGGCACCTGGGCCTTCACCATCCTGACCATCATCATCGTGGCCATCTTCGGTGCCGTGCTGGAAGGCGCGCCGGCGCTCATCATCCTGGCCCCGATCCTGGTGCCGATCGCGGTCCAGCTCGGCTACAACCCCCTGCACTACGGCGTCCTCGTCGTGCTGTCGATGGGGCTCGGCCTGTTCTCCCCGCCCATCGGGCTGGGGCTCTACGCCACCTGCGGCATATGCGGCGTGCATATGAAGGACGTCATTCGACCGATGGCCAAGTACTGGGTCGTACTGATCGCCGGTCTCGTCATCCTGGCGTTCGCTCCGGCAGTCACCACCTGGCTGCCCGGAGTGATGGGATACAACTAACAACACAACCTAGAGGAACTAACCACATGGGATCGCTCAACAAGAAGCGTGCACTGGTCACCGGTGCAGAGCAAGGTATCGGCAAGGCTGTCGCGGAAGGGCTGCTGCGAGCCGGCTGCGACATCGCCATTCACTATTTTTCGGGTGAAGAAGGGCCGCGCGAGCTGGTGGCCCTGGCCGATTCGCTGGGCCGGCGCGCGCAGTACTTCCAGGCCGACCTGACCGATGAGGCCGCCGCGGTGGCGATGGTGCAGCAGGCCGCCGAGTTCCTGGGCGGCATGGACGTACTCATCAACAACGTCGGCGGGCTCATCGAGCGCCGTCATCTGGCCGGCGTCGACCGCGTCTTCTGGCAGAAGGTCATCGATATCAACCTGACCACGATGATGCTGGTCACGCGCGAGGCCGTTCCGCACCTGGCGCGCGCCGAGCAATCGTCGATCGTCAATCTGGCCTCGCTGGCCGGGCGCAAAGGCGGCCATGGCGGCTCGCTGGTGTACTCGATGACCAAGGGCGCGGTGCTGACCTTCACGCGGGCGCTGTCGGCCGAACTGGGGGAACAGGGTATCCGCGTCAATGCCGTGGCGCCGGGCCTGATCCTGGGCACGCGCTTCCACAACGTGCACACCACGCGTGAATCGGCCGACGAGACGATCCGCGGCATTCCGCTCGGCCGCGCCGGCGACGTCGAAGACATTGCCCGCCCGATCGTGTTCCTCGCCTCGGAATATGACGGGTTCATCAGCGGTGCCACCCTCGACATCAACGGCGGCATTTACTGCGCCTGATCGCTACAGCCCCATCCACCCGGATGGGGCCCTCCCCTGCCAAGAATCCATGCTCAAGACCAAGTTGCTTCATCCGGAGATGTCACGCGTGTTGGCCATGTCGGGCCATTTCTCCCGGATACTGATTGCCGACGGCAATTTCCCCGTCGCCTCGCGCCTCGGCCCCCATGCCAGCGCGGTGTACCTCAACCTGACGCCCGGTATCCCGACCGCCACCGACGTGCTGCGGGTCATCCTGGATACCGTCCCGGTCCAGGCGGCGACCCTGATGGAAATCCCCAACGGCGCACCGGCGCCGATCCACGCCGAATACAAGGCCATGCTGCCGGCCGGGCTGCCTGTCGAACATCTGGAGCGCCAGGCGTTCTACGATGCCGTGTGTTCGCCGTGGACCACCCTGGTGGTCGCCACCGCCGAGACCCGGCGCTTTGCCAACCTGCTGCTGGAAGTCGGCGTCGTCAAACTGGAGAAGGACGAGCGTTACTGACGCCGTCAGCCGCCCTATTGATGATAGAGGCGGCGTCGCAGCGCTCCGACAGCATAGAATCAGGCATTCCACCCCCAATACAGCCGGGCGCCACCTACAAGACCGGCCAACGCATATGGTCAAGATCCAAGATGTTGCACGCCATGCCGCTGTGTCGGTCACCAGCGTGTCCAATGCCATCAATGGCAAAACCGACCAGATGCGCAAGGAAACCCTCGCCCGCATCGAGGCGGCCATTGCCGAACTGGGCTTCCGCCCCAACCATGCGGCGCGCCAACTGAAGACCGGCCAGGCCGCCATCCTCGGGCTGCTGGTCCCTTCCATCGTCAATCCGAGCTTCGCGGCCCTGGCCCGCGCGGTGGACATGGCGGCGCAGCGCAGTTACGGCTATCGCGTGCTGCTCGGCAACACCTACCGCCTGGAAGAAAACGAAAAGACCTTTCTCGGCGACCTGCAATCGCATGGCGTGCAGGGTGTCATCGTGGTGGCGGCGCAGATCGAGCAGGCGCATTTCCGCACCGCGCTGCAAGCCGGAGTGGCGATGGTCAACTATGACGGCCGCAGCCCCGCACGCTCGGCCGACGTCGGCCTGTCGATGGACAGCGTGTCGATGAACAACGTCGAGGCCGGCCGCATCGCCGCGCGCCACCTGATCGCCCGCGGCTGCCGCCACATCGCCATCGTGACCGAGTCAGGCCGCAACGCTTCGCGCTCGGACAAGATCGAGGGTTTTCTCACCGAAGCCCAGGGGGCCGGCGTCAATGCCACCATCATCGAAGATCGGGCGGTGGCCGAATCGGGCGATTCCGAAATGGCGGAACTCGGCCGTGCCCTGGCCGAGCGCATCTCCGGCATGGCGGAGCGCCCGCAAGGGCTGGTGGCGATCAACGACATGCTGGCCATCGGCATGCTGGCGGGCTTCCGCAACAGTGGCGTGCGCGTGCCGGGCGACATCTCCATCGTCGGCATCGACGATATTCTTCTGTCATCGCTGGTGACGCCCGCGATCACCTCGGTGTCGCCGCCCATTCCGGTCATGGCCCAGTTGATGGTCGACCGCCTCATCTCGCGCATCGCCGATCCCGACATGCCGACGCAGGAGTTCCTCTTCACGCCCAAGCTCGTGTGCCGGGCATCGGTGGCCGACGCACCCGCAACGATCTGAAGCGCCCACGCCAGCGTGGCGACTCAGGCGTCGTGGGTGGCGATCGAGAAAAAGGTGCGCTTGAGCGCGCTGTCCAGGGCGCACCAGGCCAGGCCCACGCTGGAGCGATGGCCCTGCAGATCCAATTGCCGCACGCAGACGTGCGGCGGCGGCGTGGTAAGCGCCAGCCCAGGCAGGATGCCGATGCCCATCCCCGCCGACACCAGCGCCAGCATGGTGGTGAATTCGCCGAGTTCCTGGATCACCTGAAGATTCAATCCGCCGTTCTTGAAAGCGGCGATCAGGCCGTCATGAAAGCCGGGCGCGAAACGCCGTGCCAGGATGAACGCCGGATGGCCTGCCAGGTCGGCCGGCGTCAGCACGTCGAGCGCCGCCAAGGCGTGGCCTTCGTGCATGGCAACGACAAAGGGTTCGTCGAACACCTGCTGGAATTCAACCTGCTTGTCATCGATCGGCAGGCGTAGAAAACCAAAATCCACGCGCCCCTCACGCAGGGCTTTGAGCTGGTCCGGCGTGGGCATGTCCTTGAGTTCCACTTCGAGCAGCGGATAGCGCAGGCGCAGCGTACGCAGCAAGCGCGGCAGGTAGAAAGGCAGCAGCGACGAGATGAAGCCGATGCGGATCGTGCCAATCTCGCCGCTGTCGGCCAGCTTGACGCGCTGTATGGCGCGTTGCGCCTGATCCAGCGTGGCTTGCGCGTCGACCAGAAAAACCCGCCCCGCCTGGCTGAGTTCGACCCGATGGCGGTCGCGGTCGAACAACACCACTCCAAGTTCGTTTTCCAACGCGCGGATGTGCTGGCTCAGTGCCGGCTGCACGATGCACAGGCGCGCGGCGGCCCGGCTGAAATGCAATTCCTCGGCGAGCACGACAAACGAGCGCAGCAGTTTGAGTTCCATCCCGATGTGTGTGCCGCGGCAGCGTCTGCAAAAGGCGCAAGCATAGCCGCAGCCACGACCGCCTGCGGGAAATTCGCGTGCAGGGCGCTGGCGGATCATGCCGCGCAATCCGGCAGCGAATTTTTGGTAAACCCTCATTGCCGGCCATTTCATCATACGTATGATGATTAAAAATCACAGCCGACTTGAACACGAACAATGAGTACCTTGCACGACCGTGCGATGCATCAACTGGGCGCAGAAATCTGCCGCGGCGAATTCCCCGTCGGTGAAGTGCTGCCGACCGAACCCGCCCTGGGCGAGCATCTGGCAGTCAGCCGCATCGTGGTGCGCGAAGTCATCAAGTCGCTCGTCGCCAAGGGCATGCTGGAAGTGCGGCGCAAGACCGGCACCGTGGTCTGCGACCCTACCAATTGGAATCTCTTCGATCCGGCCATCATCACCTGGCGGGCGCGCACACCGGTCCTCAACGCGACCCTGGCACGCGACCTGATGGAGCTGCGCCGCATTGTCGAGCCTGCCGCAGCACGGCTCGCCGCCGAGCGCGCCGACGCCGCGCAGCGTCTCGCCCTGCGCGAAGCCTATGAAGGCATGCGTCGCGCGGTGGGCGGCGATGGCGACTATGTCGAGGCCGATCTGGCCTTCCACTCGGTCATCCTGCACGCCTGCCAGAACCAGTTCCTGCAACAGATGCAGATGGTGTTGTCGGCCATCCTGCGCACCAGCTTCGAGATCGTCTCCACCGTTCCCGACGGCCCCGCTTCGTCGCTGGGCCTGCACGAAGACCTCTGCATCGCCATCGAGGCGGCCTCGCCCGAAGCGGCCGAACGCGCCGTCCTCAGATTGACCGAACGCGCCGAACGCGACCTGCGCGAACGGCTAGCACTCACCGCTACCGGCGATTGAAACGCCGGCCTTTTTCCAATCATTCCGTTTCCGTCACACGGTTTCCATCAGCATGAAAATCACAGCCATTGAAACCCTTCGCACCGCAGAGTTCGCCAACGTTCTATGGGTGCGCGTCCACACCGACGCCGGCATCATCGGCCTGGGCGAGACCTTCTACGGGGCCGGCGCCGTCGAAGCGCACATTCATGACACGCTGGCCGGGCGCCTGCTCGGGCGCGACCCTCTGTGCATCGAAGCCATCAACCGCGACCTCGTCAACCTGCCGATGGCGCAGTCGTCGACCGGCGCCGAATACCGCGCGGCGTCGGCCATCGACATCGCACTGTGGGATCTGTTCGGCAAGGTGTGCGACCAGCCGGTCCACCAGATGCTCGGTGGCGCCTGCTTCGACAAGGTGCGCGTCTATAACACCTGCGCCGGCTACGGCTATGTACGGTCCAACAACATCCGCCCGGTGTCGGGCAGTTGGGGCGCAACGCAGGCCGCCGGTCCCTACGAAGACCTGCAGGGTTTCATGAACGACGCCGGCGCCCTGGCCGAAAGTCTGCTTGAGAGCGGCATCGGCGCCATGAAGATCTGGCCCTTCGACCCGGCCGCGCAGGAAAACAACGGCCTGTTCATCACCGCCGCGCAAATGAAAAAGGCGGTCGAGCCGTTCGAGAAGATCCGCAAGGCGGTCGGCGATCGCATGGACATCATGGTCGAGTTCCACTGCCTGTGGAACCTGCCCACCGCCAAGAAGATCGCGCGCGAACTCGAACAATATTCACCCGCCTGGTATGAAGATCCCATCCGCATGAATTCGGCCGCCGCCCTGGCCGAGTATGCGCGCGACACGCACGTGCCAGTGTGCGCCAGCGAAACGCTGGGCTCGCGCTACCCCTACAAAGACCTGCTGGAAGTCGGCGCCACCCACATCGCGATGGTCGACCTGTGCTGGACCGGCGGCCTCACTGAAGGCCGCAAGATCGCCTCGCTGGCCGAGACCTGGCACCGCCCCTTCGCCCCCCACGACTGCACCGGCCCGGTCGGCTTCGCCGCCGCCGTCCATGCTTCGTTCAGCCAGCCCAATACCCTCATCCAGGAATCCGTACGGGCCTTCTACACCGGCTGGTACAAGGAACTGGTCACCGCCGTGCCGCGCATCGAGAACGGCTATGTCTATCCGATGGAAGGGCCGGGCCTGGGCGTCGACCTGTTGCCGGCAGTCTTCGAACGCAGCGATCTGACGCGCCGCCTCAGCGAACTCAACTAATCGGAAACCCACCATGCCATCCAAATCCATGACGCTGTTCGATCTCAGCGGCCGTACCGCGCTGGTCACCGGCTCCGCGCGCGGGCTCGGCTACTGCTATGCGCAGGGCCTGGCCGAAGCCGGCGCCGCCGTGATCCTCAACGATCTGCGCGAAGGCCCGCTGGCCGAAGCCGTCGAGCGCCTCTCCGCCGAAGGCCATTCGGTGCGCGGCGCGGCCTTCGATGTCACCGACGAAGTGGCCGTCGCCAGCGCTTTCGCCGCGCTGGACGCCGACGGCGTTGCCGTCGACATCCTCATCAACAATGCCGGCATCCAGTTCCGCAAGCCCATGGTGGAACTCGAACTGAAGGACTGGCAGCGGGTGATCGACACCAACCTCACCAGCGCCTTCGTGGTGGCCCGCGAAGCGGCCCGCCGCATGATCGCGCGTGGCCGGGGCGGCAAGATCATCAACATTGGCTCGCTCACCAGCGAAGCGGCGCGCGCCACGGTGGCGCCATACACCGCCGCCAAGGGTGGCATCAAGATGCTGACGCGCGCGATGGCCGCCGAATGGGCGCAGTTCGACATCCAGGCCAACGCCATCGGTCCCGGCTACATCCTGACCGACATGAACGAGGCCTTGATCTCCAACGAGGCGTTCGACACCTGGGTTCGACAGAGCAACCCGGCCGGCCGCTGGGGGCGCCCCGAGGAACTCATCGGCACGGCGGTCTACCTCGCCTCGCCGGCATCCAACTATGTAAACGGCCAGATCGTCTACGTGGACGGCGGCTGGCTGTCGGTGCTCTGAGCATGAGCCAGCGGGCCCCGTCGAATGCCACCGGCATGTGGCGAGCAAGCACAGAAATGCGCATGCAACCGCACGGCGGATGGCCGGAGATGGGCTCGCCCGTCTTATCACGGCGCGTGATAAGCGGCATCACAACAAGCTATTGGCGCGTCGCAATCGAACCCACTTATAAAGCCATCCATGAAGCGGCAGACGCCTTGGATGGCCTTTTCCCGGCTGCCGGCTCACGACTCGAGAACATTGGAGAAACGCCCATGCAGTCAGGAATAGAGCTGTTCAATTTGGCAGGCAAACGCGCCCTCGTGACGGGCGCCGGCCAGGGGATCGGGTTTTCCCTGGCACGTGGATTGGCCCAGGCCGGCGCGAAAGTGGTTATCAACGATCGCGATGAACAGCGTGCAAGCGAAGCCGTCGCGCGACTGGCTGCCGAAGGGATGACAGCGGAATACGCAGTGTTCGACGTCACGCGGCACGCCGACGTGGCGCACGCCATCGACGCCATCGAACACACGCACGGCGCCATCGACATCCTGATCAATAACGCCGGCATACAACGGCGCGCGCCGCTGGAAACCTTTGCCGAGGACGACTGGGAAGCCATCGTGCAGGTCAATCTCTCCAGCGTGTTCCACGTGTCGCAGGCGGTCGCCCGCCACATGATCGAACGGCGCGCCGGCAAGATCATCAACATCTGCTCCGTGCAGAGCATGCTGGCGCGCCCGACCATCGCCCCCTACGCCGCCACCAAGGGCGCCGTGGCGATGTTCACCAAAGGCCAGTGCACCGACTGGGCGCAGTACGGCATCCAGATCAACGGCATCGCGCCGGGCTACTTCATCACCGAACTCACCCGCCCGCTGGTCGACAACGCGGAGTTCTCGCAATGGCTGTGCAAGCGCACGCCGGCGGGGCGCTGGGGCGAAGTGCGCGAACTGATCGGGACTGCCGTCTTTCTGGCCTCGCCAGCGTCCGATTTCGTCAACGGACAAGTCGTCTACGTCGATGGAGGGCTCACCAGCTGTGTATGACAAACCGATGGGCAAGGTGTCGCCGAGGCGACACCGGCATCCCGCCGATTTTTTTGCATCACCCACCGGCAGGCCACTGGCCGACCGGTAACCCGGAACGCGATCGGCCCCAAGAGGCGATGCGATCCGGCGTCCATATCAAAGAGGAGACATCATGAGATTCACCACATCCGGCTTCGGCAAATCCGTTCTCGCCGCGCTGCTCGGCTCGGCCATGTTCCTGTCCTGCGTCGCGCAGGCCCAGGTAACCGCCCGCCTGGGCCACAGCTTTACCGAGGATCATCCGCGCGGCAAGGCGATGAAGAAGTTCGCCGCCGATCTCGAAAAGGCCACGGCGGGCAAGATCAAGGTCCGCATCCTCGGCGGCTCGATGCTGGGCTCCGAACAGCAGATGCTGCAGGCCACGCAAAGCGGCGCGCAAGAGTTCTACCTGGGCGCGGTGTCGCCGATCTCCGGCCGCATCATCGAGATGAATATCTTCGATTTCCCGTTCCTCTTCGCCAATGACGAAGAAGCCTTCAAGGTGCTGGACGGTCAGTTCGGCCGCAAGATGCTCGACGACCTGGCGCCGCTCAACCTGCAGGGCCTGACCTGGAGCGGCGGCGCCTTCCGCAGCATCGCCAACAACAAGCGGGCGGTGCACTCGCTGGCCGACCTCAAGGGCCTGAAGATCCGCGTCATGCAGACCAAGGTGGCCATCGAGAGCTTCAAGGCGCTGGGCATGAACCCGGTGCCGATGTCGTACTCGGAGGTCTACACCGCGCTGGAAACCGGCGCCCTGGACGGCCATGAGCACCCGCTGGTCGACATGTACCAGAACAAGATGTTCGAGGTGGAGAAGTTCCTGACGCTGAGCAACCACGTCTACACGCCGGTCGCGCTGATCGTGTCCAAGAAGTGGTTCAACAGCCTGCCGGCCGACCAGCAGGCCGCCATCCGCAAGGTTGCCGAACAGACGCGCGATTACGAGCGCCAGGAAGAACTGCGTCAGGAACGCGATGCCGTCGCGCAACTCAAGAGCGCCGGCATGACGGTGACTGAACTGTCGGCCGCCGATCGCGACAGGATCCGCACCCTGGTCAAGCCGGTGATCGACGCCAACGCCAAGGCCATCGGCGCCGACTTCGTCAAGTCGTTCTACGACGAAGTCGAAAAGGTCCGTGCCAAGCCCTGAGCGCCAGCCAGCCTCCGCGCGCATCCGTGCGCGCGGAGGCCCACGTCCCATTCGGATTTAGGAGACACGCAATGGCTCGACTCATCGTGGCCGGTTTGGAAAAATTGATCATGGTGGCGCTCGCCACCATGGTGATACTGGTGTTCAGCAACGTCGTACTGCGCTACGCGTTCAACTCGGGCATCACGTTTTCGGAGGAAGTCTCGCGCTTCCTGTTCGTGTGGGTGGTCTTCATCGGCGCGCTGCTGACCATGCGCGACCGTACCCACCTGGGCGTCCTCGGGCTGGTGCAGCGCATGCCGCCCATGGGCAAGCGATTCTGCAAGCTGATCAGCGATCTGATCACCCTGCTGTGCTGCGCCCTGCTGCTCTACGGCGCCACCACCCTGGCGCTCGACAACATGAGCAACTATTCGCCGGTGACCCAGATCCCGCTGGGCATCGTGTACCTGTCATGCGTCATCTGTTGTCTGGGCATATCCCTGATGGTCATCCATTCGCTGTTCCGGTTGCTGAGCGGGCGGATGAGCGATGAGGAACTGTTCCTCAGCCACGAAGAGAGCATTGAATAACGCCGTCGGAGATTTTTGCCGTGACCATTTTCATTTTTGTCGTCTCCCTGTGCGGCGCCATGGCACTCGGGGTTCCCGTCGCGTTTGCCCTGCTTTTCTGCGGGCTGGCGCTGATGGTGCAGTTGCAGATGTTCGATATCCAGATCCTGGCCCAGAACATCCTGGCCGGCGCGGACAACTATCCGCTCATGGCCTTGCCCTTCTTCGTGCTCGCCGGCGAGCTGATGAATGCCGGCGGCATTTCGCAGCGCATCGTCGGCGTCGCCACCGCAGCGCTCGGCCATATTCGTGGCGGCCTCGGCTATGTGGCGGTCATCGCCGCCATCGTGATCGCCAGCATCTCGGGTTCGGCGGCAGCCGACTGCGCCGCCCTGGCCGCCGTCGTCATCCCGCTGATGCGCAAGGCCGGCTATGACGTGTCGCTGTCGGCCGGGCTGGTGTCGTCGGCCAGTGTCGTCGCGCCGATCCTGCCGCCGTCGATTTCGTTCGTGGTGTTTGGTGTGGCCGCGCAGTTGTCGATCACCAAGCTGTACATGACCGGCATCTTCCCGGGCCTGATGATGGGCGCCGCCCTCATCTGCACCTGGTCGTGGTTTGCGCGCCGCGACAAGCGCATGACCTCCACCCAGACTTTCGAGTGGGGTCGGCTGGGCCTGTCGCTGCGGCGCGGTGTGTGGGCGCTGGTGCTGCCGGTGATCATCGTCGGCGGCATGAAGACCGGCGCCTTTACGCCGACCGAAGCGGGCGTGGTGGCTGCCGTGTATGCGCTGATCGTCGGTCTGTTGGTGTACCGCGAACTGGATTGGCGTCAGATCCCGCGCATCCTGCTGCAATCGGCCAAGACATCCAGCGCCATCATGTTCCTGGTGGCGGCCTCGATGGTGTCGGCCTGGCTCATCGCCATCGCCAACATCCCGGCGCAGGTCAGCGACATGATGCAGCCCTTCATGCACAACCAGGTGTTGTTCATGCTGATCCTGATGGCCATCATCTTCCTGGTCGGCACGGCGCTGGACCTGACCCCGACGGTGCTGATCCTGACCCCCGTGCTGATGCCACTGATCAAGCAGGCCGGTATCGATCCGTACTACTTCGGGGTGATGTTCATGATGAACAACGCCATCGGCCTGATCACGCCGCCGGTGGGGACAGTGCTCAACGTGGTGTCGGGCGTGGCGCGGGTCGATCTGGATCGGGTCATCAAGGGGATGGTGCCCTTCCTCATCACCGAAACAGCCTTGCTGTTCCTGTTCGTGCTGTTCCCCAAGCTGATCACGGTACCGGCCTCCTGGTTCTACTGACGGCAGACGGTCTCTTTCCTCCCCTCAACGGCCCTGGCGCGCAATGCGTCGGGGCCGTTGTCTTGAGCGCGGCGGCATGGTGCGGCTCAACGCCCGGCCACGTGGCGCCGGCGCCCCTCGGCTTCGGCCTCGGCCAGTTCATCGGGCTGCAGGAAATACGCCGGGTTGTCCATCAGGCGTTCGATTGCCAGATCGATGAAGGCGCGCACGCGCGCCGGCTGTGCCTTGCGGTTGCCGTAATAGATGAAGACGTTGTAGCGGGCCGTGGCGTAGCGGTGCAGCAGCGGCACCAGCCGCCCCTGGCGGATGTGATGGGCCACCGATGTCCCCGTCAGCAGGCCAAGGGTATGGCCGGAGAGGACGGCTTCGACCTCCAGCTCGCTGTCGTTGGTGGACAGCGCCGGCGCCATGTCACGCGAGACCGCTTCGCTGTCGTTGCCGAGCGTCCACGGCATCAGGCGTCCAGTGACGGGATGGCGGAATACGGTGCAGCGGTGCGTATCCAGTTCTTCGAGCGTATCCGGCGCGCCGTGGCGGGCCAGATATGCGGGCGCGGCGCAGACGATCATCTGGAGGGGAAACAGGCGGCGGCCGATGACGCCTTCGTCCGGCTGCATGCCAAAACGAAAGCCGACGTCCACGCGGTCTTGCACCCAGTTGCCGATGCGGTCGTCCAGCAGGACATCGGGCTCCACGCCGGGGTAGCGCTGGCAGAACTCATCGACCACCGGCCACAGCACGGGCAGGAAAGTCGAGCGTGGCCCGACGATGCGCAGCGGTCCGGCGTCGTCGTCCTTGGCCCGCCGCACCTGCTGCAAGGCCCGCTCCAGTGCGGCCAGCGCCGGCTGCGCCGATTCGAGAAACTGCCGCCCTTCGTCGGTCAGGGCGATGTTGCGGGTGGTCCGGTGCAGCAGGCGCACCCCCAGGTGGGCTTCCAGTTGCGCCAGCATCTGGCTCACCGCCTGCGGCGTCATGCCCTGGGCGGCTGCAGCCTTGCGCAGGCTGCCCAGCTCCACGGCCTTGGCGAATGTCGAGATGGCGCGCAGTTCGTTGATCGGCATGGCCACCTCGGGCACGGATTATCAATTTCCAATTGTTGCTTCTACAAGGGCTTCAGGTCTAGATGCTTGATAAAGCGGCGCCTAAAGTGCGGGCTCGGGACGTAGCGGGAGTCTTTGCACTATGAACAAACTGGCTGGAACCATTATGCTGTCGGCATTGGCGATGACGGGCGCCGAGGCGGAAGAAACACCCGCCCGCCGTTACGCGCCGGCGGCGGTGTACACGCTTGCGCCCGGCCTGGGCCGGTTTACCGACGAGGTCCTGTTCGGTGAAGTATGGGCGCGTGCGCCCTTGGCTGCCCGCGATCGCAGCATGCTGACCGTGGCGACGCTGGTGGCCACCGGCAAGACCGAGCAGCTCGCTGCCCACGTCGGCCTGGCGCTCGACAACGGCGTCGCGCCCGGTGAAATCGGCGAGATCGTCACGCACCTCGCGTTCTATTCGGGCTGGCCGAATGCCATGTCCGCCGTGCCCGAGATCCGCAAGGTATTCGATGCGCGTGGCATCGGCGCGCAGCAGGACAGCGCGGCGGCGCGCATCGCGTTGGAGGCCGCCGCGGAAGCCGCACGCAAGGATGCGGTCGACAACAACGTCGGACCGACCTCGCCGCCCCTGGCCGACCTGACCAATCGCGTCCTCTTCGGCGCACTGTGGCAGCGCCCCGATCTGTCGGCCCGCGACCGCAGCATGGTGACCGTGGCGGCGCTGATCGCCCTCGGCCAGGCCGAACAATTGCCATTTCACGCCCACCGCGCGATGGATAGCGGACTGAGCCGCGCCGAGATGGCAGAGATCCCCGCTCACCTGGCTTTTTATGCCGGCTGGCCACGCGCCATGTCGGCCGTACCGGTGCTGCAGCGCGTCTTCGCTGCGCGCCCGCCCGTCGATGCCGCCAGCACGGCACCGCTCAGCCTGACCCGCGCTGGTACAGGCAACAACCCGGGGCCGGCAGCCTACTTCACCGGCACGGTGACGGTGGCTGGCGTCTACCAGGCCGAGGCGCCGGCACGCATCGGCGGCGGCACCGTTTCATTTGCCGCCGGCGCGCGCACGGCGTGGCACACGCATCCGCTGGGCCAGACGCTGTACATCATCTCCGGCGCCGGCTGGGTGCAACGCGAAGGAGGCCCGATTGAAGCGGTCGGCCCCGGCGACGTGGTATGGATTCCCCCGCACGTGCGCCATTGGCATGGCGCGCGCACCGATTCGCCGATGAGCCATTTCGCGGTGGCCGAAGCCCTCGATGGCAGCGTGGTGACGTGGATGGAACACGTCAGCGATGCCGACTACACCGCCGACCTGTGAGAGAGCGGCCAGCCGTCACCCGCCCTCTTCGATTGTTCAACACCTCGTCGTCGCCATGGCTGCGCTGAAAGCAGACGCCCGCTGACGCGGGCCACTGCATCAGCCCCCGCCGCTGCAAGGAGTTTCCGTATTTCGCCCCCACCCCATTCGACCGGGACGCCCGCCGTCAACGATCTGAGCGTGCTGCTGATCTTGAGTGCGCTGATGTCTTTCGCATCGATTTCCACCGATGTCTATCTGCCGGCGATGCCATCGATGGAAGCGCAACTGCATGGCGCGCCCGGCAGCATGGACTACACCATCTCGGGATTTCTGATCGGCTTCAGCCTCGGCCAATTGCTGTGGGGCCCGGTCAGCGACCGCTGCGGGCGGCGCCCGCCGGTCGCCATCGGCATGCTGCTGTTCGTCGTCGGCTCGATCGGTTGCGCCGGCTCGACAAGTGTCGGCCAGATGGTCGGCTGGCGTGTGCTGCAGGCGCTCGGCGCCAGTGTCGGTCCGGTCCTGGCGCGCGCCATGGTGCGTGATCTGTACGACCGCCAGCAGGCCGCGCACACGCTGTCCACGCTGATCATGATCATGGGCATCGCCCCCCTGGCGGGGCCGATCCTGGGTGGGCAGGTGCTCCGGCTGGGTTCGTGGCCGCTCATCTTCTGGGGTCTGGCGGGCGTGGGGGTGCTGACCCTGGCCGCTTTGCGCGCGCTGCCGGAAACGCTGCCTCGGCCAAAGCGCGCCACCACCGCCCTGAGCTACGCCCTCGCCGATTACCGGGCTTTGTTGCAAGACCGGCGCCTGCTTGGCTACGCCTTGTCCGGCGGCTTCTTCTATGCCGGCGCCTACGCTTTCATCGCGGGCACGCCATTCGCATATATCGATTATTACGGCGTATCACCGCAGGCCTATGGCTTGCTGTTCGGCGCCAATATCCTGGGCATCATCGCCGCCAACTATCTCAATGGCCGCCTGCTTCGCCGCCATGGCAGCGAGCGGCTGTTCCGCTGGGGGACCTGGGGCGCCCTGGCCTCGGCGCTGGTGCTGGCGATCGACGCCTATACGGGGTTTGGCGGTCTGGCCGGACTCGCCGTGCCGGTCTTCGTGTACATGTCGATGAACGGTTTCATCGTTGCCAACTCGGTGGCCGGTGCGCTCGAACACTTCCCCCGCCGCGCCGGTGCGGCCTCGGCGCTGCTGGGCGCGCTGCACTACGGCAGTGGCATTGTCAGCGCCGCGCTGGTGGCGGCGTTCGCCGATGGCACGCCGTGGACCATGGGCTGGGTCATCGGGGCATCGGGTTTGGGTTGCCTGGTCTCGGTGCTGGCGCTGTCGCAACGACCGCAACAAGCAGCTTCATGAAGCCTTGCTGGCGGGCGCCGCGTTGGCCAGCCACGCCTGCACGCGCTCCATGGTGCGCCGCTCCTGGTCGGCTTCCAGGACGAAGGGATCGCTCAGCGTGGCATTGGGTGCCTGGCGAGCCAGCACCGCCAGGCTGTTGCCGAGACCATAACCGCCATGCGTGATGAAGGGCACGATCCGCTTGGCGGCCGTGTCGTGGGTGCGCAGGAACGAACGGATGATGGGCGGGGCCGTCATGCCCCAGATCGGAAAGCCGACAAACACGGTGTCGTAGCGCGCCCACCCTTCGGCGCGCGCCGCCAGCGCCGGCTCGACACCGGCCCGCGTTTCGCGACTGGCCTGGTCGACGGTCGCCAGATAGTCTTCCGGATAAGGGGTAGCCGGGCGGATGTCGAAGGCATCGGCGCGCAGGGCTCGCTGGATCAGGCCGGCCACCACGCGCGTATTACCGGTGCGCGAAAAGCAGGCCACCAGGATGCGCGGGGCATCGCCGGCCGCGGTTTCGCTGAGGCCGGCCAGGGGAAAGGCGGCCAGCGCCGCCATCAACGTGCGCCGCTGTTCGTCGTGCTGCCATGACATGGGGATTCCGATTGCGCCTGAAGACGGCCCCACTCTAGACGCTCGCCCCGCCTCCAACTAGCACCCGGCGACTTGCTTCAGTGGCAATCGCATCTTGATAGATCCACCCTGCCCCATGCGGCAAGCGCGCCGGCGTCCCCGCCATCAGGTGCCGTAGGCGCGCAGCACCTTGCGTGCGAACAGCGCGCTGATCAACAGGAAGACGATCAGACCCAGCCACTGCGCCGTACCGGCGAAACCGGGCCCGACGATGGACAGAGGCGCATCATTGCCGGTCAGGCCGATGAGCGCGGCGAGCAATACGCCGACCAGACTTTCGCCGACGATCAGGCCCGAAGCGATCAGTACGCCACGGCGGTTCGGCCCGGCCAGGGCACGCTCGACGTTGACACCCTGCCGCTGGGCACGGCGGCGCACACGACGTTCGATCCACCAGCCCAGCACAGCGCCGAAGGCCAGCGGCACGGTCACCGTCGGCGGCAGGTAGATGCCCAGTCCGACGGCCAGCACCGGCAGGCGCGCGACACCGCCGCGACGACGCAGGATGGCGTCGATGACGATCATCACTGCCCCCAGAACCACACCGGTCAGCAGCATGCCCCATTCGAGCTGGCGCGCGAAAATGCCGGTGGCGATGGTGGTCATGAGCGTGGCTTGCGGGGCCGACAGTACCTGGTGCGGGTCCATGCCGGCGCGCGGCATGGCGCCGGCGAAGCCATACGAGTGATAGAGCAATTCGAGTACCGGCGAGATCACCGCCGCGCCCACGGCGCAGCCGATGAGCAAGGCCACCTGCTGGCGCCAGGGCGTGGCGCCCACCAGCCAGCCGGTTTTCAGGTCTTGCAGGTTGTCGTTGGAAATGGTCGCTACCGCCAGCACGGCGGCCGTCACGAACAGTGCCAGGGCCACCGCGAAACGCGTGCCGTCGGGGCCTTGCATCAGCCCGCCCTCGCCTTGCCCGAGCAGCAGGATCAGCAGCGACACCAGGGTCACGCCGATGATGCCGATGCCGGAGATCGGGCTGGACGACGAACCGACCAGGCCAGCCATGTAGCCACAGGCCGCCGCAATCAGAAAGCCGAAGATGAAGGTGAAGCCCAGCGCGCAGGCGATGAGCGTGGCCTTGGTGCCGGCGCTCACCGGCGCATCGCTGAGGAAGGCGGCGAAGGCCATACCCAGCACGATCAGCATGAGCACGGCGACGATGCCGATCCAGCGCGGCGCCAGATCCTGCTCGGTGCGCGGCACGTCGGCCGCCGCCGGGCCCGCCGTCAGCGCTGCGAACGAGCGCTTGACGCCTTCCACGACCGGACCAAGCAGGGTGATGAGCGTCCACACCGCCGCCACGGCGATGGTGCCGGCGCCGATGAAGCGCACCTGGGTGCGCCACACCGTATTGCCGAAATCGGCGATGCTCTGGCCGGCGGCTGCGGCGCCATGTGCCGTCAGCCACGGCACCGCCACGCCCCAGGCGATGACGAGCCCGATCAGGATGGCCACCCCCGAGACGATGCCGATCAGATAACCGGCGCCGACCAGGGCGAACGAAAAGCCGATCGGCAGCTGAAACACCGCGCGCCCGGCCGAGAACCAATATGCGGCGCTGTCCGATAACACCCGCAGACCGCCGGCGGCCAGGCTGAACAGCGCGGCGGCGGCGCCCCCCAGGCCGATGTCGCGCAGCCCGTCGGCGGCCGATCCGCCCTCTGCCTCGCCCGCGCCGACGCGCAGGATTTCAGCAGCCGCCACGCCTTCCGGATAGGGCAGTTCGCTCTTCACCACCATGGCATGGCGCAGCGGAATGGTGAACAACACGCCGAGCATGCCGCCGGCCATGCAGATGGCGAGCGTCTGCCAGAACGGGAAGCCCTGCCAGTGGCCGACCATGACGAGCGCCGGCAGCACGAAGATGATCGATGACAGCGTGCCGGCCGCCGAGGCCTGCGTCTGCACCATGTTGTTCTCGAGGATGTTGCTGCGCGAAAACAGGCTCAGCACGGCCATCGATATGACAGCCGCCGGGATCGAGGACGAAAAGGTCAGCCCGACCTTGAGCCCGAGATAGACGTTGGAGGCGGTAAATACGACCGTAATGAGCGCGCCGAGCAGGATGCCCCGCAGGGTCAGCTCAGGCAGGCTGGCGCCGCGATCGACGGCCGATGGGGGCGTGTTCATGGATCACCCGTTCCTATGGAAAAGTGCCGTGGGCGGCACCGAGCACGCGATACTAACCGCATATCCCGTGCCGCGCAGGACACAAAAAAGGCGAGCGCATAAGGCTCGCCTTTTCGGATGAAACGCAGCGAAAACGCTATCAGGCCGGCAGATCGACCAGATAGATCGCCGGCTCGCCCTCGAAGTCGGACGAGAACAGCACCTGCTTGTTGTCCGGCGTGAAGCCGGGGTGCGGGTGGGTGACCTGGCGATCGTTGCGGTAGACCTTCCAGGACGAGTTGTGCTGGCAGATCTTCTTGGTTTCGCGGGTACGCAGGTCGAACAGGTACATGAACGGGTCATTCTCGTGTTCATGGCCTTCGGTGTCGGCGACGGCAATCGCCGCGCCATTGCCGTCGCCCACCGCCAACGAACCGTCATAGTTGCTGTAGAGGTGTTCGCACTGCGGAATCGACATGATGCGCTCGTTCGCGAGCGTGATCGGATCGGCCACGCACAGCCAGCGGTCGCTGTCGCCCTTCTTGTACGACACGTACATCATGCGCGAACCGTCCGGCACGAAGAATTCGTGCGTGCAGGCCTCGCCCGGCTCTTGCTTCTTGAGCTGGCGCTGGTTGCTGCCGTCTTCGTTGATCAGCCACATACGCTGCACCAGGTCGTGCGGGCCTTCGTGGCAGAAGGCGATGGTGTTGTCATCGAAGGGACGGTAGATGGGGTGGCCCAGCCAGCGCTTTTCATCGATGATCGCTTCGCTCGTACCGGTGGCCATGTCGATGACGATCAGGCGGCAGCGCGGGTTGAGGAAGAACTGTTCGCGGAATTGCTCCCAGGTGGTCAGCGGCAGCAGATCGCCTTCGGCCACTTCGATGCCGACCATCTTGGTGCAGTCGGAATTGGCCACCCAGGTGCCGTAGCCCTTGAAACCAGCCGGCACGGTATAGAAGATCTCTTCGGCCAGCGTCTCCAGGTTGAGGCGACGCATTTCCTTCGGGCCCTTGCGATAGATGAGGTATTTGTCATCCGGCGTCAGGAAGCAACCGAAGGTGTTGTCTTCCTTGCCCTTGCCGTCGGTGAGCTGGCGCGCCACGCCGGTCTTCAGGTCGAGCAGGTAGCAGTTCCAGTTTTCGTTATCGAAGAGACCACCGAAGAGCAGCTTGCTGCCATCGCTGGTGAAGCACTTCTGGTAGAAGTAGTTGCGGTGGCAGGTCACGTCCGGCGGCGTCAGGCGCGTGATGCGCGCACCGGTGGCCGGATCGTTGAACTCGTGAAACTGCAATTGGATCGTGGTGCCTTTAGCCATTCAGGTCCCCTTGTGGGCTCTCAATATTTGGTACCGGTGCCAGCAAACACCGTGCGCCGCAACGGTGCGGCTTAGCTGCGCGAAGATACGCGTTGTCTCGCCAATCGTACTTCCAGCATAGACAGCCCTTCGCGTGCGTCGGCACAGAGGGAGTCAAACGCCGACGCAACCGATGATTGTACGACAACCCTTTCGCCGGTAGGCCTAGCTGTCACGCTTACTTACAGGGTTGTTGCGCTCGCGTGTGCGCTAAATCCACAACGAATACAAGGGTATAGACGCATTCCTTATAGCTTCCGGCTATCTTTGATTAAACGCAAAGCGTTGTCACAAGGGGGACGACTAAGCTCACCGGGTTTCCCTGTCGACATCCTTCCCAGCATGCGCTCACCCGAACTCGTCTGTCCCGCCGGTAGCCTGCCCTCGCTGAAGGCCGCGGTCGACCATGGCGCGGACGCCGTGTACATCGGCCTCAAGGACGCCACCAACGCGCGCAATTTCGCCGGCCTCAACTTTGATGCGGCGGCGGCCCGTGAAGGCATCCGCTACGCCCAGTCGCGCGGCAAGCGCGTGCTGATGGCCATCAACACCTACCCGCAGGCCGGCGAGGAAGAAAAATGGCGCCGCGCCGTCGATGCCGCCGCCGATCTCGGCGTCGATGCGGTCATCATGGCCGACATGGCCCTGCTCGATTACTGCACCAAAACGCATCCGTCGATCCGCCGCCACCTGTCGGTGCAAGGCTCGGCCACCAATTACGAAGCCATCAACCTGTGCCGCGACTGGTTCGGCATCGAACGCGCCGTGCTGCCGCGCGTGCTGACCATCGATCAGGTGCAGCACGTCATCGCCAACACCAAGGTCGAGATCGAAGTGTTCGGTTTCGGCAGCCTGTGCGTGATGGTCGAAGGGCGCTGCCTGCTGTCGAGCTACGCCACGGGCGATTCCCCCAACACCGCCGGTGTGTGTTCGCCCGCCAAGGCGGTGCGCTGGCAGGAGACCCCGCGTGGCACGCAGGCGCGCCTGTCGGGCGTGCTCATCGATGAATACTCGCCGGACGAACCGGCCGGCTACCCCACGCTGTGCAAGGGCCGCTTCGCCGTCGACGACGAGGTCTACTACGCCCTCGAAGAACCCACCAGCCTGAACGTGATCGAGCTGCTGCCCGATCTGCTACGCATCGGCGTATCGGCCATCAAGGTCGAAGGCCGCCAACGCAGCCCGGCCTACGTGACGGCCGTCACCAGCGTGCTGCGCGCCGCCATCGACGGCGCCGTGGCGGCCGGCGATGCGCGTTTCCACGTCAAGCCACAGTGGCAGCAATCGCTGGCGCGCGTGTCCGAAGGCCAGCAGGTCACGCTCGGCGCCTACAACCGTCCCTGGAAGTGATCCGCATGAAACTCGCCCTTGGCCCCCTTCTGTATTTCTGGGCACGCGACGACGTGCGCAGCTTCTATGCCAGCGCCATGAAGTGGCCGGTCGACACCGTGTACCTCGGCGAGGTCGTGTGCAGCCGCCGTCAGCAACTGCGCCTCGACGACTGGATCGGCATCGCCCGCGACCTCGCCGCGAGCGGCAAGGAAGTCGTCCTGTCGGGCGCGGCACTGCTCGAATCCGAAAGTGAACTGAAAACCCTGCGCCGCATCGCCGACAACGGTGAATTCCTGGTCGAAGCCAACGACCTCGGCGCGGTGCATCTGCTGCGCGGCACGCGCTGGATCGCCGGGCCGCACCTGAACATCTACAACGCCGCCACGCTCGCCATGTTCGCCCAGGCCGGCGCCATCCGCTGGGTGCCGCCGGTCGAGATGTCGCGCGAGCGCCTGGCCCAGGTACTGGCCGAGGCGCCGGCCGGCATCGAAACCGAAGTCTTCGCCTGGGGCCGGCTGCCGCTGGCGTTCTCGGCGCGCTGCTTCACCGCCCGCCATTTCAACCTCAAGAAGACCGACTGCCAGTTCCGCTGCATGGATTTCGCCGAGGGTATCGATCTCCAAACGCGCGAGGGGCAGCCGTTCCTGACCATCAACGGCACCCAGACCATGTCGTCGGCCACCCAGGCGCTGCTGCCGCACGTGAGCCAACTGGTCGACGCCGGCGTCACCTCGCTGCGCCTGAGTCCGCAACCGCATGACATGGCGCGCGTGATCGCCGCCCATTACCACTGGCTGCATGACGGCCAGACCAACGCCGACGCCCTGCCGGCACTGGCCCCGCGCGGCCTGTGCGATGGCTACTGGCTCGGCGACCGCGGCATGGTCAACAGTTATTCGGGGAGCCAAGATGCACACTGAATCCTTCCGCCCGTCCTTCAACCTGCCAGCCAGCCTGGCGCGCCTGGGTGCGCACCTGCCACGGCGTCCGTTCAGCGACGTGCTGGCGCTGGCGCTGACGGTGGCCCGCCGCACCGGCAATCTGCCGGGCGACCTGGGCTTCCTCGATGGCAAGACGGTCTGCATCAAGGTGTCCGATCTGGGCGTCGAAGCCCGCGTGCACGTGCAGGGCGACCGCTTCCGGGCGGCGCCGTCGAACGTCGAGGCCGACGTGAGCTTCCAGGCCGCCGCGCTCGATTACGCACGCGTGGCCCTGCGCGAAGAAGACCCCGACACGCTGTTCTTCCAGCGCCGCCTGCGCATCGAGGGTGACACCGAGCTGGGCCTGGCGCTCAAGAATCTGCTCGACAGCATCGAGCCGCCCGCCTGGGCGCTGCGCCTGGTCGCGACCTTCAAGAACACCCAGCGCGCCGCCTGACGCCCCGCCCCTATGGCCTGTGGCCGCTATCGTGCCAGCGCGGTACGATAGCGATCACCTGACACGGGCGCATTTTCCCGTTTCCGATCGCAGCATGCCCGGCCCTCGCCCTCCCCCGGCGGGGACGCGGCAGTGATTCTTCTCCGCCCATGAATGTCGAGGCTTTTACGCGGCGCCTGGCGCGCCTGAGACTGGTGGCGCTCCATATCGACGCCCACCTGACGACCCCCTTGTGCCTGGATGAGCTGGCGGATATCGCGCACTTGTCGCGTTTTCATTTCGAGCGCGTCTTCAAGGATTACGCCGGCGAATCGCCGCTGGCGCGCGTGCGGCGCCTGCGCCTGCTGGCGGCACGGCGGCGCATCGAAGAAGGCTACGACGCGTCGATGCTGCAACTGGCGCTGGAATCGGGCTATGCGTCCGCCGAGGCGTTCTCACGCGCCTTCCGCGCCGTGCACGGCGTGTCGCCCTCGCAGGTGCACGCCCTCGCCCGGCAGGCGCCGGCCATCCGGCTCGTCGATCTGACGCCGGCCGACATCCAGTACGTGCCCTACGAAGGCTTGCTCGACGAGGCGCTGCAACCCTTCGAAGAGCTGCGCGCACGCGCCATGTTGCGCAACATTCCACGTCAGCACCGCAAGGGCTGGTCGGTCCTGCTCGAAGGCGGCCGCGACCGCTGGAGCGGGCCGGCGCGCCGGCCGGCCGGCCTGCTGTCAGCGCCGTTGGGGGCCCGCGGGGCC